>JBIIEC010000455.1:0-4720 GCA_044238045.1 Pirellulaceae bacterium | reverse complement strand
TAAGGCTTGCCACCGAGTTTCGACCGCGCGTTCACCGAGTTGACGGCCGGCTTCAACGACGACGCGACGGTAATCCCCGGATCCTGCCCGACCAACACCGGCGTAAGGCCTTGGTCGACCGAAGTGCTCGCGTTACGTCGGATCTTCAGCAGGGTCGCCTGCTTCGCGTCGAAACTAGACTCCGCAATCCGCAGTTTCACCAGTCCCGACTGCGGATCGACCTCATCCACGATGGCATAGTACTGGTCACCATCCACGAGGCCATCGACGGGACGGTCCTTCAGCGATGAGGTGGAGCGAATACTGAATCCATGCCGCTGCCCCGTCGCGTTGCCGAGCGCAAGTGGCAGCACGTTCCCGGCCTCCGCATCCACCGCCGATGCGGCCAGTTGGAAATGATCGTCGTCCACGACATGGACGTAGTACGAACCTCCGTTCTGCAATCCGGAGATTGGCAGCCCATCGCCTGTCAGATAGGTGACCGCTTGTCCCTCGCGGAACGGATGGCGCGTCATCTGCAGCGTGTGGGACGCGTCGTCGATCGGCAGCAGCAAGGTTGGGTCGAACGACCGCCAGACCTCAGGGACATCCTGCAGGTCGTAGTCCGGCGTCTCGAAAAGCACGTGCAATCCCACGCCCAGTGTGCCGCGACCGGTCAGGTCGACCTTCTGGCCAGCCAGTGCGGCCTCACGGCTCGTGGCCAGCTGCAATGCGTCGCCGCCGAGCGCGATCACGTAGTAGTTCGACAGTTCGTTCAACCCGGCGATCGGCGTGCCGCCGTTCGCGTCGTACAACACTCGAGTTCCCGTCCTCCACGAATGCTTCATCCAGATCGAATCCGAGTCCAAGTCGATGACCGGCCGCGCGCGGCTGACGTCGAAATCCATCACCAACGCTTCGGTTCTCAGGCCATGCAGGGTGCCGCTGCCTGTCGAGCTGAAATGGACGTAGTCCGTCCGCGAGGGGTCGCGAGCGGCCTCGGTGGCGATCTCCAGCGTTTCCGCCAGCCGCACCGTGTTCTCGTCCAACCGAATCGCGTAGTACACCTGCCCCGTCTGGAGCCCTCCCACGGCCTCGCCTTCCTCCGGAACGTACTCAACCGCCTGCCCCGTCTCCAGTTCGTGGCTCGGCGACACGATCCAGTGATTCACCGTGTCCACTTCGTAACGCGTCAGGTGGTGCTTCGCGGTCGCCGATCCGCTCCCCTTTGAGTTCAGATTTATCGGCCGACCCGCCAGCGCGTCCTCGCGCGTGCTCGCCAGTGCCACCAGATAGGGACTCACGGCGATCGCGTAGTAGTCGCGACCGCTGACCAGGCCAGCGATCGGCACATTGGGGCCGCCCACTTCGTCCACTCCCGCGTCATACCGCACCCGCATGCCTGTCACCATGTTGTGACGGTCGCGCAGCAGGATCGTGTCCAAGGTCAGGTCCACGGCGGGCCAGGTGACATACGCGGCCGGGTCGAACGTATGCGACGTGGAAGTGCCACGCAGCGTATGCTGGCTCGCGGCATCGGGCATGTTCAATTGCAGCGGCACCGACCATGGCAGCGACACGTCGTGCTCTGCCAGGAAGGCGTGGTCGTCATCGCCGCGAATGATCCTGTAAGTCGCTCCGGACACCAGCGTGAACTCTTCCCGCTTCACGGCGTTGGAGCCAGTCGGATCGAACTGAACGCTCGCGGGAGGCGAACCACTGGTGGCCAACGCATGCGTCCCCGACTGGGTCGGCTTGGCAAGTGGCAGGATCTTGCTGTTCAGGTCCAACAGGTGAACGTGATTCGCATCAATGACCCGCACCAGATAAGACGCACCGGACACCAGCCCTGCCAGGGGCGTTACTCCAGCCCCGGGAAGATAGACGACACGCTGGTTGTCGGAAAAACCATGGTCAGGCAGGAAGAGACTGTCGAAATCCTCGTTCAGCACGCGTTCGCGGTAACCGCCCCGGACCGCCACCAGAGCTTCGCTGTCGTTCGGCTCGTAGGTCACCGCATCGTTCGTCTGCCAACCGTGGTTTGGCAACAGCAGGCTGTTGTCCACTTCATTCAGTACCTTCGCCTGCAGTTGCACGGAACCCGTCGGATCGAAATCCGTGGTCGCACTTTCCGGAGCGAACAGGTACGAACGCGGGGCAAGGACTTCGACATCCACGTTCGGATCAACGCGATAGATGAACGAATCCCCCGTGGTGAGCGCCTCGCCATGCGGATCGACGACGATGCGATCGATCGTCACATCGACGTCCTTGGCGGGATCAAAGGTCATCGCGGTGCTCGACTCGTAGAGCAGGAGCTCGGTGGCGTCTTCCGTGGAGGCGCCGAGGGCGATGGAAATCCCCTGTGCCGCATCGTCGGCGTTGGCCGCCAACTGCACATGATCCTTGTCGACGACGATGACGTAGTAGGTCTCCTGGTCCTCCAAGCCCTCGACGACGTCGTTTGTTTCGGTCGAACTCAGATCCCAATTCGCCAGGTAACGTACCGACTGGCCTGCCACGAACGGATGGTCCGGGATTCGCAGGGAGTTACCCGAAAGGTCCGTCTGCGGCACAAACGCCTGACGCTTGACGAGATGAAAGGACTGCGTGGACGGCGCGGGCCCCTTGGCCGCTTCCAAGTCGACCTCCGCGGCCAACGCCAGACGTGCCTTGCCGTCCTTGACTTCGACAATGCGGTAATCGACTCCCGTGACCAGCCCCTGGATCGGCTCCGCGTCCGCCGATTGCTCCTTGACGTCCTCGCCCGTGCTGCGACGCAGGCGGTACTGCACGAAATCGCCCGGTCCCCATGACTGGGCGCTGCCTGTCAGTGCGGACAACGGCACCCAATCGGTGTCGCTGGTTTCCGACAGGGACTGCCGGTCGAGCGTTGCGGAGCCGCCGAGGCTATCGCCAGACCGAACGGTACCACGAATGGTGGTGTTCACCTGCGTGTCCTGGTCGAGCCCCAACGCGAAGGTCGTGCCGACATGGCCATCGATATAGCTGAGGGCGAAGGCCGTGGGAGCGTTGGTCAGCTTGCCGGTGGCGGTGATCGTCGCGGCACCATAGGCATCGATGAAGACCTGCTCGCCGATATCCGTCGTCGCTTGCAGGTGTGTGTCGGCGATCGCCGCCGCGATGGACACATTGTCCGCAGGCTTTGTTCCCGTCCTGCCCTGTTCGTCCTTGGATTTGTTGAACGGTGCCAATGCCGTGCTCGTCACCTTGGCGGATACGCTGGAATCCGAGGTGATCGCGACGTTATTGGACCGTATGGAGGTAGCCCCGGTCAGCATCGTCTTCGCGCGACCGGTCGATTCGGCGTAACCCGCGACCAGCTCGACGGCCGAACTGCCATACGGCCGCGCCTGGTTCACCGACTCCGAGGACTGGGCGACCGTCACGGACCCCAGGCTGACGTCGCCCTCGGCCACCAGAGTCGCCCCATCCAGTGTGACGGTTGCCTCGGCCCTGCGCATGAAGAACGAGACCGTCGGCCACATGCCAAACCACTTGCCGAATCCCGTCGTCGATACCCCTATCCAGTCCAGCAGATACTTGAGGCCTGGCGATGTGATGAACCCCGAGCCTATCGACGCCGCCCGGTTTTCGTAGCCTTTGTCGCCCAAGTGAATCATCTCGTCGAGCGCGGATGAGTTCACCGTGATGTTTCCCGTCGCGGTGATGGTTGCCGACGTGAGCGTCACTCTCGTGATGTTCGTGTCGATTCCGATCACCTGCTTCTTCAGCTTCTTATTCTCCTTCTTGACGTCGATCTTGACGTCGTTCGCCTCGAGCGTCCCTCCGGTCACGTTCACCTGCAGCGTGTCGTCCTTGCCTCCGTCCCGATTGGTGTCAAGGATCCAGTCGACATCGGAGCAGACAAGGGTAATGTCGCCGCCGCCGGTCAACTGGTTGTTCGCGTCACGGCCGGCGGCTCTCAGCGTTCCCTCGATGTCGATCCGCGTGCTGGCCAGGGTGATTGCTCCGAAATCCCCGCCGTTGCTCCCCGTACTGACCGTCTGCCCCGAGGGAACCTGGATCGAATTACCTCCCTGGATGGCCAGGTCATTACCCCGCGTATTCAGGTCCAGCAGCCGAATGTAAGTATTGTTGTCGTTGTCGACCCGGACGGAGACATCATTTGCCTGGTCGAGGTAGAGCGCCTGGACGCCGTCGTCACCCGAGTCGAGGTCGTAAGCCCCGCTTCGCTTGCCTTCGAAATCCGAGTTATCCGAAGCCAAGGTGAGCACGGGACGATTGTTGTACAGTCCCTCGCCCACCGTGAAGGTCGCCGCACCGTTGAGGGACAGCTTGACCGAGCCGTTGTCCTCCGTCGTCAGGCTGGACGAGACGAGGACGACGCGATCCTCCAGGAATTCCAAATGAGGCTGCCGCACGCCGTCGCGCGTCCGATTGCGTCGCGGACGCCGGCTGGCACGAATCCATCCCAGGCGATCCAACGGAAAACGAAAGGAAACCGCCATGGGACCTCCGGCGAATAAAGAAGAACGCGAGCGGAGTCAAGAAGTGGACTGGACGATGGGGCGGGCTTCGCGTTCGGCAGGGAGCGGTGAAGGACGGCGCAGTCGCGACGGCCTGGCGCTCTCCGTAAGAGATCCCACCGATAAAAGCAAGCTTGCTTGGGGCGCTACTTGGAGCGAGGCCGTCCTAGCCGCGCGGGAGCGGATGATTGGCGGCTCGCGCGGCTGCCCTGCCACGGCACGCGGCGAGC
>JBIIEC010000086.1:0-16585 GCA_044238045.1 Pirellulaceae bacterium | reverse complement strand
CATCGGTCCGATGCGTCCTTCCTCGAAGAACATGTGCTCGGTGCGGCAGAGGCCGATGCCTTCGGCGCCGAAGTCACGGGCGCGCTGGGAGTCCTCGGGCGTATCCGCGTTGGTGCGGACGGCAAGTCGGCGATACTTGTCGGCCCACTTCATGATCTTGGCGAAGTCGCCGGACATTTCGGGCTGTTCCGTGGCGATCGAGCCCACCATGACTTCGCCGGTGGAGCCATCGAGCGACAGGGTGTCGTTGTGGGTGAAGACCTTGCCGTTGACGGTGATCTTGCGAGCCTTCTCGTCGATGATCACTTCGCCGGCTCCGGCGACGCAGCAGCGACCCCAACCGCGGGCGACCACCGCCGCGTGGCTGGTCATGCCGCCCGTGCTCGTGAGGATGCCGGCGGCCGTGTGCATGCCGTCGATATCCTCGGGGCTCGTCTCCTTGCGGACCAGCAGGACCGCTTCGCCCGCATGGGCCCGCTCCACGGCCTCGGCGGCGGTGAAGGCGAGCTTACCGACGGCGGCTCCCGGCGAGGCGGGCAGACCGCGGGTCAGCACCTGGGCCGCCTTGCGGGCGGCGGGGGCGAAGCCGGGCAGCAGTAGCTGAGTCAGGTCGCCGGCCGGGATCCGCAGCAGGGCGGTCTCCTCGTCGATCAACTTCTCCTTCACGAGGTCGCAGGCGATCTTCACCGCCGCCGCACCCGTCCGCTTGCCGGTGCGGGTCTGCAGCATGTAGAGCTTGCCCTTCTCGATCGTGAACTCGATGTCCTGCACTTCGCGGTAGTGCTGCTCCAGCTTGGTCTTGATCTCCAGCAGCTGCTTGTGGATCGCCTTGTTCCACTTCGGCATCTCGGCGACCGGCTGCGGCGTGCGGATACCGGCCACGACGTCCTCGCCCTGAGCGTTGATGAGGAACTCGCCGTAGAACTCGTTCTTGCCCGTCGACGGGTCGCGGGTGAAGGCGACGCCCGTGCCCGAGTCATCGCCCATGTTGCCGTACACCATGGACTGCACGTTGACCGCCGTGCCCTTCAAGCCGCGGATGTTCTCCACTTCGCGGTAACGCACGGCGCGAGGCGTCATCCAGCTGGCGAAGACCGCCTTGATGGCCAGTTCCAGCTGCGTGTACGGATCCTGTGGGAAGTCCTGCTTGGCGTACTTGCGGACGACCTCCTTGTACGCGCCGCACAGCTCGATCAGGCCTTCGGTCGGCACGTCGGTGTCGAGCACGGCCTTGTACTTCTTCTTGATCTTCGAGAAAGCCTCTTCGAAGTGCTCGTGGTCGACGCCCATCACGACGTCGCTGTACATGTTGATGACGCGGCGGTAGGCGTCGTAGGCGAAGCGGGGGTTGTCCGTCGCCTGGGCCAGGCCCACCACCGACTCGTCGTTCAAGCCCAGGTTGAGGATCGTGTTCATCATGCCGGGCATCGAAGCGGCGGCACCGGAGCGGACGGAGACGAGCAGCGGGTTCTTGTTGTCACCGAACTTCTTGCCCAGCTCCTTCTCCAGCGTCTTGATGTTCTTGCGGACCTCGTCCATGAGGCCTTCGGGCATCTTCTCGCCGTGCTCGTAGTAGCCGGCACAGACCTCGGTGGTGATCGTGAAACCGGGTGGCACCGGCAGGTCGATGCCGGTCATGTCCGCGAGGTTCGCGCCCTTGCCGCCCAGCAGCTGCTTCTGGTCGGCCTTCCCGTCCGTGCGTGTCTGGCCAAAGTAGTAGATCATCTGGGACTTGGGGCTGGACGACTTGCGAGTTGCCATGACATCGTTTCCTTGTTGAAGTCTGCTGCCGATTCGCTCCAGGTGGTTCACCGAAGTCCCGGTGGGCTCCTTGCCCCCGGACCTCCGGTAATTCCCAGAGACGCCGTTTGAGTCAAATACAGGTGAGGCCTGTCCGGAATCCGCCCGGGTCGCTTCGCCTGCGCGGAGAAACCCTGCCAGCCGCCTCCAGCCGGTTCGCGCGACCGCCACGCGAACCTGTTGGGGCTCCACTCACTCCGAATCTCCGCGATTCGAATCCGGGCACTCCGTGACGTTCCAGCCACGGGCTGGAACGTGTCCGTCGTCTGGCCCCAGTGTTCGACAACCGCCGGCGGTTGTCGAGCGGACGCAGTGCGAGGCGACGTCACCGCCCCCACGATTCCCGGGGGGCGAGTTGGAACGAAGGGACCTGGGAGCCGGAGGTTCCTCAGAGCGAGCTGCGGACGTGTAAATATAAACCGAGAAATCTAGCAAGGGGTGCGCAGAGCGTCAAGGAACCGAAGTCCGCATCGAGCGGCTTTGCTGCGTCTTTTTGCGGCTTTTTCACGGGCTCGACGGCGACTGGCACGGAACTCGTCCACGCTCGTGACACGAGGGGGGCGCGGAAAGGAGCGTGGGTATCCAGGCAGGCATGCGAAGTGGTCCCGCGGGGTGCGCACGGGCCGCGAGCAGGCGACGCGAACGAGCAGCGCGAACCGGTTGGGCGAACGGGGGTGCGCGGAGGCGGGGGCGGAAGTGCCAGGCCGCTGTGATGAATGCCTGCTGTTTTTTCTTGAATGGCCTGGCAGGTCGCTTGGAGGCAGCCACGGGGGCGTAGGCTACTCGGGAACGTCGCGGCGAATTCCAGCTTTCGCGAACGCTGCGGAAGGTTCTGATACCCGCTCCGGGCGGGCGCGGATGGGGGTAGAAACAAAAAAAGCGGCCTGATCCTTTCGGACCAGGCCGCCCTTCGAACGCCAGACCAGTTCGGCTCTGACGGCGTTACCGCCGTGTTTCACTCGACCTTAGGCGCCACAGGTCGCCTCGCAGCCCGCGTCGCAGGAGTCATCGGCACCTGCACAGGGGTCGCAGCAAGGCGTGGGGCAGCAGACCTTCACGGGGACCTGCTCGCAGATCACCTTCCGCACGCAACGGGTGGCCGTGTAGCACTCCGTGCGGCTGACGCACTTCGGAACCTTGATGGTCTTGGTGCTGCAAACCGGCACGCAGACCGTGTAGGGCACTTCCTTGGTGCACTGCTCGCACACGATGTTGCAGACCTTGTAGGTGCAGACCTTGGTGCGGCATTCCGGAACCATCTTGCAAACCTTGTAGTTGCAAACCTTGGTTCGGCACTCGGGCACCATCTTGCACACGCGGTAGTTGCAAACCTTCGTGTGGCACTCAGCCACCATCTTGCACACCTTGTAGTTGCAGACCTTGGTGTGGCATTCCGGAACCATCTTGCAAACCTTGTAGTTGCAAACCTTCGTCCGGCACTCCGGCACCATCTTGCAGACCTTGTAGGTGCAGGTCTTCACGTGCTGCTCGCACACATAGTTGCACACCTTGTAGGTGCAGACCTTGGTGCGGCACTCGGGAACCATCTTGCAGACCTTGTAGTTGCAAACCTTCGTCCGGCATTCCGGCACCATCTTGCAGACGGTGTACGGAATCTCCTTCGTGCAGGGCTCGCAGACGTACTTCACGCAGTTGATGGTCTTCGTGATGCATTCCGGCACCCAGACCTTCTTGCAGCACACCTTGTCAGGCGTGGTGCAGGTGATCGTGCAGCAAGCGCCCGGGCAGTAGACGCAGCGGCCGGAGCACGGATCGTAGCTCCAGGAGCCGGGCTGCTGCACCGTGCGGGTCGTGGTCTTGCCGGGGATCACCGTCTGCTGGACGTCCCACCGGCCGCTCTGCACCGTGATCTCCTTGGTATAGGGGACGGCGCGGCGGACGTAGGTGGTTTCCGTCCGAGTGCGTTGCTCGGTCACGGGGATCATCACCGTGTAGTTGATCGTGCGGGAGCGTTCCTCCCACGTCGGAACCATGACCGTATAGTTGATCGTCTTCTCGCGGGTCTCCCACACGGCACGACGGACCGTGTACGGGATCTCCTTGGTCCGGGTTTCCCAGACCGGGATGTTGACCGTGTAGTTGGTCACCTTCTGGCGATCTTCCCACACCGGCTTCATGACCGTGTAGTTGATCGTCTTCTGGCGGTCTTCCCACACCGGCTTCATGACCGTGTAGTTGATCGTCTTCTGGCGATCTTCCCACACCGGCTTCATGACCGTGTAGTTGGTCACCTTCTGGCGATCTTCCCACACCGGCACGTTGACGGTGTAGTTGATCGTCTTCTGGCGGGTCTCCCAAACCGGGCGACGAACCGTGTAGTTCACCGTGCGCGACCGATTCTCACGCACGTAGGACACGGTGTTGATCGTCTGGTCTTCGTACACGGTGTCGCGAACCACGCGCGTCGCCGTATACTGCTCGGGCACATAGACCACGCGGGAGCGATTGACGAGGATGGTGTAAGTCCCATCGCCCGATCCACCGGCACCTGCAGAACCGTCGGCGGATCCCGCGACGACTCCCTGGGCTGCTGCGCCTCCTTCCACCACGGTGGCTCCGTCCACGGCCGCAGCCGTTCCGCCACCACACCCACAGTTGCCATAGCTGGTCGCGCCAAACCAGGCGGCTCCAGCCATCTTGGCCGTACCGACGGTCAAGAGGACCGCCAGGATCGGCACTCCGAATCGCGTGCTCATCTTCCGATCTCCTCAACAAACTCAAGCTACCGGGAACTAGTCTGGCGACCTTCGAGTCGCGTTTACTCTTGAACTACAGAGCTGTCCAATGCTCTCCTGCTCCTTCAGGACCGATCCCCACAACGGATCGGGAAGCCGCGCAATTCGCATTCTCAACTCCGATGCCCTGATGAATCGTCAAGGTGGGGTGGGTGGGGGTAGAAAAAAGGATGGGCAAAATAAAACCAGTGGGTAGCCTGAGTGTCATAAACGGAAGTTGTTCACCTGCGATGAGTCGACGGGTGTCGTGAATTGAGTGGAATTGGTGGAGGTTGCCGGCGATCGTCTCGGTCGTCAGGGGCGACGCCGCCACGCAACTCGTGGCGTTCTTTCCACCGGCAGGCGTCCGATCGCAAACTGCTCGGTCTCGCTCGTTGACAAGAGGCGTGGGTTGCGGGAACGAACGCGAGCAGCCAGTGCCAGCAGCCCGGGGCTCGGGTGCGAAAAGGCTGTTTTTCCCGGGATATTTCCAGTAAGCTGGGGGCCGCGTGGGTGGCGACCGAAGGCCCTTTGTGGGAGGACGACCGGCGGTTGCCGCTCGCGCGAGACGCTTGGGAGCCAGAAGGCGCACCGGCGGTCTTGGCTTTCGACGGCGGCTCTGCGTTTCGAGGGCCCGTCAGCCTTCCGAGGAAAACATGAGTCAGCCGAAGAACGCCCCCCGCGGAGGTGGAGCTGACCCGCCCGTGCCTCAGGCCGTGGTGGGGCGGCTGAGTCTCTACCTGCGCGAGGTGCAAAACCTGCTTCGCATGGGGCGCGAGACGACCAGTTCGACGCAACTCGGCGCCCTGCTCGGCTTCACCGACGCCCAGGTACGCAAGGATCTCGCGCACTTCGGCCCTTTCGGATACCCGGGCATCGGCTACCGGTGCGAAGAGCTCGTCACGGCCTTCAACCGCATCCTCGGTACCGACCAGGATTGGCCCATCGCGTTGGTCGGCTTCGGCAACCTGGGCCGTGCGCTGCTGGGATATCGCGGGTTCCACCAGCAGGGCTTCCGCATCGCGGCGGCCTTCGACGTGGATCCCGCGAAAGTCGGCACGCAGGTCGAGGGCGTGGAGGTCTATGCCTTGGACGACCTGGCCCGCGTCGCGCCCAAACTGGGTATCAAGCTGGCCATTCTCGCCGTGCCCGCCTCCTCCGCGCAGGCCGTGGCCGACATCCTGGTGCGAGCTGGCCTGCGGGCCATCCTCAACTTCGCCCCGGTGACGTTATCCCTGCCGGAAGGCGTCGGTTCCGTCTCCGTGGACCTCGCCAATGAGCTGAAACAGCTCACCTACGCGGTTGTGAACCGGCCGACGAATCCGTAAATTAGAGACTCGGCATTCGGGGATAGTGTAATGGCAGCACGACGGATTTTGGTTCCGTCTGTCTAGGTTCGAATCCTAGTCCCCGAGCTTTCTTTTTTGCTCGCCGCCCGCGTCGGCCGAGGCGAACAATCGACTGGCGTCTCGTCCGCTGGGCCCCCCCCCTTCGCGCAGGCCCCCTTCGTGCAGGCCCTTCGTGCAGGCCCCCTTCAAGCCGGCACTTGTTCGGGCAGTCGGAAACTTGGCCGATCACCGGGCGGTCCTTACGCGCTCGCGGCCCACGGGCGTCCCCGGTCTTCGGGTTCTGTTTACCGTCTTTGACCGGGACGGGGGAGCGGCTTGTCTCTTTCGAGCTGCGCGGGCGAAGGGCGTCCTATAATTCGCTGCGTCGAGTCCCAATCCCGGGGTATCCGCGCGCTGAGGAGCATGAAACCCATGAGACGCTTTTGGCCCAACCGTTTCCAGACCCGCAAGTTGCTGGGGTCCTTGGTCTTCCTGTCGGCGGTTTCCGGACCGGCCTGGTCCCAGGAGGAGGCTGTCCTGGACGATCCGCTGGTGGGAGGCGGGGAAGCGGCGGCGACGAACGGAGCGACCGACGACGGATCGGCCGAAATGAACGGCGAACTCGGCGGCGAGGAGCTGTCGGAAGGCCAGCGGGCCCTCCAGGAGAAGATGGCTCAGGCCGAGAGCCTGATGAAGGAAAAGAAGTGGACGGAGGCCATCCAGGTCTATAACGAAGTCCTGGCCATGAACTCCAACGCGAACGCCATCGCCCTCGTCGGGCAGGCCGAGTGCCTCTACAACCTGAACTCGGTCGAGCAGGCGGTGACGGCCGTTTCGCGAGCGTTGATCCAGCCGGGCGCGACCATGTTTCCCGGGTTGCAGGAGCGGGCCGTGCTGCTGCGGGGACGGATCTACCTGGACATGGGCCGTTATCGGGAGGCGATGGAGGACCTGGGAGCCGCCTTGCAGGCGAATCCGGGGAACCCCGAAGCCAACTACCTGTCGGGCAAAGCAAGCCTCCGCATGATCGCGACCGCCAACACGGGCGGCTTGGACCAAGGGGCCCAGGCCACGCTGCTGCAAGGTGTCGCCATGCTGCAGCGAGCGATCGAACTGAAACCGAACTTCGGCGAAGCCTACTTGGAACGCGGCCGCATCCTGTTCCGGCTCGGGGAAATGGACTTCGCCATCCAGGACCATGAGCAGGCGACGCGGATCCTCGGCCTGTCGTCCGATGCGGCTGCCGACCTGGGCGTGGCCCTCTCGCGCCGCGCCCGTGAAAAGGCCACCGGTCCCTCGCCCGATGGGGAGGCCATCGTCGAGGATCTCCGTAACGCGCTCCGCAACCTGGACGGCTACCTCAAGACCGCCCGGCTCGGCATGAAGACTCCGCCCTGGCAGACCCAGGATCCGATCCGCGTCGAACCCGACTCGGTCGCCCTCACCCGTGTCGAAACGGCCATCGCCCTGGGCGATGAGCTGGAAGGCAATGAACGGACCGAACAGTACCAGTCCGCGCTCGCCGACAGTGACAAAATGTTGGCTCTGGAGCTCTCGGGAATCGACAAGGCGCGAGCCCACTACACGCGGGGCGTCGCGCTCCGCATGATGGACCAGCTGCTGCCCGCCGTGGACGCCTTCACCGAAGCCATCCAGGCCTGGCCGTCGGTTTACGGCGCGTACTCGGAAGCCCACCTGCGTCGCGGGATCTGCTACTACCACCTGGGCGAGTACGGGGAGGCCCTGCAGGACTTCGATGCCGCCGCGGCCATGGCCAGCAACCCGTACGCCTACGAACCCCGAGCCATGCTCTGGGCCGGCATGACGCAGGTCCGCCAAGGCGACCTCGACGCCGCGATTCGCAGCTACACCCGCGCCGTCTCCACCGCGCCCACCTTCGTCCCAGCCCTGGTCAACCGCGGCCTCGCCTACCTGCACCAGGGACGATACCAGGCTGCCGTGGAAGATTTCGATTCGGTGCTCCGCCTCGACCCACACCACGCCGACGCGCTCGCCTATCGCAAGCTCGCGTCGGACCGTCTCGCATCTCAGCCGTAGGCAATCTGATTGCTTGCGGCACGTCAGGACCGGATGCTGGCTCGGAAAGCCTCCCGGTCCCAGGATCACTCGACACGCGGCAGCTCCGGAGTCCTCTCCGGGGCTGTTTGCGTTTTGCGGCGGGCGATCCAGGCCAGGGCAGGGGAGTCGCGAAGGGCTTCGCCGAACGCCCTGTGCGTGCGATTCGTGCGGCCCCTCGTACCGCGAAGAACGGCGAAGTACCGCGAGCGGGAAGCCTCCATGCGGCCTGCGTGCAGTCCGCATCGGCGCCCGAGCCACGCCTTGAGGATTGCCGGCCGGACGAAGGCAGGAAGGGCTAATCTGCGGGCTATTCTGCAGACGATTCGGGGAGCATGCCGAACTGTCGCAGGTAGAATCGTTCCCGCTCCCGCATCCGCTGCCGCGCCGTGTCCTCCTTGTCGTCGTACCCCACCAGGTGCAACGCTCCGTGCAGCACGTACATCGTGAGTTCGTCTTCGGCGGACCAGCCGAACTCGCTGGCCCGCGCCACGGCCGTATCCGCGCTGACGATGATTTCGCCGCACAGGCTTCCCGGTCCCTCTTCCAGCACGAAGCTCAGGACGTCGGTCGGGTAGTCGTGGTCCAAGTACTGGCGGTTCAGCGCGTGCATCTCCCCGTCGTCGACGATCGTGACGCTCACCTCGGCCTCGTCCAGACCCTCCGTCCGCAGCAGGACCTCCAGCAGACGCGACCAGCGCGTTTCGGGCACCTCCAGCCGCGCCTGTCGGTTACAGAATTCCACCGTAAGCACCTTGGGAACACTCCTGGGAACCAGGCGACCTTGGCCGCCGGGGCCGAGGAAGTCCCGGGTGGGCGTGGTCGCGTGTGGGGGAGAAACGGTTCGCTCCACGACGCAGGCGATCCGAGACGGTCGTTCGCGGGGGTATCCAGTTCAGACGCCCAGTTCAGATGCACTCGGCGCGCCGCGTCCGTCCCGCAGTGTCGGGCTCCCGCGTCCGCGGGTCAAGCCGACTGCTGGCCGGGATACTTGATGCGTCCGTGGTAGACGGCGATGAGCGACTTGATGAGGCTGTCCTGGACGGTCCGAAGTTCGCGGAGTGTCAGGCCGCACTGGTCGAACTGGCCGTCGAGCAGTCGTTTCATGGCCAGTTCCTGCACGAGGCTCTCGATGCGCGAGGGAGCGGGGTCGACCAGCGACCGGGCGGCGCTCTCGACGGCGTCGGCCAGCATCAGTACGGCCGCTTCGCGCGTTTGCGGCTTCGGACCCGGATAACGATAGCTGCCTTCGTCCACTTCGGCCGCCCTCGGGTCGGACTCCCGCTGCTGGTTGGCGCGGCGGTAGAAGTACTCGACCAGCGTCGTACCATGGTGCTGCTGGATGAAGTCGATGATCGAATCGGGCAGGTTATGCTGGCGGGCGAGATCCGCGCCGTCCTTCACATGCGCGATGATCACCAGCGTGCTCATCGCCGGCAACAGCGACTCGTGGCAGTTCTCGCGGCCCCCCTGGTTCTCGACGAAGTAGCCCGGTTTGAGCATCTTGCCGATGTCGTGGAAGTACGCTCCAACACGCACCAGCAGGCCGTTGGCATTGATCGCCTCGGCCGCCGCCTGGGCGATGGATGCGACGTTGATCGAGTGGTTGTAGGTGCCGGGGGCTCGTTTGACGAGTTCCTGCAGCAGCGGATGGGCGGCATCGCCGAGTTCCAGCAGCGTCAGGTCGGTCTGGACATCGAAGAAGCGTTCTACGAAGGGCAGCAGAGCTGTCATCAGCAGTCCGCTGGCCACGGCGCAGCCGGCGACCCACAGCGAATCCTGGAAGAGCCGCGTGTTCATGCTCTCCCCCTGCAGGATGTGCACGCCCAGCGAGGTGAAGCCGGTGATGACCGCGGTCCAGATCGCGACGTAGGTCAGCTTGGTGCGGGTCCGGATGTGCCGCAGCAGCAGGATGGTCGTCGCCATGCCCGCCACGATCGTGACCAGTTGGGGAATCCCCAGGTCGAAGGAAAGAACGACCGTGAACGCCACGACGGTGGAGAGCAGCAGGGCGAGTTCCTGCTGGTAGAGCGTCACGGCGGTCATGCTGAACAGCAGCAGCGGGATGAGTTCGGAACGCGAGGGGACCGTGAAGCGGCTGACGAGAATGGCGGCCAGCACGAGGAACTGGAGCTTGGCGAGCCCCAGCAGGTCGCGCAGCATCCGTCGCCTGCGGAAGTAGATATACAGTCCGCAAAGGCCGAAGAACGCGGTGTACATGCCCCACTTCGAAAGCGAGAAGTAGACCATCCGCAGGGGGCTCCAGTGCGACACGAACTGGTCGTGCTCGGTCTGCAGCAGGTCCATCGTCTCGCGCGTCAGCCGTTCATTCGCTCGCGCCAGCACGGTCTCGTTGGCCTTGTACGTCACCATCACCGGCGGCATCCGGCTGATGTCCGCCGTCACCTGCTCCCGCGTTCCCTCGGGGTCGAACTTCAGCGTCAGCGGCATCTTGTCGCGCATCCAGTTGAAGACCTTGCCCGCCAGTTCCGCCGTGGGGAGCTGCTGTCGCAGGTTGGCCTCCAGACGCTGCATGGCCTGGCCGATGCGGACATCGTCCACGTCGAACGTTCGCTGGAAGGTGGGGTTCCCGACCGGAAAGACCTTGATGCGGGACTGGTTGCCCTGCTCCAGGTCATGCTGGAGGCTTTCGAGCAGGCCGTGCTCCTCGATTTCCGCGAGGCTTCGCTTCACGGCACCCAGGAACTGCGTGAGGTCCGGGTCGTCGGCGAGCGCTCGTTTGAACCGGGCGAACTCCGCGCGCTGCCGCCAGAGGCGTGTCGAGGGCGCTGGATTGCTGACGAGGCTGGGTGGCGAGGCGCCACCGGTGGCGTGGATGGCCAGTCCCGTCAACGCGTCCACTTCCGCGAACAGCGGATCGTCCGGTTCGCTCGTCGTCTTCGTAAACTCGCTCCACAACGCCGGGTCGACATCGTCGAGCGTTTCGGCGGAGCGAAGCTGGAAGACCCGGTCTTTGAGGGCTTGCTGGAGTTCGATGAGGGGACGGGGGTCGTGGACGTAGACGCAGTCGGCGATCCGCCGCGCCGCGTTCCTCGCCTCCAGTGTCGCCGCCTCGTCCGTCCGCTCGAAAGCCACCCGCGCCACGACATTCCGCGTCGGCATGTCACCCTCGCGGAACGACAGGGCGGGCCGCCAGCCACCGGTGGCGATCCAGGTGATGAACGCCGTGGCGAAGCAGAGGGCGACACGGGCCAGTACATCCGCCCGACGCACCGTGATCCAGCCTCGCTCGAACATGCCCGGCGGCAGTTTCAGCGTCGCTACTCGCTCGGATCGATTACGTTTCGTCTGGATGGTCGACATGGATGTCCGCCGGATTCAACCAGCAAGAGCTCCGAAAGGTTGGATCAACGGCCGACCGGTCGCGCGGGAGGCAGGCCGGGCAGCAGGAGCGGATTCAGCATGAGTTGCATCAGCCCAGTCATTCGTTGCGGCCCGTCGGATGGTCCGGTCGTCCCGGACGCCGCTTGGCCGCTCCCTCCTCGTACGCCCGCACGATCTCCATCACCAGCGGATGCCGCACGATGTCGGATTTGCCCAGGCGGATGTCGATAACGCCCGGAATGTTCCGCAGACGCACCAGCGCGTCCGCCAAGCCGCTGCGTGTGTGCGGCGGCAGGTCGATCTGCGTCTCGTCGCCCGCCACGACAATCTTCGATCCGTTTCCCATGCGGGTCAGGAACATCTTCATCTGCGATACGGTCGTGTTCTGGGCTTCGTCCAGGATGATGAAGGCGTCGTTCAGCGTGCGGCCGCGCATGTACGCCAGCGGTACCACCTCAATGACGTCCTCCTCCATGTGCCGCTTGATCTGGTCGAAGTCCAGCATCTCATGCAGCGCGTCCAGCAGCGGGCGCAGGTAGGGATTGATCTTGGCCTGCAGGTCGCCCGGCAGGTAGCCCAGGCTCTCCCCCGCTTCCACCGCGGGACGCACGAGCACGATCTTGCGGATGGAGTGCGCCTTGAGCGCTTCGACGGCAAGTGCCACGGCCAGGTAGGTCTTGCCGGTCCCGGACGGACCGACGGCGAAGGTCAGGTCGTGGGCGCGAATGGCGTTGACGTAAGTCGCCTGCCCCGGCGTGCGCGGCTTGAGCTTCCGGCCGTTGGGGAGCGTCAGGATCGTGCCGCCCACCACCGGACGACCCTCCTGGCCGTCGTGCAGCAACTTGGCCACGTCGTCCTCGGAGGCCTCGCCCTGCTCCTCGACCAACGCCTTGAGCTGCTTGAGCACGTCGGTAGCTCGAGCCACCGCATCGGCCGCTCCCATGACGCGGATCTGCCCGTCACGGTGCGTGATGTCAACTCCGAACGCTTCGCGGATCCGTTTGACGTGCTGGTCCCGCGCCCCAAACAGGGGCATCAGCGTCTTGGCGTGGACCAGGGTGATCTTGTCCTCGGTCATTCAGGCGTCGGGCTCGAAGCTCGAGTCCTCGCAGCTCCTTGATTTCAGCGGTGGAACAGGGTTGGGCGGTGGAAAGTCGGCCACGGAAAGTCGGCCACGAAAATCGCAGCACTCCAATCCCCGCCGACGGGCCGCCCTGCAGACGTCTCCCGCCGGTCGCCCGGACTCTACTATATTACGACTCGCGTTGCCCCCGGAACCCGGAAATCAGCCCGCTCCGCAAGTCTTGGCAGGGAATCGGTTCTTTCGGGAAAATCCTAGATCAAATACCCGCTAGCCCACCAAGCCAGACTGATGGGCGCGACCGCCAGTATCGAATCGACGACGTCCAGCGCCCCACCCAGGCCGGGCAGGAGGTGGCTGGAGTCCTTGATCTGGGAGTCGCGTTTGAGGACCGATTCGATGAGGTCGCCAGCGAGTCCGGCCATCATCAGCGAGAGGCCGTAGAGGGCGAAGACCCACGGACTTCCGGCAGGGCTGGTCTGGCCCCACGATGGCAGCAGCCAGTCGCGCGTCAGCCAGACGCCCCCCAGCGCGAACAGCAGTCCGCCCGCCAGCCCCTCCCATGTCTTCCCGGGACTGATGTGGGTCAGTTTTGTGCGACCGATCGCGCGTCCCACCAGGTAAGCTCCCGTGTCGGACAGCTTCACGATCAACAGCGTGGAGAAAAGGGCCAGCAGCCCCAGGCGACCGGGCGAGGGTACGGAGGTCGAGGCGGCCGCGGAGGCCACCGGCAGGATCCTCAACTGCAGCAGGCAGGCGAGCGGAAAGGCCAGATAGAAGACCGACAACGCCCCACCCGCCAGTCGGGCCGTCGATTGGCCGGGCTCCCGATATCGAAACAGTTCCGCGCCGAACACGATCGCCCAGGCCAGGGCCAGACCGAGGATCGGCCACCGTAAAATCTCCAGGGTGGGCGGCGAAGCACTCGACGGCACGGCGATCGGCACGGCCGCCGCCGCCAACACGGCCAGCACGGCCAGCAGGTTCACGCGAGACGAGACGCTGCCCAAGGCACGCTCCAGGATCTGGTTCACCTCGCGGCATCCCAGGATCGCCACCACGATCGCGAATCCCACCAGCCAGATGCCCGGTCGGCCTCCATGACGCTGGTCGTCCAGCCAGATGAGCAGCGCGAGTGGTCCAAGCACCAGGGCTGCGCCGACAAGGCGCCAACGCAACATGCGAGTCTCCTCCTGATCAGCCGTTGAGGCCGCCGAAGCGGCGGTCGCGGGCCGCGAAGTCGCGGATCGCCTGGTGGAAGTCCTCCACCTGGAAGTCGGGCCAGCACTTGCTGGTCACCCAGAGTTCGGCGTAGCTGATCTGCCACAGCAGGAAGTTGCTCACCCGCAGCTCGCCCGCCGTCCGGATCAGCAGGTCGGGTTCGGGCATGCCATGGGTGTAGAGCCGCGAGCCGATCGCGGCCTCGTCGATGGCTTCCGGGGACAGTTGGCCGGACTGGACCTCGCGGGCCAGTTGCCGCACGGCGTCCACCAGTTCGGTGCGCCCACCGTAGTTGATCGCCAGGCACAAGCAGGTGCCCGTGTTGTCACGCGTCATCTCGACCGTCTTGTCCAGCGCCCGCAGCGCTCCCTCGGCCAGCCCTTCGCGGCGACCAATGATCTGGACGCGGATGTTCTGCTTCATGATCAAGGCCCGCTCCTCGATCATGTACTGTTCCAGCAGGTGCATCAGGAACTGCAGTTCCAGCGCCGGACGCTTCCAGTTTTCACTCGAGAGACAATAGAGTGTCAGTTGCCGCAGGCCCAGCCGCGCCGATTCCTCGACCATTCGCCGCACGCTGGTCACACCCCGGCGATGGCCTTCGATCCGAGGCAGGCCGCGACGCTGGGCCCAGCGTCCATTGCCGTCCATGATGATGGCGACATGCGCCGGTCGACGGGCCGGTGGCACTTCGAGTTCACGGCCAGCCGACGGCGACGAAGCCGAGGCGGGCGAGTTGGAGGCTGCCGTTTCCGAGGTTGCCATGCCGCTGCATCTCCCAAGCTACTGCAACTACCAGCGACTTGCACGTTCCAGCAAAGCTGTCGACATCCGTGAACGCGCCGAAGACTCAGTCTCCCAGGCTCAGCCGCGACGAGCCAGCGCCTGGTAGGTGCGGGCCAGTTCCGGGTCGCGGAAGATCGTCTGGGCCCGGTCGGGCCCGACCGAGACCACGCCCACGGGACGCCCCACCAGTTCGCCAATCCGGTCGACGTAGCGACGCGCGTTCTCCGGCAACGCATCGTACTCGCGGACCTTCGACACGTCCTCGCTCCAGCCCGCCAGCGTCTCGTACACCGGTTCGGCCCGACGCAGGTCGTCGACATGGCTGGGGAAGTTATGGACCACCTTGCCGCCGATGCGATACCCCGTGCAGACCTGGATCTCCGGCATGCCGCTCAGCACGTCCATCATCATCAGCGACAGCGTATGCACGCCGCTCAGTCGCGCCGTGTACCGCACGGCCACCGCGTCAAACCAGCCGCAGCGACGCGGTCGCCCCGTGGTCGTCCCATACTCCCGCCCCCGCTCGCGGATGTAATGGCCGTGCTCGTTGTCCTGTTCCGTCGGAAACGGCCCGCCGCCGACGCGCGTCGTATAGCACTTGATGACGCCCAGCACCTGATGGATCGCCGAGCCGGGTACGCCCGAACCGGCGGCGACTCCCACGCCCGAACTGTTGCTGCTGGTGACGAACGGGTAGGTGCCGTGATCGATGTCCAGCAGTGCTCCCTGCGCCCCCTCGAACAAAATCCGCCGGTCCTGCTCGACCGCATCCAGCAGCAGCGGCGTCGTATCCACCACGTGCGGCTTGAGCTCCTCGGCGTAGCCCGCGTACTCCTCATAGATCTTGCCGGCATCGAGCGAGATGCCCGAGTCGGGATTGAGGCTGCGGAGCATCGCCTGCTTCGAGGCGGCCAGGCTCTCGATGCGTTCACGGAAGCTGTCGCGGTACATGTCGCCCAGGCGGATCGCCGAGTGGCGGCTTACCTTGTCGCGGTAGCAGGGGCCAATGCCCCGCAGCGTGGTGCCGATATTCTCGCCACCGCCCACGATCACCTGGTTGATCAAACGGTCCTCTTCGATGTGCCACGGCAACACGACGTGAACGCGGTCGCTGATCCAGAGGTTCTCGCCGACCGTGATTCCCCGCTCCCGCAACGAGCGGATCTCCTGCAGGATGGTCGGCGGGTTCAGCACCACGCCCGGCGTGATCACGTTCCGCACCTGAGGATTCAGAATGCCGCTGGGGATATGGTGCAGCTTGTAGGTCTGCGATCCGACCACCACGGTGTGGCCCGCGTTCGCTCCACCCTGGTAGCGAACGACCCATTCAAAATTGGCGGTGAGCAGGTCGACGAGTTTCCCCTTGGCTTCGTCGCCCCACTGCAGACCGATGACACAGGTGCCCGGCACGCTGATCCCCTTATTCCACCCCCGCTGTTTTCATGGACGCCAAGCCCGTCAGTCTACGGGCTTGCCGACCGCTGGACAAGCGGCACCCCCAGGTGCCCGCTGCTCTCAGCCGTTCGGGTGCTGGCGGCAGTATTCGTAGAGGGCCATGGCCGCCGCCGTGGCCACGTTGTAGCTGAACGGCTTGCCCCAGACCGGGATCTCGACCACTCGGTCCATCGCCGCCAGCAGGTCGGCCTCCATCCCCGTGCGTTCATGCCCCAGCACCAGCACGGCTCGCCTCGGAAAGACGAACTCGTGCAGGCTCCGCGAGTCGCTGGACTGCTCCAGCCCGATCAGTTCGTAGCCCTCGGCCTTCAACTCCCGCAGCACCGGCAGCAGCGATCGCCGTCGTTCGATCTGCACCTGCTCCAACGCATCGCGGGCAATCTTGGGGTCGATCCGGGCGTGACCGCAGGCGATCAACCGGGTGATCCCGCAGCAGCCGGCCGTCCGCACGATCCGAGCCAGATTGATCTGGCTCCGCAGCGGCGGTACCGCCACGACCAGCTCCCGCGGACGGTCCAGCGTGGTCGGCGGCTTGTGCCGCTGGTGGATGAATTCGTTCATGAATCTGGTCACTCCCGGCGCGGTCGAGTGGAAAGGCGGGAACCACCTCCCCTTTATGCCCTAACGCCCGCGACCTGGGAAGTCGACCGGCTTCGCCCCGTCTCCCGCACCAGAAAAAAAATTCGCCCGCCGCGCCCGGTCGTCGAGGGGCCGTCGTTGAGCCCTTGTCAACGCGGTGCACGAGGCGACCTGAAACC
>JBIIEC010000085.1:0-16587 GCA_044238045.1 Pirellulaceae bacterium | reverse complement strand
TTGTCCTCGGGGCCACGGCGTTTCTTGGGTTCCGTCGCGGCCTGGCGTGGCAGGTTGCTTCAGTCGGAGCCATCGTGGCTTCGTATGTGGTGGCGATCCGCTTTCGTGATGTGGTCGCGCCGCATCTGCGCGCGACGCCACCCTGGAACACGTTCTTGGCGATGCTCATTCTCTATGTCGCCACGTCCTTCTCGATCTGGGTTCTCTTTCAGCTCGTGCGCGGAATGATTGATCGTCTCAAGCTGAAGGAGTTCGACCAGCAACTGGGTTTGATCTTCGGGCTCGCGAAAGGCGTCCTCCTGTGCGTGGTGATCACCTTCTTCGCCGTCACGCTCCTCGGGCCCGACTTGCGGAGGCAGATCATCGAATCCCACTCCGGGCTCTACATCGCGAGGCTGCTGAACGAGGCTGATTCGATCATGCCCGCGGAGTTGCATGAGTATCTCGACCCTTACATGGACAAGTTAGGGCAACATCTCCAGGGTTCCGAGACGCAGGGGGGAGAGCCTGAAGAGCAGGGGGAGCTCGAGGAGATGCAACGCTGGTTGAAGAAAGAAGCGGACCAGCTACTCGGCGAGTCGTCCGACCAGCAGGGGGCTTCGAGCGAGCCTCCCGAGTCGCAGACGTTGCCGGTCGGTGAGTCGGCTTCAGAGCAGGGCAGCGACGGCGGCTTGGAGGAGCCAGGGTCTGAGTCGGGAACGGGAGGTTCCTACTATCGCCGCATGCCCGGAACGACTCCGGATTCCTCCAAGGAAACGGCTCCCGAATCGCGAGGCAGATGGCCGCGTCTGTTTCCTCGTCGGGGAGGTGCCTGATGCGAGCATCGGGTGTGGGTAGCGAGAGGGGCGTTGGGAGCCCAGGGCCGCTTTTCGCGGCGAATCTGGAGGGTCCAACCGAACATAAGAAACATTATCAGACGTTGCTGAACCCGGCGTTCAGGGCCCCTAGATCCTGATTCTCCATGCCTCGGAGACGCCATGGGCGCCATGCCGGCAGGTGCCCGGAAAGCAAGTGCCCGAGGGGGCACGCAAGGACTGCGCCGCAGGTTCGCGACGAGTTCTTCCCTGTGAGTTCAGCGCGGGTTAGGTCTCCGCGCCGGCCGACTCTGGAGCGGACTCCAGGAACACGCCCATGCGCCGGAACTTCTCGTAGCGATTCTGGAGCAAGGAGTCGACGGAGAGTTTCTGCAATTCCCTTAGCGACTTGGTCAGGTACATCTTCAAGCGGCCTGCGGTCTGCCTGGGGTCTCGGTGTGCGCCGCCCAGTGGCTCCTCGATGACGTCGTCGATGATGCCGAATCGCTGGAGGTCCCCGGAGGTGAAACGAAGGGCCGCCGCGGCGCGTTCGGCGTACTCGTGGCTCTTCCAGAGGATGCCGGCGCAACCTTCAGGGCTGATGACCGAGTAGTAGGCGTGCTGAAGCATGGCTACCCGGTCACCGACGCCGATTCCCAGGGCTCCTCCGGAGCCGCCTTCACCGATCACGACGCAGACGATCGGCGTCTTGAGTCGGGACATCTCGAGCATGTTCTCGGCGATCGCTTGAGCCTGGCCTCGCTCCTCCGCGCCGACGCCCGGATAGGCGCCCGGAGTGTCGATCAGGCAGATGACCGGAATGTTGAACTTGGCAGCAAGCTGCATCTTCTCCAAGGCCTTGCGATAGCCTTCAGGATGCGCGCAGCCGAAATAGCACTGCGTACGCTCCTTGGTGGTCCTGCCTTTTTCGTGGCCCACCACCATCACTCGGAATTGATCGAGTTTCGCAAAGCCAGTCAGCAGCGCAGGGTCATCGCCGAAAAGTTTGTCGCCATGCAGGGGCACGAACTCATCAAAGACCGTCGACAGGTAGTCCAAGGTGTGTGGGCGGTCCTTATGCCGCGCGACTTGAACTGTCTGCCAGGGGGTCAGTTGCTCGTAGATCGCGCGAGTCGTCTGGGCGATCTCGTGTCGGAGGCGGCGCAGTTCCTCGTCGTTCTCCGGAGAGTTGCCGTGCTTGAGTTGTTCGAGTCGTCCCTCCAGTTCGTAGATCGGAGTCTCAAACGCAAGGCCTGGGTTGGACGCTTCCATGGTGTGGTCACCTTGATTGCTCTGGTAGCCGAATGGCGTGTTTGAAGGCGGGGACGCCTTTCAACGCGAGGTCGTTATCGGGCGGTCGCTCTGTAGATGGACATGGATCCGAGGTCAGCCAGTACCGCCTGGAAACTTGCTGGCCGCTGGTCGCGGTTCTTGGACATCATGCGGGACACGAGACCCGCAAACTCTGGAGTGGCCGCTGCGTTATTCGCCGCCAACGAGGGCACGGGTGCTCGAAGGTGTTTCTGCAGCAACTCGTCCGGGCTCCCGCCAGTGAATGGCGGGCGACCTGCAAGCAGTTCAAACGCCGTGCAACCGAAGCTGTAGATGTCGCTTCGAGCATCCAGCTTTTCTCCGCGAATCTGTTCCGGTGACATGTAGCTGCGGGTTCCCTGGATCTTCGGACGACTCGCGAAGAACTTCGCCAAGCCCGTCCGGATCCGTTCTGCGATCGCGAAGTCGATGAGCTTCACTTTGCCCGCGGCGTTGACCAGGAAATTGTCCGGCTTCACGTCGCGATGCAGCCAGCCCTGTTCGTGAAGGTACTGAAGACCCTCGGCAGCCTGTCGTACCATGGAGGGAATCAAGTCGGTCTTGTTGGTCGTTCGAAGCCACTGCTTGAGGTTGCTGGACTCGAAGTACTCCATCGCCAGATGGGGAATGCCCCGAGCGATTTCAAACCCGTAGATCTCGATGACATTGGGATGCTGCAGGCCATGCCCCACGAGGTATTCATGCTTGAGCAGCGCGATTTCGTCCTTGTTGCTCCGGTGCTCATTCTGGAGCGATTTGAGCGCGCAGCGTCGGTTGTCGCCTTCATGAAGCACTTCCCAGATCTGGCAGTTGGCTCCAGCTCGAACGAGTTTCAGCAAACGGTACGAGCCGATGTAGTTACGATCGGTGGCCACTGGCAGGGGGGGTCCTTCGGGGGAGAGTGAGCTTGGTTCGGCGTGGCGCCGACCCTACGACCCTTCAGTCTATAAAAGCCCGGCTGATCGAGAAAGATCACCCGGATCCCCCAGCCCCCGACCCATTTTCCGGTTACCTTGGACGGCAGGTGAAGACCGAGAGCCTCGCAGGTAGCGAGGTCGAAAAACACCGAGAATTCGCTCGTTTACGCCTCCGAGAGCGACTCCCCTGCCCTTTCTTCGGGCTCCTCAGCCGGTCGTAGGGTACTCGACACGTACAAGAAAAAGCCCCTGGGGAGGTGCTGTTGGTCCCGATTGCCTTCGGTCGCGACTCGTCAGGACCTCCCCAATCCATGACCAGGGAAATCGGCCTTTGCCAACCTGCACAAGCGAACCAGCGATGTTGCGGACCATGTTGTACAGGAAACCGTTCGCCTCAATCTCGATGCGAAGCAGGGGAGCCAGTTCCGTGTCATGGCGGGTGATGGTCAACTCGCGAACATGTCGTACGGAAGTGACTCGGGGAGAGCCAAGATTCTCGAAGGCCGAGAAGTCCCACTCCCCGACCAGTAGTTCCGCCCCTCGTCGCATGGCTTCGATGTCCAAGTCGCCTGGTTGATACCAGGAGAAACGCCGCTGAAGCACATCCGGGATCGGACCATACTGAATCTGGTAACGATACCGCTTCCATTTGGCTTCGCGTATCGGATCGAAGCGCCAAACTGCCTCAACGGCATCCAGTACGCGGATGTCCGGGGGAAGGAACGTATTCACTCCCGCGACGAACGCCGCGACGGGCAGAGTTGAGTTCGTCTCGAGACTGGCCACCTGCCCCATCGCATGCACGCCGGAGTCTGTCCGGCCGCTCGCAGTAATCCGAACCTGCTCCCCCGTGACTCGGCACACGGCTTCTTCAAGGGCTCCCTGGATGGAAGCTTCCGAAGCCTGAAACTGCCAGCCGCAATAGTTCGTCCCGTCGTAGGCGATGGTCAGTTTGATTGAACGCATGCGGCACGCGATTGCCTGCCTGGTTGCAGGTCGTCTGGACGGAGTTGGAGAATCAACGTAGTGGGGATGAAGCGGGCCGAACGCCAGGGTACAAGGCCCCTGCCCGTCGCGCTGACACCCCCCCCGTTACTCATCGTGACACGGGCGGCCCGGGACGTTCGCTGCACGTTTGGGCGATCAGCGAGTCAGCCTGCGATGGATGTTCGAGCGGGATGCGGACGCCGGTGCCATCGTCGGAAATTCCCACGCGAGCAAGGCCCCTGTCTACGAAGCCGACCGAAGGCTCGCAGTGTATCGCACGATCGAGGCCCTCGCCAGGGTCAACCGGCTCGGCGAATGGGGCCGACATCAAAGACGCTGGGCGCGCATGGGCCGCTCGGAACCGCTGGCCATGGTTCGTGAAGGATGTCGTGACGTCATCGAGCCCCGCAGGAGTCCTGTCATCGAAGCCACGAAACGTTTCGTCGCCCCAGGGGGGACGAAACTGAAGTTCCCCACCAGCATGATCAGGCCGAACGTGGTCATGCCCATGCAGATGGCAATGCCGAGGTGCAGTGGAATCGCCAAAGCCAGTACCAGGGGACGGGTCAGTCTTGGCCAGACGAGGACGATGTAACCGATTTCCCAGACAAGGATCACCTGGGTCATCGCGTTCACCAGCAGTGGGTAGTGACTGACCCAGGTCATGTCCAGTGTCTGGTATTCAAAATTGGCGAACGCTCCCCACAGAGCCATGCCAGCCCACCATGAACTACCCAGCAGTTTTCCCAGGCCGGCGAACAGGTAGACGACGCACATGTGCACCTGGATCAGTCGCTGGCCTATGTTCGCCATCGTCGATTTTTCCACTCCCCTCCCCTGCCGCGCTGATCCTCGCCAATTGTCGAGGGAGTACGCGTCGCCCGAGGGGCTGATGGCCAGGTACAGCGTCAAGAAGGCATTGATCTGGTCGAGGCCATAAAGGGCTCCCACCGCGCGATGGGCGTAAGAGACCGTCACGAGGTAGGCCATGACGGAAGCAGGCCTCGTAAACAGGCCGACGGTGAACATGGCCAGGGGCACGAACGCGAGTAGATGCACGGCCCTCAGCATCGACGGGCTCTGGATGGCGTAGAGGTAGCTCCAAGCCCAGGGCGAGTTGTCATGCATTCCCCGGGCGAACTCGGCGGTGAGGTGACCACCCGGGCCAAAGAATGCGTTCAGTTCCAAGCCCCAGACGGCATGGGTGTAAAGCAGCATCAGGCCGGTCATGATTCGCAGGATGCCAAGTGTGGCAGGGTCTGCTGGAGTGAACCAGAAATGGTTCCAGCCATCACGAGTCGTGGTGATGAGTTCCTGGAAGTAGCTGCGAATCATGGCAAAGCACCATCCCTTGTGAACTCTCCCAGGTCGGCCAGGTCCGTGTACAGTTCGGGAGCGTCTAGTCGCATGCCCTGCCCTACGTCCTCAGGGAACGGGATGGCGTGTTCTACAAGGGTCAGCCGCACTCGATCAGCACCGAATCGCTGCAGGATCTGATTGGCGAGACCCTGCGAAAGACGCCGCGACTGCGACTCCGCGGAGGCGTTCCTGGCTTGGATCTCTCGCAACCGATCCTCCGGGATCAAAACGCCTTCCGGCGGGTTCTCAATGTTTGTCCTGATCGCGAACAACGACTCAGTCATCATGAAATAGCGATGGTAGAGCAGGCGCGGATGGTGGGAATTTCGGTCTGGCCAGGAGCCTTTTTCGACGGTCCCATCGGCGCGGGTGGCCTCAAATCGCACGATATGGCTTGGCCCTGGGTTCGGCGCGAAGAACCGATAGCCATGGTTCAGATATGTGGCGACCAGATAGGGACGGATCGTGTCCGCGAGCGACTGCGCGAGAAGCGGCCGAGGGGGAGGAAACGACCACGGCGCGATGAAGACCGCCGCGACATGCAAGGCCAGCAAGATGCTGGCGACTGTGCGCTGGCCCCGGGACCAGGGGCGTGACTTGCCTACGGCGAGATAAGGCGAATTCGGTTCCATGCGACCTTTATCGGTCGACATGTTTTCGAACGCCAAGAGGAAGATGCCTGCCCTGCCTTGGCGTCAAAAAACACAACCCTGGCGGCCAAGGACCGCCAGGGTTGAAGGATTACGACGATTGGTTCGCAAGGGAAAACTAGCGAGCGTCTGCCAGTTCCGTCTGGTCGAAGTCAAACGCGATCTCGGACTCGTCGCCACCCGCCAGGCTGATACGCTTTTCCTTCGTGATCGTGCGGCCGCCGCGTTCAACCGTCACGCGAACATCGTAGTCAGCCCACTGCTCACCCTTCGCGATCCGCGACGACGAGAAACGTCGAACCTCGCCCGACGACTGAGTGGACTTGCCCGACAGGTAGACCTTGGCGTCCGCCGGGACGCGGAGGGTCAGGCGGGTCTGGACCGGGGCCTGATCCGCGGCCATGGCCAGTCGTGTGACTTCGCCGGCCCGCAGGATCGCTTCGCGGGACTCCTCGACGACCTCACCGTTCTTCTCGACCAGCGTCTTCACCTGATATCGGTAGGCTTGGCCGGGCTTCAGGCCGTGCGAAACGTACCGACGGAGGCTGCCCGTCGTTCGCGTCTCCACCCCGTTCACCACCACCTTCGCGTTCTCGGGTACGGACAGGACCAGCGTGCCCTTGCGCGAATCACGCTGGGTCGTGCTCGTGGGAGCGGACGGGATCGGCCGGGTCTCCATCGACTCGCCCACCGGGGCTCCTTCGATGATCACATCCGAGCCCGAGCAGCAATCACCTGCCGACCAACCGCCCGAGGACCCGCCGGAAGAACCCCCCGACGATCCGCCAGAGGAGCCGTGGGAGACGTATCCGCCAGAGGAACCGCCCGAGCTACCGCCGGACCAACCGCCCGACGATCCGCCCCAGCTACCGCCGGAGGAGCCACCGTTCGAGCCACCGTTCGAGCCGCCGTTCGAGCCGCCGTTCGAGCCGCCGTTCGAGCCGCCGTTCGAGCCGCCGTTCGAGCCACCATGGTGATGCGCACCGAACAACGCCATCTTCTTGGCATGGATGTGTGCGGCAAGCCGACGCAGCGGTCCTTCGTGGTGTCCCCAGCCCTGATCGCCACCCGAACTGCCTCCGGAGTAGCCGCCCGAGGATCCGCCCCAAGATCCGCCACTGGATCCATAGGCCGAAGCGTCAAGGCTGCCAGTAGAACCCCCTGACAGCACCGTGCCCGACGATCCGCCTGACGAACCACCCCATGATCCCCATCCTGCCTGGGCCTCAACGGCCAGTGCCGAGATGACCACGGCGATACCCAGCGACGAAAGCAACCTTCTGCTCATTTGGAGAATCCCCCCACGTTCTTGAGTGAAAATGTAACAACCTTGGTGCCTGAGCAAGCATACTAAGGTTAGTTTACAATTCAAGGAGACTGCGTGGCTTTTTGGGATCACGCGAAATGCGTTGCATCCATGGTCTGGTGGTTGTGGGTTCTCCTTGTCGGTGGCGGTAGATGGGGTGATGGTGGTGGGTAGGCCAAAATGCCTCTGCCCGCCGAGCGTGGGCATCGGGAGAAAATGCTCAGTCCCTGCTGCGTGCCGCTAGCGGGCGTCCGAGGCCCTGGGACGCTCGTCCCAGGCCATGACTAGGAGTTTCTCAATGCTCCAGTGACGTTTCCGAGCCTCCGCGGCCAGTTTGTGCAGGGCGTGCAGAGCCTGGGCCGCCTTGTTCTTGCCGCGGTAGGTGCGGGGGGCCTTACGATCATCCCAGCCGAGGTAAAAGCAGTGCCGGCCGGAGGATTCCTTGGCGGGGATGATGTTCCCGAGGCTCTTCCCACGGAAGAAAACCTCGAACCCGTCGTCGCTCGGTTCGAATTCGTAGGCCTGCTTCATAAGGTTGCTTCCTTTGTCTCTGTTCCGATGGCAGCCAATGGGGCCGGGGCGGTAAAACGATGACCGGCGAAGCCCTGGAAACTATTGACATCGCCGGTGGGCCGCTTGATCTGGGGCAGCGAATTGTAACGCCGTGCGGTCTCAAAAGGCATCCCCCGCGAAACCGGCATGCGTCATGGCGGCCGTAACGACACCCGGATGTCGCGTCCGAAACCGTCTGTGACCTGCTTCCGGCAGTCTGCGTTCCGCCCCCGGGATGGCCGATCAGTCGGGAGACCGTTCGCCGGCAATCCGAACTTCGTCGAACTCGGCAACGCCCGTGGCTCCGAAAAGACCGATGCGTGCGATCGCCTCCCGAGCGTTTCGAGGAACGGCTATTTCCTCGGATACCTGACGCCAGGGCGTATCGCCCGTCCAGGGACCCAGCCAGCGCGTCGTCAGTTCCCTACGGTTCTCGTCATAAAACGTCACGGCGAACCGTGGCCCCGACTGGGGATCGAGTCGTTCTTGGACACCTTGGGTTCGCACGCGAACGCTAAGGGAAAGTTTTCGGACCCGACTGCCGTCCAGTGCCAGGCCCTGCATCAAGTGCGATTCCTGGCCGCGCAGGTTTGCCTCGAAACGCACGCAGTAGTTGCCCTGCGGGACATCGGGGCCTTGTCGAAGACCGGCTTGCCGCTGGTAATACCATCCTCGAATGAAATGGTTTTCGTCTTCTCCCGACTCGAAGTCACCGTTGATGAGCTCTGGGTTCGCCGGGTCGGGCTGCCTGTCACGACCCTCCTCGGCCTTGCCCGTCATCGGCACGAACAGAGTGGGGCGCAGGACCTCTTGCTTGAGTTCGTTCCCTTCCTTGCGGAAGAGGTACATCGTCTGCTGGTATCGTTCGCCCACAGGAATCACCATGCGGCCGCCCTCGCGCAACTGATCCACCAGGGGCTGGGGTACATCCTCCGGGGAACAGGTGACGATGATCTTGTCGAAGGGACCTTTCTCCGGCCAGCCGGCGAAGCCGTCTCCTACGCGTACCTGCACGTTCTTGTAACGCAGTTGCTTCAACAAGCGTCCCGCCTCATGGCCCAGTTCCGGGACGATTTCGATGGTGTAGACCTCGGCCGCCAGATTCGCCAATACGGCAGCTTGATAGCCGCTGCCGGTTCCAATCTCCAGCACGCGATCCGACGGTTGCGGATCCAGGCATTCCGTCATGAAGGCCACGATGAACGGTGAGCTGATCGTCTGTTTCTCACCGATCGGCAGGGCCATGTCCTGGTAAGCCTGGTTTCGCAGGTTCCGGCTCACGAACAGGTGACGTGGTACCTGCGACATGGACTGGAGGACTCGCTCGTCTCGAATGCCGCCGTTCTTGAGTACATCCGTCACCATGCGGGCTCGCAACGAATCCCAGCGTTCAGCCTGCGCTGTCGCGGAAGACGCCGGCAGCAGAATTCCAAGCACCGTGAAGGCCACGAACCAACGCATCGACGTGAGCATCAAGCACCCTTGGTGAGCAGCATGAAGGCGGATTCGAGGCTGGGTTGATCCTCGGAGAATTCCCGCACTCGAAAGCCGGAGCGGACCAAGCCTTCCAGCAGTCCCGAGAAATCTTCGGAACCTTCCTGCAAGGTAACCGCGAGCTCGTCCTGCTGGATTTTGATACTGGCGACCATCGGATCCGCTTCCAATTGCCGCGCTGCTTCCTCCAGGCGATCACGGAGTCGGATTCGCAGCAGAGGTGAGCGTCGCACTTGCCGCATGACTTCGGCCACGGATGCATTGACCTGCAACTGTCCCTTCTCGATGACGCCAATCTTGTTGCAGACGTCCGCCAACTCCGGCAGGATGTGGCTGGATACGATGATCGTCTTGCCGGCCTCGCCCAGGCTCTTGAGCAGGTTGCGCATGTCGATGCGGGCTCGGGGATCGAGACCACTGAGAGGCTCGTCCAACAGCAGGACCTGCGGATCGTGGAGCAGGACTCGGGCCAGGCCCAGTCGCTGCGTCTGTCCGCGCGAGAGCGTGTTCGCCATCGCGTCTCGCTTGAAGGCCAGGTCAACTGTCTCCAGCATCTGTTCGCACACTTGTCGCCGTCGCGGGCCATGGATTCGGTAGGCCGCCGCGAAGAACTCCAAGTACTCAATGACCTTCATGTCGTCGTACACGCCGAAGAAGTCGGGCATGTAGCCGATCATGCGGCGTATTTCCTTGGGGTGGGTGTAGATCGAGTGCCCATCCACGTAGGCTTCGCCCCAGCTGGGGGTCAGCAACGTGGAGATGATCCGCATGGTGGTGGTCTTGCCGGCTCCGTTGGGGCCGATGAAGCCGAAAAGGTCACCCGGGCTCAGGTTCAGTTCGATCGAACGAATGGCGAAGAAGTCGCCGTACTTCTTGGTGAGGTCATGGGTACGGATCACGGCTGGCCTCGCTTCGCATCTCGGACGGGAATGAGGGTCCTGCAAAACGTCCAATCCTCCGCCGGAACGGTCGGGTTGGCGCTGGACTGAAGCCTGGTGAAGGGACGGTGCGCTCGTCCCCACAAGGTCGCCTTTCCGAGTCGGACATGGTCACTCCAGTCCAGGAACCGCTGGTGCCGGTGTTGCAGGCCCGTGTATTGCTGCCCTTTCGCGGCGGCATAGAACAGCAGGGACTGGGTGATTCTCGCGATATCCGTCGACTGGCGATCCCAAGCTGGCGTGACACTTCGCCCATCGACGATGCGGCGGTCCGTGAGCACCGTCTGCAAATCAATGGCCATGGATTCGTCCACCGACGATTCCATGCCGGCGGAGATTGTTCCCAGCGGGTAAGCCCAACGATCGTAAACGAGATACGCATTGCGTAAATCGACCGGAAGCGGATTTCGGACGGTTCCGCGAAGCAGGGACTCGCTCCCTGCATTCAGAGTGCTGTATCCCGATGGTTGGACCTTGGCCCACCATTGGCCACTGACGGAACGACTCGCCCAGATGGCGATGGGGAAGTTCCGCAGTTCCCCGTTTGCTTGATCAGGAGGCGATGCGTTGGTGACCACGCGATAGGGGCTGGTGAAACCTTGATACGCGTCCGAACGGTCGATGCCACCGAAACCGTTGCCCGGCAGTCCCTGCCAGTTCAAGACAGATTCAAAAGGCTCAGTGAACTCCAAGAAAGACTCTGGCTTCAGGCGAAGGTCCTGAACGGCCGTCTGCGGGCTGTAGAGATGGCTCCAAATCGTTCCGCGAACCAAGCCGCTCTGCGCGTCGAAGTCCACAATCGACACTTGGTTGACGAGCGGTATCGGGGACCGGCGTTGAGAAGAGAGGTAAAGAAACGCTGCAGTGAACGCCAGCACCACTCCCAGCGATGTGATCCAAGTCCAGGTCAGGCGGCGGGATCTCCGCAACAGCCAGTAGTCCAGCGGTCCGATGCACGCCAGATATGCCAGGGCCAGAGCCGCGATCCACGAAAAGGGCATGAACCGAACCTGGGGAAACTGTTCGAGCGCGATACGCAGTTGCCCCGTGAGGTCCGTGAAACCAAGGTGGGTGGTAGGACCCCCCTCCCCTCCCGTGGCTTGGTCATCCAGCGGAGCATCGAGACCATAATCGAGGACCCGCGCGAGAAGACGGGGGCGGTCGGTCCACGAAGCCAGCGGGGCCGCATCGAGGGAAAAGTTCAGGAAGGTGATTTTCCCGAATCCAGCCGTACGTCGCAGGATCGCGGGAACGCTTTCCTCGGACAAGCCCTCTCGAAACTCAACTTGTCCCTGCGGCGACTCCAGTACGAACATCGTGAGGCTCGACTCGGCGGATTCACCGGGGGCGGATCGGTCGAGACGTCGCGATGCGGCCGCGAACTGCTCCAGATTCGTCGTCTGACGCATCGTCGCAGTGCCCCGGATCTGCGCACCGACCGTCCAAGCAAGAGGGCCTGTGTCGCGAAACAACGATTCACGCTGCGTGTTCGCCGACACGCACAGGTTGCCCCCCATCTCCACCCATCGCCTCATCGCCTGCCATTGAACCGCCTCGACCGTTTCGATCCACTCCGGTTGCGTGGTGACGAACACCTGGTCCACACCGCTGTAGGCGAGCCAATGTCGCGGCATCGCCTCCGCGGTCGACAGATGGCGGGTTTCCACGCGATCGCGAGCAGCGGCAGATCGCAGGCCAAGAGCTGCTGCCAACTGCAAGTCACTGCCGATGGACAGGACGACCTGACTCCCGCTCGGTTGGGCTCGAGGAAGTTGGTCCGCTGGAATTCGCAGAAGCGTCCGTGCACCGGACTCGGGCGTGTAGGAAAGGTCCCAGACTGGATTAATCTGTCCCGGGCGCACGAGAAATGCATAGTCGTGGGTCGGGGACGCCGTCCCCGATTGTAACTCTCCGGCATACGAAGCCGTGATGCCCTCCGAATCCGGGACGAGGAGGCTGACGGGCTGCCGCGTGTCGACCGCGCCCTTCTGCAGTCGAATGCGCACGGCAGTCCAGTGGCCGGTCTTGTAGAGCCCCTGGATGCCAACATCCACCGCTGCAAGGGCCGAAGGGACTCCAGCGGCTACCGGTTCCGCATCGGCCATGCCAGGAGCGGAGACGCCGAGCCAGAGCAGGCTCGTAATCGCCATCAGCAGAATGTCTCGCACACGCCGGCCGTTTCGAGTCATCGGAAAAGCACGCCTGGAGGAACATCGCGGGTGCCAGAGTGTCCCGGCGGATGCGAGGGCGGATACGTCAGGGTTTTTCTTCGTCAGGGCAGGTACACACGTACTGATGGCACCCCGGGCAGCCGGAGCCGTATTTGCGCCGGACTGCCTCGGTCAGGTCAACTCCGGCCACGTTCGCGATCGTCGCCAGCCAAGCCACGACATCCGCGAACTCCCCCTCCAGGTTGTCACGGTTGCCCTCGCGCAACGCCGAGGCAAGCTCACCGACCTCCTCCATCAGCCACATGAACGTTCCTTCGACGCCACGCTGCTGGTCCTTCGCGAAGTACATGCGATGGATCAACTGCTGGAAGTCGGAAAAGGTGATCGGAGGAAGTTGCTTTTGCGGGGAAGCCGCGGAGGGCGAATCGTTCATCGGGGCTCTCGGCCTGCACGTGGGGAGTGATCTTCGGGCACACGAGGCTTCAGGGCAAGCGTTAGGAATCGACGCGAAACTCTTGTGGAACGCGACGTCTCCCGCTCTGCCAGCGTCTAGACCGCGTCCGCCATGACATGTAACTGCAATTCGGCCCGCTGCTGCTCCTTCTCCAGGAACGCCCGCCCGACCTTCACGTTCACATGGTCCCAAGGAAGCCGGTCCGTCAGCTGGTAGGGACGATGCAGGGTGTCTGCGACATCAAGCCCCGCATCGCGGAAAGCCTCCCACCATCGCTCCGGATTCAGGTGCTCCCTCCAACTGTCCAGCCGGGCGCCTCGCTGCCAAGCGAGTTCGATGGCGCGTCCCACGCGCCGATCGCCGCGGCTGAGCACGCCTTCCAGAAGGCTCGTCTCGACGTCATGGCATTTGACCTGCACGCTGCGGATCGTACACCTCTTTTTCAAGTACTTGTGGGCCCACTCAAAGTACTCCCGCGTCTGCATCGAGTTCCACTGGTAGGCCGTGTGTGCCTTGGGGACGAAGTTCGATACGCTTGCGGTGACCTTGGCGTAACGCCCTCGAACCTCCTTGCCAATCTTCGCGATGGTCTCGGCCATGTCGATGATGCCGTCGAGATCCACCGTTCGTTCGCCTGGCAGGCCACACAGGAAGTAGAGCTTCACGCTTTCGTAGTTGCGTTTGAACGCCTCCCGGCATCCCTCGTACAGGTCCTCGTTTTTGATCTTCTTGCGGATCTGCTCCCGCATGTCATCCCGGGCTACTTCCGGGGCAAGTGTGAGGCTGGATCGCCGATCGTTGCCGATCAGTTCGGCGATTGTCCGCAACTGTTCGTTCACTCGCAGGCTCGGAACCGCGATGTTGACTCCTAGCGGAGTGAACGTCGTCTTCAGGGCACGCACCAGTTCCTCGAAGTGCGGATAATCACTGCTGGAGAGCGAGAGCAGCGAGATCTCGTTGAAGCCCGTGTTGTAGTAGCTTTCCAAGGCTGCGTTGACGATCGTTTCGACGCTGCGGACTCGAAGCGGCCTCTTGATCACCGTGCTCTGGCAGAAACGACACTGCCATGGACAGCCTCGCATGATCTCAATGGCGATCCGGTCATGCACGCACTCCACGAAAGGCACGATGGGCTTGGTCGGGAGGGGGATCGCGTCGAGATCGGAGATGACCGAAGGGGCGATCGTTTCAGGCACGTCCGGACGCGTGCGGCACAGGCTCACCTGACGGCCATCACGGTACTCCGGCGCGTAAAACCGTGGCACGTAGGCGAAAGGCAGTCGCGCGGCAAGTTTCGCCAGCAACTCCTCCCGCTGACGCTGTCCCGCATCGCCTGCTGCCGGGGTTCCGCCCGCCAGCAACTCTTCACGCAACGCAATCCAAAGGTCGCAGATCTCCGGGAGACTCGGCTCGCCGTCTCCCGTGACAAAAACATCGATGAAATCGGCCAGCGGCTCCGGGTTCTGTGCGCAAGGACCTCCCGCGATCACCAGCGGATCGGCAAGAGTGCGTTGATCCGCATGCAGGGGAATGCGGCCCAGGTCGAGCATCGTAAGCACATTGGTGACGCCAACCTCGTACTGAAGGGAGAACCCTACGATGTCAAATTCGCTCAGCGGGGTAAACGTTTCCAAGCTGTAGAGCGGCAGGTCGTGCTTGCGGAGCATCCTTTCCATGTCATCCCAAGGGGTGAACACGCGTTCGCACGCCCATTCCGCCCGGCCGTTCATCAGGCTGTACAACACCTGAAGCCCATGGTGGCTCATGCCCAGAGCATACGTATCCGGAAAGGCCAGGCAGAGTCGGCCGGCAACCGATTGGTGGTCCTTCCGCACCATGTTCAACTCACCGCCAACGTACTGGGCCGGTTGAAGCACATGGGGCAGAACGAGGCGAGTGACCTGGTCTTTCAAGGCTTGGTTGAGCATGATCACGGATCCCGCTTGTCTCGGGGCAAGGTTTCTAGGACGATGCTCCCAAGGGAGCAACGCGTCGGATTATCGCACTTGTCCGCTTCCGGGGACAGTCCTTGTTGTCCCGGTCGGCAGCCAGGCCGGACGAAGTCGGTTCGGGAGAAAGTCGGGAGAATACTCGGACGTCCGGTGCCACCGTTCCCTGGGACGCAAGGAGTCGACCGGGAGCCGCCTGGGGCAGCCGTTGGTAGCCCGCAGGCCGGTTGGTTTTTGAGAGGATCTTTCATGCCGGATTTGACTTTCGTGGCCGTTGCTCCCGCAGGGAGCATTCCCCAGGGATCTGGGCGCGCCTTCCCCGTCCAAGGCAGAATGATCGCGGTCTTCTGCCTGGGGGAGGATGAGTACCAGGCAATCGACGATTTTTGCCCTCACATGGGGGCGTCCCTCGCCGAGGGGTATCTGGAAGCCGGCGTCGTCAGCTGCCCCTGGCACGCTTGGCGATTTCGTGTCTGCGACGGCACCTGGTGCGACAACCCCAAGATCAAGATCGACGCTTTTCCGGTTCGAGTCCGCGACGGGCAGATCGAGGTTGGCGTCGCCGCCGAGGCCTGAGCAAGACGGATTCCCGTGTAGCTCGCGCCAAAGCACCTCGATGCCCTTCCCTCTTGGTCCTAGAACGCCTCTTGGTCCTAGAACGACAGTGTGGCCCCCGGTTGGAGGACTATCGGTTCCGCGTCCGTTTGTGACCGGATCCGTTCAGCCCACGCCTCCGCGTCCTGCGCAATGATCGGCCATGTGTTGTAGTGGGCCGGCAGCACTCGCTTCGGACGCAGGCATCGAACGGCTTCGATCGACTCCTCCGGACCCATCGTGTACCGGTCGCCGATGGGGACGACCGCGATATCGACGCCCTTGCGTCCGATATGCTCCATGTCCCCAAAAAAACCAGTATCGCAGGCGAAGTAGATTCGCTGCTGCCCGAGAGTAAGAAGGTAGCCGCCCGGTTGGCCTCCATACGAACCATCGGGCATTTGGGACGAGTGCCAAGCTTGGGTGAACTGCACATGGCCGAAAGGCAAGTGGATGCCACCGCCCGTGTTCAGGCCGACTGTTTCTTGCACGCGGTGTTTTGTGCGGAACCACTCCGCGACCTCATGACAGCCAACCACGGTCGCTCCGCAACGGTTGGCAATGGAGGCCACATCCGCGACATGATCGTAATGCCCGTGAGACACCAGGATGAATTCCGCGTCCACGTCCGCCGCTTTCACGGGTGCAGCCGGATTGTCATCGAGGAAGGGATCCAGCAGGACCCTGTGGCCCGGCACGCGAAGCCACCAGCTGCCATGTCCGAGCCACATCAGTTCGCTTGCCATGGTCATCTCGTTTTCCGCCAGTGGGACGTACAGGGGGCGTTCCCGCCGGGGCTGCCGAAAGGAACTACCTTACGTCGAGGGCCTGTTTCATGAAGCGTTTGTAAGCTTCGACGCCCGGTTGCCCATACGGGTTGATGCCGAGAAGTCGTCCCTCGACGACGGTCGCGAGCATCATCATCTGCAGGAACTGTCCGAGCGATCCCTCGTCGTTCGAAGGAAGATGGATGTCAGCAGTGGGACGCTGGTCCGAGAGGTAGGCCTGATTCGTGCCCTTAATGGCTGCCCGCAGCATCTCCGGGAGGCTTTTGCCCGCCATGACGTTGAGCCCGTCCTGGTCCAGTTCGCTCGACTGTAGTCGCAGCGGG
>JBIIEC010000084.1:0-16624 GCA_044238045.1 Pirellulaceae bacterium | reverse complement strand
CTAACCAGAGCCAGTAGACAGGCGATTGAACCACGTGAGACTACGACTCCCGACTGAAGGGCCGAAGCCCCGGGTGTTCATGAATCAACTCGACCGCCCGGCATCCGCGTGCGACGAACCTGTCGCCTGGCCACGGGTTCCACAGGCTGGGCCTTGACCGCCCCAACGCCCTCGTTGGCGCCACCCTCGAGAACACGGTCCACGACGCGGCCCGCGCAACGCGAAGTCCATTCCGGGTCGCGCAGGTGGACCATGTCGTAAAACGCCGACTCGGGGATCGCCAGTTCCGTGTTCACGTTCATGTAGGTCACGCCCAGTTGCCCGGCGAGTTCCGCGACCTGGGCATTCACTCTCTGGAACAGCGGCCGCAGTTGACCTTCGTCGACGAACGAGGAAGTCACGGGCGTCTCGAAGAGAACAATCTTGAGCGACGTGCGGCGGCGCAGTTTTTCGATACCCTCGCGCAAGCCCCGCAGCGCTTCGGCCGTATCTTCCGGCTGCATCGAAGCCATTTCCCCCGACGCGCGTTTCTTCAACGCTTTCAACTCGTCCGGCCCAAGCGGCTCCTTGCCGTGCGTGAGCGCTTCCACTTCCTTGACGGGCTTGAACTGTTGCCCCGTGCGTTTCAGGGGCAACATGGCACGGGAGAGCAGGAAGCGTGCGTGATCCACACCGTAGAAGCCCGCCTGGAGCGGTGCCGTTCGGCCTTCGTGGGCCAGGGCCTCGGTTACCAAGGGCAGGTTCAGTCCGAAACGTCCGCCAAGATAGTCTTCTACCAGGCGAGCCTGCCCATGTCGCAGAGTTCCAGGCGAGACACCGACCACCAGGTAGCCGCGTGCCCCATCGGGGATCGCATCCCACCAGGCCACCGACCCCAGCACGGGCTGGTTATTCGCGCAGAGCTTAAAGAGGCGCGGCGGCTGCTCGCTCCGGGCGCGGAAAGCTTCCTCCAGCTCCGGCCGCAACAGCGTGCAGCGCGTCGTGGACGCCCCGGTCAGGACCAGCATCGGCGTATCGATCGACGCACGCTGCAGCCGCATGGCTTCGCGCGTCACGAAAAAATCGTAATCGGTGCCCTTCTGTGCCAGGATGCGGTCACCCTGGCGAAGGATCAGTTCCTCGTTCACGAGTCCGAACAGACTGACAAGATAGACCGCGGCGCACGCCAGACAGATGATCGTGGAGAGCATGCTGGGAACGATCAAACCGCGCCGGAACGGCTCCCAGATCTCTTGAAGAGCACGTCGCCACGGCTCGGGGCCATCCGAAGGCGACATCATCAGAACCCCTGGTAACGGAACAGATGCGCTCCGGTGTTGACCTGCAACAACTGCACGATGGCCATCACCAGCAGGACTCCGAGCACAACGCCTTGCAGAATGGCTCCCAGCGCCCAAGCCCGACGCGATGCACACCGCTCCATTGTTTCGCCCCTTGAACCCTGCGTCGACCAACGGCTCGTGCCGGGGAAATGCCCGGTGCGTCCTCTCTTCGGTGCGCCGCGCGCGACACAACCGAAGCCCTCCCGCGACCCAATCCTAGTTGCCGTTCCCGGAAGCGTCAATCTTCGAAGCCACCGCCGCGATCATGGGTACCGACATTCGTTCAAGTTGAGCGGCATGCAAGCGTAACACGCAGGACAAGATCGCGATTTCTCGCGGCGCAGGAACGTACCCATGTCGCCTCTACGAGCCATTGGCAAACCCGAGTTCGCAGGCTGCGAAGACTGCGCTGTCGCCGCGACGGCCAACCCAAGCCAGCAGACAGGCGATGGAACCACGTGACGCGACGACCCGCGAACGCAGGGCCGCAGGTCCATCTTCCATTCCTCCATCGGATCGCCCGGTCGTGGCCTGCGCAGCTTATTCCCGCGTCTGGCTCGACTGGGGACCTCCGACGCCCACGCGAGTCAGATCCAACATGCGGTCGACGACGCACTGCGCGCAGCGAGCGGTCCACTCCGGGTCGCGCACGTGGACCATGTCATGGAATGCCGAATCGGGGATCGAAAGCTCCGTGCTCAAGTTCACGTACGACGCCCCCAACTCCTTCGCGAGCTCCGCCGCAGCCATCCCTGCCCGGCAACCGATCCTCTTGCTTTCGTACCGAGTTCGCGAAGTTCCTGCCCGCGGGGGTTGTCGTGTAGAATGAGCGTGGTCAACCTCCTGGGCGACTTCTCATGCGTCACGCTCGTTCGGACGCGCATGCAGAGGAGCACCGTCCTCCGTCGGCGTCGACAGCAGCCGACATCCTTCCAGCACAGAGTTTCCGTCATGCGAACGCCCGAGACCGCTTCATCGACCATGCATTCGATTTCTGCATCCTCAGGTTCACCCAGTGAGCCACCGCGGGCGTTGGCCGAGCGTTTTCCGCATCGTGCCGCGCGGTGGGTGCTGCGCGACAGCGTGCTGGAGTTCGACCGGAATCCACGGCTCATGGGCATCGTGAACGTGACACCCGACAGCTTCTCTGATGGAGGGCAGTTCTTCTCGCACCAGGCGGCGGTGGAGCATGGGCTGCGACTGGTCGAGGAGGGAGCCGACCTGCTGGACGTGGGTGGTGAGAGCACGCGACCCTATTCCGCGCCCGTATCGCTCGAGGAGGAACTGCGGCGAGTGCTGCCGGTGATCGAGCGGCTGGCGGCGACGACGCGCGTGCCGATCTCGATCGACACCTCCAAGGCGAAGGTGGCGGAGGAGGCCTTGGCGGCGGGAGCGCAGGTGATCAACGACGTCACCGGAATGGCTGGCGATCCGCGCATGGTCGAGGTGGCGTTGGAGAGTTCGGCGGGCGTCTGCGCCATGCACATGAAGGGTACTCCCGCGACCATGCAGGACCATCCCGAGTATGACGATGTGGTGGCGGAGATCGACCAGTATTTGGGGGCGCGACGCGACGCGTTGCGTGGGGCGGGCATCGACCCGGAACGCATCTGCCTCGATCCCGGCATCGGCTTCGGCAAGACCCACCAGCACAACCTGACGCTGCACGCCCAGGTCGGTCGCTTCCACCGCTGGGGCTGCCCGCTGCTGGTCGGCCATTCGCGCAAGGGCTACCTCGCCAAGATCCTGGGCGACGCGGACGCCGACCGGACGCAGGTCACCGTGGGCTCGGCGCTGGCCCTGGCGAGCGCGGGCGTGCAGGTGATCCGCGTGCACGACGTGCGGCCGCTCCGCGAAGCCTTGCTCGGCTTCGTCGCCACCGGCGGCGTCGATGGTCGGGAGTGGCGGATCGGTTGAGGGGATGGAAATGGGAGCCGCCCCCATTTTTCCGGCCGCGCGCAAGCGTTATGCTTGCGGAGCCGTATCGGACCCCTAGCGTACGCCCGCGAGAGACTCATCCGCGATGCCGATCCCCGTCACCTGCGTTCACTGTCAGGCCCGCTTCCAGGTGAGCGACAAGTTCGCTGGCCAGTCGGGTCCCTGTCCAAAGTGCAAGAAGCCGATCAAGGTTCCGGAGAAGTCCGAGGAGGTGGTGATCCACGCTCCGGAGGAGTTCGGTCCGAAGGGCACGGCGGGCACGGGCGTGTTGAAGCCGCTGGAGCGTGAAGAAACGCCGGTGTCGCCCGTGCTGATCGTGGCCGTGATCGCGGGCATCTTGGCCTGCCTGGCCATCTCTTTCTTCATCGGACGCATGTACCAGGGCTCGGCCGACGGCGTGCCGATGGCGCTGCTGGCCTTGGGCGCCGTCGTCCTCGCGCCGCCCATCGCTGCCGGCACCTACGGGCTGCTCCGCGACGCCGAACTGCAACCCTATCGCGGCGCCCCGCTGTGGCTCCGTGCCACCCTCTGCGGACTCGTCTACGCCCTCCTCTGGGGCGTCTGCTGGTATCTGAAGACCGGCGTGCTTGGCCTCGACACACTCGAGATGCAGCATCTAGTATTCCTTGCCCCGGGCCTGATCGCCGCGGGCGCGATCGCGCCGCTCGCGGCGCTCGACCTCGACTACACCTCCGGGGCGATCCACTACGGAATCTACCTGGCCGCGACATGCGCGCTGCGTCTGCTGATGGGCCTCTCGCTGTTCTAGACGCGAAGTCCCCCATCGCGGATTCGAGCGGGCCAGGGAGGCCGCTGTCCGATGCCCAACTCGCTGCGACAGATCCTCGAACTGCGCGAACTGGACGCTCCCCGCGGCCTGGTGCGGATCCCGCCCGAACTGGACGTGCCACTCACACCCCGCGTGCGGGCGATCGTGGATTCGGAAGCCTTCCAGCGACTGTCGACCATCTCCCAGCTCGGCCTCGTGTCGCTCGTCTATCCGGCCGCGCACCACAGCCGTTTTGAACATTCGCTGGGTGTCTATCGCCTGGCGCTGATGTACCTGCGACAGCTTTCGCTGGACGACACGTTCGTGCAGCGCGTGAGCGTCGACCAAGCCGAACGATTCCTCGTCGCTGCTCTCCTGCACGACGTGGGGCACTGGCCGTTCTGCCATCTGATCGAAGACCTGGGGCTGCCCGGCTTCGAGCGGCATGAGGCGTTGGCGCGTCACTGCCTCACGGAGGGCGAACTGGCGGAGGTGCTGGAGCGGCATTGGGGCATGCCCGGCGCCGAGGTGGCCGACCTGCTCGACCAGGTTTCGGACGATCCCGCGAGCCGCATCCTGCAGAGCATGATTTCGGGACCGATCGACGTCGACAAGATGGACTACCTGATGCGGGACAGCCTGCACGCGGGAGTGCCCTACGGCCGCAACTTCGACCAGGCGCGACTCATCAGCAGCCTCTGCCTCAACGCGGCCGGCGACGGCATCGCGTTGACCGAGAAGGGCCGGACGGCGATCGAGATGATGGTGTTCGCCCGCTACGTGATGTTCAGCGAAGTCTACTGGCACCATACGGTACGCTCCGCGACCGCCATGCTGCAGAGGGCGTTCCTGGAGGTCCACGAGCGGCTGGACCGTCCGTGGATCTTCCACACGTCGGACGACGAGTTCGTGCGGCACTTCCGCAGCCGCGCCGAAGGCACGCCAGCGCAACGCCTGCTCGACGGACTCTTCGGCCGCCGCCGCAGCCTCTACAAACGCTGGATCCAGTACAGCGGCTTCGAGGAACCTTCGCTGCACTCGCAACTCGCGCGACAGCCCTACGCGCGACTGGTCGACTGCTCCGCCCATCTCGCCGAACGCATGGCCCGGCAACTCGGCCGCCCTATCGAACCCCACCAGGTGCTCATCGACGCGCCGCCGTTCCAGCTGGAAGTGCAGTTCGCGATCGACCTGTTCAATCCCAAGGAAGGCGGCTACCGGCGGCTTGAAGACCTGTCGCCCGTGGTAAAAACCCTGGCGACCACGCAGTTCAACGAATACGTGAAGCGGGTACGCGTGTTCGTGGACCCGGAGATCGCCGCAGACGCCCGCAGCTTGCAGCGACCGCTGGACCTGCTGCAGGAAGCGATCCACGCTACCGGCTGACACAGCGAGACAACCATCGCAGCGGGCCCAATCAACGCTGCGAACGCGGGAAATCGCCCATTCGCAGCGCTGCGTGTTCCTACTGCCTGGTTTCGGCGAGCGCGACTATTTGTCGTGCACGGCACCGACGCGGATGCCCAACTCCTGGAGCTGGCGGCGTTCGACGATGCTCGGAGCGCCCGTCATCAGGTCGGTGGCCTTCTGCGTTTTCGGGAAGGCGATGCAGTCGCGGATGTTTTCCAGGCCGCCGAAGAGCATTACGATGCGGTCGATGCCCAACGCGATGCCGCCGTGCGGCGGAGCTCCCATGCGGAGCGCATCGAGCAGGAAGCCGAACCGTTCCTGCGCCGTCTCCTCGTCCATGCCCAGCAGGCCGAAGACCTGCTTCTGCACGCCGTTGTCGTGGATCCGGATCGTGCCGCCGCCGGCTTCGGAACCGTTGATCACCAGGTCATATGCCTGGGCCCGCGCGGCCCGCGGATCGGTGGACAACAGGCCCAGGTCCTGCGGACGCGGAGCCGTGAACGGATGGTGCATCGCCACCCACCGCTTCTCCTCGCCGTCGTACTCGAACATCGGGAACTCGACGACCCACGAGAAGTTCATGTCGCCCGGCTTGTACAGCTTCAGCTCCGCCGCCAGCTTGCGCCGCAAGCCGTTCAGCACGCGGCAGGTCACGTCGAACTTGTCGGCGCTGACCAGCAGGAAGTCGCCGGGCGCGGCGTCCAGCCGCTGGGCGAACTTGGCAAGCAGCGAATCGCTGAAGTTCTTGGCGATCGGCGAGTTCAGTTTGCCATCGGCGTCGACCTTGAACCAGGCCAAGCCCTTGGCTCCGAAGTCGCGCGTGACCCATTCGGTAAGCTGGTCGATATCCTTGCGCGAGTAGCGATCGGCGGCGCCCTTGGCGTTGATCGCCCGGACGCGGCCCCCTTCCTCGGCCACCGCCTTGAACACGCGGAACTCCGCTTCGGCAGCCAGGTCGGTGCAGTCGATCAGTTCCATGCCATACCGCAGATCCGGCGCGTCGTGGCCAAATCGCTCCATCGCCTCGTCGTACGTCATCCGCGGCAGCGGCGTCGGCAGGTCGATGCCCAGCAGGTCCTTGGCCAGCTTCTTCATCAGCCCATCGATCATGCCGATGATGTCGTCCATGTGCACGAAGGCCATCTCCAAGTCCAACTGCGTGAACTCCGGCTGGCGGTCGGCGCGCAGGTCCTCGTCGCGGAAACAGCGGGCGACCTGCACGTAGCGATCGTAGCCGGCGATCATCAGGATCTGCTTGTAGAGCTGCGGCGACTGCGGCAGCGCGTAGAATGAACCGGTGTTCACGCGACTTGGCACCAGGTAGTCGCGGGCGCCTTCCGGAGTGCTGCGGCCCAGGATCGGCGTCTCTACGTCGATGAACTGGTGGTCGGCGAAGTAGTCGCGCATCGCCTTGATGATGCGGCTGCGGAGGACCAGCGTCTGCTGCATGTTCTGGCGGCGAAGGTCGAGGTAGCGATGACGCAAACGCAGGTCCTCGCCCGGCAGGTCCTGCTGTGCCGGGAAGAACGGCGCACTGTTGCACTTATTGAGCACCGTCAGCTGGCTGGCCCGAATCTCAATCGCGCCTGTGTCCAGCTTCTCGTTCACCGTGCCTTGCGGCCGGTTCGACACACGGCCCGTCACCTGCACGACATCCTCGCTGCGCAGCCCCCGCGCCTGCTCCAGCACCTCCGCGCCGGCATCCGGATCGAAGACCACCTGGGTCTTCCCATAACGGTCGCGCAGGTCGGCAAAGAAGGTGCCGCCGTGGTCGCGGTAGCTGTCAACCCATCCGCATAGAGTGACGGTCTGGCCCTCTTGGGCCTTCCGAAGTTCGCCGCAGGTGTGCGTTCGGTACAAAGTCAGAATCCTTGGCTGAGGTAGCTCGTATCTCCAGCCGCCAGCCCCCTCAGGACCCGGCGGCCAGCCCCCATGGGGCCCGGCAGATCGAGAGATTCTACTTTGTTTTCCGCCAAACGGTAGCCGAAGGCCCCGCGGGGAAATGGGGCCTACCCCCATTCCCCCGGTTTTACCGCGTCAGGTCGATCAGCGTCTCGGCCCATTCGGCGGGCGAGCGGCCATCGGCCATGGTCACCCAGCGGCACTCGCTCAACTGCCGAAACCAGGTCCATTGCCGTTTGGCGAACCGCCGCGTGCGGGTCTTGGTGTTGGCGACCATCAGATCCCAGGAGGTTGTACCGGCCAGATAGTCCAGGGTTTCGCGATAGCCGACCGCCTGCTGCGCCGTGCGGCCCAGCGATCCATGTCGTTCCAGCAGGCCCCGCACTTCGTCGACCAGCCCCAGCTCGAACATCCGGTCCACGCGCGCCGCAATCCGCTCATGCAGGAGCGGCCTGGGCCAGTCGAGCATCAGGACCTTGTAGTCCTCCGCCGGGCGACTCTGGTCGAACTGCAGCTGCTGGTGGCTGATCGGCTGGCCGGTCATGCGGAACACTTCCAGCGCCCGCAGCACACGCCGGACATCGTGCGGATGCAGCTTGGCGGCCGAGAGCGGATCGACGACCTGCAGGCGGCGGTGCAGCTGCTCCATGCCCACCTCCCGCGCCTCCTCCAGCATCTCCCGCCGAAACAGCTCGTCCCCCGGCGGGCCGTCAAACATGCCCCGCAGCAGGGCCTTGAGGTAGAGCGGCGTGCCTCCCACGAACAGCACCTGCTTGCCCCGCTCACGCAGCTCGTCCATCACCCGCTCCGCAGCGATCAGGTAGTCCGAAACGCTGAACAGTTCGGTCGGGTCGACGATATCCAGCAGATGGTGCGGTACCACCGCCTGCTCCTCCGTCGTCGGCTTGGCCGTGCCGATGTCCATGCCGCGGTAGATGGCCATCGAATCCAGCGACACGATCTCGGCGTTCAGGCGATGGGCGAGTTCCAGGCCGATCGCCGTCTTGCCGGACGCGGTGGGGCCCGTGAGAAACCAGCAGTCGCGGGCCTTGGCAGTAAGAGTGTTTTGCATGCAGGTTCAACCGTATTCGCGGGCTGCCAATCACGCGCGGCGTAGAGCGTCCGGCGAACGGCCCGCCGTCGCTTCACCGTTCCATTTTCGTGGCGCCATCCCCAGGAGAGGCTGCCGGAGCCTGTTGCTGCCAGCGAAGTCCGGGGGGCGTCGCACACGGCCGGCCCGACCAGCAGCGATTGCCAGCCACCGGTCGCCTCCTTAGGATAAGCCTGATTCGCCGAGGGCGAAATGAGGCGTCGGGCCACAATCGGCCGGCCCCCCTGGGTGGGCAGCGCGCACGCGAAGACGACGGCGCCCGGGCCGTACGGTGAGCTGGAACCAGCCAACGGGCTCCGGCCCATGGACGCCTCGCGATTCGGGACTCGCGCGGCAGGCCCCTGCGGACAAGCCACCTGCGGACGAGCCACCAGCGGATAAGGAACCTGACAAGATGACCGATCCGAGCCGGGTGCTGGAGCAGCTGATGGCGGTGATCGAGGATCGCCGCAAGAATCCGCCGCCGCGTTCCTACACCACCAGCCTGTTCGAGGGCGGAGTGGCGAGGATCGGCGCGAAGATCACCGAGGAAGCCGCCGAAGTGGTGGGGGCCGCGGCGGAACCGGATGGGCCCGAACAGCGGGCGCATGTGGTCCACGAAGCGGCCGACCTGATCTACCACCTGTGCGTGCTTCTCGGTCACCAGCACATTCCGCTGTCGGAAGTCACCGCCGAACTCGCGCGGCGAACCGGCGTCAGCGGCCTCGATGAAAAGGCGGCGCGGTCAGCGCCCGGACCCCAATGACCACCTCGCGCAACCTCCGCATCGGGATCCCCAGCAAGGGACGCCTCAGCGAACTGGCCACGGAACTGCTGCTGCAAGCGGGACTCAACTTCCGCCGGCAGGAACGCAGCCTCTTCGCGCGTGTCAAGGACATCCCCGCCGACATCACCTTCCTCCGCGCCGACGACATCCCCGTGCTGTGCGCCGAGGGAGCGATCGACCTGGGCATCACGGGCAGCGATCTGGTCGCCGAACACCGGGCGTCCGTCGAGAAGCGACTGGACCTTGGCGTGGGCCGCTGCCGACTCGCCATCTGCGTGCCCGAGGAGAGTTCCTACCGTTCGGCCGCCGACCTGCAGGGCTGCCGCGTCGCCACCTCCTTCCCGCGCATCACCCAGGGCTACCTCGCGAGCCACGGTTCCACGGTGCATCTGGTGGAACTCACCGGGTCGGTCGAAGTGATGATCGCGCTGGGCGTGGCGGACGCGATCGTCGACCTGGTCGAGACGGGCAGTACGCTGGCGGCCAATCGGCTGCGTCTGATGGATGAAGTGGGACAGTACGAGACGATTCTGATCCAGACACCCGGCCTCGCGGATCCCGAACACCGCAGCTTGGCCGACCGCATCGTCCGCCGCTTGGAAGGCGTGGTCATCGCCCGCGCCTACTCCCTGCTCGAATACAACATTCCCCGCGCGCGGCTGGCCGAAGCCGAACAGATCACGCCCGGCTTCAACTCGCCGACCGTCAGTTCGCTGGAGGATCCGGCGTGGTGCGCGGTGCGTGTGATGGTCCCGCAGCGCGAGGTGATCTCCGCGATGGAACGCCTCGAACAGCTCGGCGCCTCGGCGATCCTCGAAACCAAGATCAGCAACTGCCGCCTCTGAGACACGCACACAGACGCACGGCTCAACCCAGAACAGCTCAGCCCAAAACAGCAACGCGCAAAAGCAAGGCCCCGAACCAAACGCTCGGGGCCTTTTGCTGGTTATCGCCACAGGCACTTCAGCCGTGCCCGAGCGTGCAGCGTTTCCCGGTCCGCTCTAGCGTCGCTGGTTGGCTGGAGCGTTCAACGGCGCGTCGAGCTTGGCGGTGCGAGCGGCTTCGGTTTCCTCTTCGCCGCGGGCCTTCGCGAACACCTGGGAGGTGATCGTCGCGAACTCCTGCCGGACCTCTTCGTCGACCTTGTCGAGGCGGCTGGCCAGGCGCACCATGCCCGGTCCGTTCTCGGCGGAGGTCTGCGAGATGCGTTCCACGAACTTCGTCGACTCGATGAAGTTCAAATCGGCCGACTTGCCCAGCAGCGGATGCAGCGTCCGCGTCACCGCGTCGATGGCCACATTGTCGATCTGCAGGAACACATCCATGCGACTCGTCGTGCTGCAGGTGCGATCTGCCTGTTCCTTGTACCCGGACTTCAGCAGCAGCACGCAGCGGCCCGTCAGCGGTCGGCTGAACAGCGGTCCGTCGTACTTGCCTTCGCAGTAGAACAGGTGCGTGTCCTGGTTGCCGTACACCAGTTCGATGTTCGTCACCGTGCCGGCGCCATCCTCGGCGTCCAACTGGTAGGGTCCGACGCGCTTCGCGTTGACCTTGGTGATGCCCATGAGCTGCCAGATGTTGACGACCACTTCAGGATGCCGGACCAGGAAGCGATAGAGCTGCTGGTCGCACTCCACGAGACTCACCGGCATGCGACGGTAGAGGCTGGGTTTGTCGAGCACGCGTTGGATGCGCTGCCGTGCCTGGGGCGTCAGTTCGGCGAGCGGCATCTCGCGCTGCGCCGCCTCCCGGTCCGCGCGGCTGGTGGATGCCTTGGTGATGGTCGCGGCATTGGCGAAGCCGGCTCCTGCCGAGAGGATCCACGCTCCCACGATCGCCAGAACCCAGCGCGCACCTCGCGCAGGCAACGGACTCTTCCTGGGCACGCGTGTTTCCGACGGAAACACGGCGCACCCCGATCCTTGAATTGATCCCATACCCCCCCCCCTCGAATACCAGACGCGGTTGTGCCGGTCGTAATGGTTATTCGGTCGGGGAGAAGTGGTAGGGACAGTCAAATTTTAACAACGGCTGGCGGGTGCAGATCGCCAGTTCCCGGCCGTGCGTTGCGGCGTCGCTATCGCTGCTGGCGGTTCAGCACCACGACGCGGTCGGCGACAAGGCGATCGGCTTCGCCGGTACGACCGGGCTGGCTCGGTCCCACGATACCCACCTCCTGCCGCATGTAGCGTCGCAGGTTGATTCCCGGCGAGGGGGAGACGAAGTGCAGGATGCGGCCCTGGGCGTCGGTGAGGGCGAAGCGCGGCAGGTCGGGGCGGGCGGTGAGTACGGGAACCAGCCAGCCGCGCCCCGAGAACGACTGCGGCGGCCTCTCCGTGGTCGCGGTCTTCAGGCGATCGGAGGTGGCACGGCGAAGGGACTCGCCGAGGTTGGTCAGGGGTTCACTGAGACTAGCCAACGGATCGCGGGGAGCGGTGCCGGCCAGCGCGGCGGCGCGAGGCGGATCGAGGCTGGGGGTGGGAAGGGCCACCGGGATGGCCGCCGGGCCACTCGCCAGCAACGCCTGATGCCGTCGCTGCAAGTCGACAAACTCCTGCGTCCGCCGCGCGATGTGCGCGAGCGACCGCTGCACTTCAGGATCCTGCGTCCGGTTGTAGACTTCCGTGATCCGCGACTGCAACTCTTCCAACCGCCAACTGCCGATATCCTGCGTGACGATCCGCGACAGCTCCAGCTCCAACGTGGCAATCTGGCCCAGCGCCTGGTCGACGACTTGCAGCGAAGGCGGAGCTGGCTGATCGGCCTCCGCGGCACTCCAAGCCGAACCGGCGCCGGCTTGACCGTTCGGTCGATCACTCGCGGGCGGCATCGCGCCGAGCGGGTTAGCGGCGGAGGGGGACGAGCCGAGGGTGGGTTGTGCGTTCATGGTCGGGGGCAGGGAGTCCGGCGCGCGGTCGGTCCGATCGGTCGGGCCCGCACGGGAGGGGCTGATCGCGCTGGCTGGCGTCGGCGGAGGGACGACGGCGTGCGGAATCGGCTCCGTGACCATCTGTCCGCCACGACCGGCCAGCTTCTGCAGCGGAAGCGTTCCGTTGCCATCCGCCGCCGCTCGTGTGGCTCCGGCTGTCGAGCTGGCAGCCGTTGATGCGGCCGATGCCTGCACGACGGTGGAACCGTCGACGATGGGAGCCGCCGCGTTCTGGACAGGGTGGTTCTGGATCGGCGATGCGTGTACCTCTGCAGAAACCTTGGCCGCCTCGACCTCGGCCTGCGCGACTTGCCCGCCAGCATCCTGCACAGCATCCTGCACAGTGGCCGGCGACCCTGCCGGGTTGCCAGTCGACGCGTTCTCGACGCCTGATGCCTCCGTCGCGGTCAACGGCCAACCGTTGGCGGACCCTTCCGATGGCCCGTCCGCATTCGCACGCTCGGCCTGCGTTTCACCACGGGAGTCGGTCTCCGCGCCAGACGCTTCGATCTCCTGGCGGTGGATGAAGCGAAATTCGCCGGAGGGCGGCGCGATCTTGAACCAGAGTTGCGGAGAGCGGCCGAAGGTCAGCGGTTCCCCCAGCACCTGGAGGCGTTCGCCTTTCCGCAAGCGTACGTATTCGACGTTCCGCGCCTCACTGACTTCGGAACCGATGCGGGTCTTCGCATCTTCCGCGATAACTTCCATGACCGATTCGTTCTCGGTGGCTCGCACGGCGTCGGCGCGCACATAACTGAAACTCGTCGACGGCGGTCGGATCGCGCACCACTGATCGTCCACATGACGGTAGACCTCTACGGTCTCGCCCTGCATCAACTGGCCAGTCACGTAGAAGCGGGAGCCGGGGCCACTACGGACGGAAGCTGCGTCGGACAGGACCTGGGCCCGATACGGAAACCGCTCCGCCTGCGCGTACGCTCCCACGAGCAGGAAGATCCCGAATGCCAGCCGAGCGTGCCATGCCATGCGGTTTCCTCCCGTAGGTCCGCCATCCAAGCCCGATCCGAAAGACGCCGCGCAGGATCCGTCCCGGCAACGCCCGATTTTCGCCGAGACGGAGGCTTGAGCCGCCCGGCGGGCGGTATGTAGTCGATCGCCGCAGACGGGGCAAGATCATCGTCCCGCGCGACCAACGCCAACGGACGAGCGGCACCACGGTCCGCTCACGCCCTCGAAACAGCCCGTCATCGCGGGGACCATGCAGGTGCGCCGCACCAGTTGTCCGCTGTCCCTGCCAGCGTTGCCAGCAGCGCATGAGGTGGCGAAGATCCGGGAGCGAACGAACGTTCGCGACGCAGGAATCGCGCGTTGCGAGACAGCGCGGGAAACTCGCGGTAAGACGCGGACGGACGGAGAAGGTCGCGCGGCCGCGACGCTCGAATAATGAGCGACCACCGCGCCGACAAACCAGGCCTACCTGCAGTGCTGGCACAGCGCGCATGGCCCGTATGCGGTGCCGTATGCGGTGCACGGCGTGCGGCGTGCGGCATCGCTGGCCGTGCCGGCTTGATCAAGCTCCGCGCGTGGGCGATCGGTGGGGAACTTTCGCGGGCAAAGTCGCGTATGCGGAGCAGTCAGGGAAACGGTGCGAGCAATCGGTGCGAGCGTGCCGGCAGCGCGCGTCGGACCTCCGGCACTCGGGCATCGCGTCACGAACTGGCCACACGAATCAAGGCACACGAACCAAGGCCACAAGGCACACTGTCAGCGGGCTGGTGCGAGCGACGCAGTCGATGGCGTTTCCAGCGACCGAGTGATGCCTCGAGCACTCTGGCATGGCATCGAATCGCTGGCAGTGAAACGCCCGATTGAAACGATCAACAGGTCGTCCGGCGACAAGCGGGCGATGATTTCCCGGTCCCCTTGGAACGCGGGTGTTGGACGCCGCGAGAATCGGCCGATAAGCCGTCTGTAACCGGTGGGAGATCGAATGAGTCGATCGGCCCACCTTGGTGCCCCGGGTGCAGGAGGGAATGCGACGTGTCTGAAGACATCAATGTGGTCGCTCTGGTCAAGGGTTCCGAGCGATACATCTTCCTTTACGACGACGGGAATCGAGCCCAGACCCTCCGCGTGCTCGGCCGGTACGCGTCCAACCCGGACTTGAGCTTTACCTGGTACGACGCGGCGATTTTGAGCCAGAAGATCCGTCGCCAGGCCCGCGAGCAGGAACCGCTGCCGCACAACCGGGTGTTCTCGCAGGGCACGAGCGACGAGCTGAACAACTTCTAAGCCTCGGCCTCCGTCCAGCGGGCAGGGTGGCGAACCCATGCGAACGGCCATCGACCGATTCCTTCGCTACATGGTCGTCGAGCGGAATGCCTCGACGTTGACGACCAAGAGCTACCGCGAAGACTTGATGGCCTTGCTGGATTTTCTGGAGGATCCGTCGGGCGGGCATCCCCAGCCGTCCGAGGTGACGCCGCAGGAGCTGCGGCAGTACGTGGCCGCCCTGCATGAGGCCGGCTACGCCAAATCGTCCATCGCCCGCCGGCTTGCCTCGCTCCGCAGCTTCTTCCGCTACGCCCAGCGGGAGGGTCTGGCCACGCAGAACCCGGCCAAGCCGCTGCGGAATCCGCGCACGGGTCGCAAGCTCCCGCACTTCCTGACCTGCGCCGACCTCAAGAAGCTGCTGGCGGCGCCCTCGTCCAAGACCTACCTGGGCCGGCGCGACCGGGCCATTCTGGAGACCATGTATTCCGCCGGCCTCCGGGTCAGCGAAACCGTGGGGCTGAACGACGAGGACCTGGACTTGGAAGAGGGCGTGGCCCGGATCCGCGGCAAGGGGCGCAAGGAGCGGCTGGCGCTGGTCGGTTCCTACGCGACTCGGGCCCTGCGCGGGTGGCTGCAGGTACGGCGACTCGACCCGCGACTGGCCGGAGCGCGGACGGCCCCCGTCTTCGTCAACCGCTTCGGGCGCCGGCTGACCACCCGCAGCGTCGCGCGGATGCTGGAAAAGTACCTCAAGGAGACCGGCCTGGATCTCCGCACTTCGCCCCACACGCTGCGCCACAGCTTCGCCACCCACCTGCTGAACGAAGGCGCGGACATCCGCGGCGTACAGGAGCTGCTGGGTCACAAGAGCCTGGGGACGACGCAGATCTACACGCACCTGACCACGGCCAACCTGCGTTCCGTGTACGAGAAGGCGCATCCGCGGGCGAATCGCGTCAGCTGACCAGCTGCTGTTTCACGGCCCAGACGGCCGCCTGCGTGCGGTCGGTGGCGTCGATCTTCCGCAGGATGTTCTGCACGTGCTCCTTCACCGTCTCGACGCTGATATCCAGCGAGAGGCCGATTTCGCGGTTACTCAGTCCCAGCGCGATATGCCGCAGCACCTGCACTTCGCGGATCGTCAGCGGCAAGCACTTGACTCTCTCTTCCTGCCGCCGCGTCATGATCTTGCGAATGTGTCCGTAGAGCGATGCGTCGGGCGGTGCCTGGCCGGCGGCCACTCGGCGGATGGCTTCCAAGAGCTGCTCGCGATCGCAATCCTTCAGGATGTAGTCACTGGCGCCGAGCGCCACGGCGCGAGCGACATAGGTCGGGTTGTCGTAGGTGGACAGGATCACGGCTCGTGTTTCCGTGACACCTTGTTCCCGGATCTTTTCCAGTGCTTCGAGCCCATCCATGTCGGCCATGCGGATGTCCATCAGGATGATGTCCGGACGGTGCTGCAGCACCATCTCCACCGCCTCGTGACCGTTCCGCGCTTCGGCGACCACTTGGACGTCCGAGCCGGCGAGCATGCTGATGATTCCCTTGCGGACAACGGCATGGTCATCGGAGATCACGAGGGTGATGGGCATGGGAGGACCACCTCAACGGTCACTGCGACCGGCTGGCAGACATGCTGACAGACGGGCATCCAGACGTGCTTCCAGACGGGGCTGATGGGCGACGGGACAGGACGACTCGGCGACGCACGGCCGCTTCGTGAAGCGGCTTGGCCCCGTGCGGGAAAACCACGCCGCGGCTTCACGGCGTTGCTTCACGCCGCGGTTCCGCGTCGGGGACTGGAGCGTTTGCGGAGCTTCTCGATCCCTGCCGCTGGTCCCAAATCGTACCGGCTTCGTTTTTGGGCACAATCACCCAAAATCGTCTAGTGTCGACACCCCCAAAATGCCTACTCACGCAGCCACCCCGAGGCTCGCCGTACCCTTTTTGACGCGCTTCGCAGGGTGACGTACATAACTCTCAACGCGAGTGAGCGGCAAAACCGCCCGCTGTGGAGTCTGGAGAACGCGAGCGTTTCCTGCAGGCACCATGGTCATGGGCGCGTCGAGCCGACGCCACTGCCCTTTACAAATCCCGACCCCGTCGGGGCAACGGTCGCGGGCCCCGCTGGAGGGCATCCCGGCCGTTTGACCCTCGAAACGCTGGCATCTCGCCGACCAGCTCCGAGCAGATCCCGCCCCGCGTCGCCGCCAACCACACTAACAACCTGCCCCACAAG
>JBIIEC010000454.1:0-4750 GCA_044238045.1 Pirellulaceae bacterium | reverse complement strand
CGGACGCGGTGGCCGTTCCTCCAAACGCGTGCCTCGACCGAAAAAGCCCTGAGCTGCTTTCGGAAAACCTTGCTGCGCTGAGTGGAGCGGAGCGGGCCACGGCTTGAACCGCTGGCTTACGCGATGGGGCGAAGCATTTTTCCAGCGGGCATCGCGGCATGAAGCCGCTTTCGCAGGCCAGCGCAGGACTCGGACAGGATGATAGCAGTTGCCGAGATCTCCCGGTTTGGCTGATCGTTACACGGGGAAACTCCCTAATCTTTCCTCGCGTGGCTGGTCGAATCGAATCCCTGAATGGATCACGATCTACCGGAGGATACAGATTATGCGACGCCAAGGATGGCTGCTTGCTCTGCTGCTGGGACTGTCTGGCCTGGGTTCGGTGAGTGCTCAGGAACCGCTGGAGGGAAGGGCGACCAAGTCGGATCTCGACACGGTCTCCGAATTCCCCAGTAGCGGCAATGTCACGCCCGAGATGTGGTTCTATCTGGAAGACTATCGCCGGTATAAGAACCCGAAGGAGGCCGTGCGGCGAAAGGCTGCCGCCGCCTCGCAGCAGCGGCAAAACCGACTCGCGGCGCAGAAGTGGTACGGGGTTTCCAACTCCCGTCCCTCGGTGAACGCCATCCCCTACTACTCCTCCTACTCGCCATCCTGGTTCGGTGGCGGGTGGAGCCCCTATGGATGGATCTCCAGCGGTTCGCCCCAGGCCACCTACTACACCGCTCAGCGGGCCCGCTAAGTCTCAGGCTGGCGGAGGATGTCCGCCTCGCAAGACGCTAGGCTTGGGATTTCGTGTCAGGAGGTGGCGGAGCAGGCGGTGCCTCGTTCCGGCCATTTCCCGGCGACGAAAAGTTGCTCCACAGGCCTGCTCAAGTCCACGAGCATCCCCTTCGATCGGGGAGCTCGAGAGGCGGATGCGGCCAGAGCAAGCGGCCAGAGGAAGCGGGCTTCGGAGTGTAGAGGGCCCCGGATGAAGTGGGGCAATCGCAAGCCCAGACACGGCCTGACGTTCGTCGGATCGCAGCCAATCCGACGTGCGGCCAGCGCAGAATGGCAGGTGCTCCAAGACGAGCACCCACGCCGGTAAAGTGCGCCCGCTAGGCGGGGGTCGTGGTGCGGCGAGCGCGGCGCTCGGCACGGAGGCGGGCTCGACGCTTGGTTTCGCTTGGCTTCTCGTAGTGTTCGCGGCGACGCATCTCCTTCTTGATGCCGCTGCGCTCTACGAGCTTGCGAAAACGTCGGACGGCTTCCTGAACACTTTCCCGATCGCGTAAGACCAGCTTGACCACTTTGACTCCTTGGTTATCCGATGTCCCATGATACGAATCAGGAGGACGGCCCCCGCGGGGGGACTCGCCCTGGAAACAAGCCCCCAATGATAGTTAACGGCTAGGGGGATGTCTACCCAGTACGTTGCGGATCTTTATCGGAATTGCGGGCGGTTCATTCTCGCCCAATCCTTGACCATTTGTGTGTCAAAAGCCTTTTCAGGTCGACGCGATCGCCCGATGGTGGTTGCCTGGGGTGTGTGCGTGCCTTGGGTTGCTTGTGGCGATGTCCGGCGGAACGGTCAGAAGCAGGTGGCAGCATGAAAGCAAAGCTCGTTCGAACGTCCCTGGAAAGGGATCACGGCCGGGAAACCGTGGTCGATGCGGAGGGAGAAGCTGTGCTGGAGGGCTCGGCCGGTTCGGGTGCAGGTTCGGGTGCAGGGGAGGGGGAGGAGGAAGCAGGCCCTGGGGGGGCGTTGCTTCAGTATCTTGACCGCCGGCAGAACGAAGTGCTGCTGGAACTCGACCGCCTCTCGGATCGCATCGAGTCGCTGATTGGCCAGATCCAGCGGGAGCGGGATGGCAGCCACGCAGCTTGAGCAGCGGCTCGTTCTTCGTGCCTGGGTCAGTCGCGACGGTCGAGGTGTCCGGATTTGCCGATGGCCCGCAGTAGACGCAGGCCGAGCAGGACGCTGACCAGGCAGCCGATGAACCCCAGGATGGAGACGTTGTGGAGGCCGAGCACCGATTTCTCGGGGAAGAGGATCGGCGGCACCTCCTGACTCAGCAGCAGCGCCGAGCCCATGAACAGCGAGCTGGCGAGGAGCGCCAGGGCGAGGCGATTGACCGAGGGTTCCAGGCCGCGGTGGTCGAGGTGGACGTCGAATTTCCCGGCTTTGATCTGGGTCAGGATATCCAGGGTGCGGCGGGGCAGGATCTCCATCAACTGCTCGACCTCGGACACGATGCGGCGTAGTTTTCGCATGCGGCGGGCGGGCGACAGGCGGCGCAGCAGGGCCTTTCGCTGGTAGCGCTGGAGCACCTGGACGAGGCTGAAGTGGGGGCAGAGCAGCTGCGCCGTGCCCTCCAGCGTGATGAACACCTTCAGCATCAGCGCCACCTGGGCGGGCAGTACGATGCGGTAGTGGAAGATCATCGCGATCATCTCCTCGAGGGCTCGCGCCAGTTCGAGGCGTTCCAGCGGCTGGTTGCCGTAGTGAGTCACGAAGTCCACGACCTCGAGCCGCAGGGTGGCTTCGTTCATGTCTCCCGGCACTTCCGCGATCCGGATCAGGATCGACGTGATGGCTTCACTGTCCTGGTTGACGACGGCCAGCAGCAGGTCTTCGATCTCTTCCCTCAACCGTTCTTCCACGCGTCCAACCATGCCGAAGTCGAGCAGGCCGATGCGGCCATCGGGTAGGACGACCAGGTTGCCCGGATGCGGGTCGGCGTGAAAGAACCCGTCTCCGAACACCATCTCCATATAGAGGTCGGCGCCGTGCATGGCCAGCTGTTGCCGGTCCAGTTCCATGGCGTCGAGCTGTTCTTTCTGGGAGAGCTTGGTGCCCTGGAGGTAGTCCATGGTCAGGACGCGGCCCGAGCATAGTTCGCTGATGGGGCGGGGGATCTGGATATGTGGGTTTTCGCGAAAACGGAGCGAAAAGTGGCTCAGGTTGCGTTCTTCGCGTCGGAAATCCAGTTCGCGCCGCAGGGACCGTTGAAACTCGGCGACGGTCTCCGTGGGGTGGTAGGGGGCCCACTCCGGAAGGCGTTCCATCAACTGCGCGATTCCCGCCAGCACGTCCAGGTCGCGGCGGACGCGTTCCTGGATGCCCGCATGCTGAACCTTCACGACCACCTCTTCGCCCGAGGGCAGAGTCGCTCGATGGGCCTGGCCGATCGAGGCGGAGGCCAACGGGGTCTCTGCGAAGAATGCGAACAGCTCCTCGATGGGGTGCCCCAGGTCGTCGGCCACGGTCTGGCGGACGACGTCGATCGGATCGCAGGCCACATGTTCCTGCAGCGTTTCCAACTCGCGGGCCAGGGCGGGACCGACCAGGTCAGGACGAGTGCTCAGGATCTGCCCGAGCTTGATGAAGGTAGGGCCCAGCTCCTCGATGGCCATTCGAATACGGGTTTCGCGGCTGCGGCGAGCGAGTGCTTCGCCGTCCCGATTCTTGATCAGGTCCTTCACGAAGTCTGGGCCCAGAAAGCTGATGCCGTCGGCCAGGCCGTACTTGCTGAGCACGGAGATGATCTCCGTGAGGCGGTTCACGTTCCGGTAGATCTGCGGGATGCTGCTGATTTTCACGGTCCGGAATACCTCTCGAACGCGGCCGATTGGAACCGCTCGGTCGTCACGACGACCCATCTGCCGAAAAGCCCGCTCCAGCAAAACTCGCCTGGGGCGACCGCCATCGACGCCCTGGGGTTCCACGGACGCCCCGGGGACGCTCCCCGGTGATCATAACGAATGAGCCCGGGGAAACGGAGTTGGCTGTTCCACGGTTCTGGTGGGGAGGCTCGGGCTTCTCCGCCTCGGCGGGCCTTCCCGATTCGGATGCGGTAGTGGTACACTGGCAGGATTATGCGAATGGCCTCGCGATGCTCATTGTACGAGTTCGCGGCAGACCGCTCCGTTGCCCGCCCGCTCGGCGAGCCTGTCCGTCCAGAAGGATGATCCCTTGTCTTCTTCGAGCCTGCTCAATGAAAACGCGTCTGTCCGCCGTGAAGACGTTCGGAACATCGTGATCATCGCCCACGTCGACCACGGCAAGACCTCGCTGGTGGACTGTCTCCTGCGGCAAAGCGGACAGTTTCGCGACGGGCAGCTGGTCGGTGAACGCATCCTCGATTCCAACGACCTCGAACGCGAGCGTGGGATCACCATTCTCGCCAAAAACATCGCGATCCCCTACCGGGGCATCAAGATCAACGTCATCGACACGCCGGGCCACGCCGACTTCGGCGGCGAAGTCGAGCGGGTTTTGCGGATGGCCGATGGAGCCCTGGTGCTCATCGATGCCGCCGAAGGGCCCATGCCCCAGACTCGCTTCGTGATGTCGAAGGCCCTGGAGTGCGGGCTGAAGCCGCTCGTGGTGGTCAATAAGATCGACCGACCGGACGCGCGGCCCTTCGAGGTGATCGACGAGACGCTGGACCTGCTGATCGATCTCGGGGCGCACGACGACATCGTCGACTTTCCCCCGATGTTCGCCTCCGCGAAGGAAGGCTACGCGACCACCGATCCCGCCGTGCGGACCGAATCCATGGAGGCCCTGCTGGACTTGGTCGTCCGCGAGATTCCGGGGCCGCGGGTGGAGCAAGACCAGCCGTTCCAGATGCTGGTGACGACGCTGGACTGGTCCCCGTACGTGGGCCGCATCGCCATCGGTCGCGTGAGTGCCGGAACGGTTCGTCCCGGCCAGCCCGTTGCGCTCCTGCAAGCCGGTGATCGCGTGAAGTCGACCCGCATC
>JBIIEC010000453.1:0-4752 GCA_044238045.1 Pirellulaceae bacterium | reverse complement strand
TAACGCCCCGGGGACGCCAGTCCACGAAATCCAAGCGAGGCGCGGCCGCCCCGGTGGCCTCCGCCGACTCCCGGAACGCTCCGGAAGCCACGCGGTTTCGACTCGGCTGGCTCGCGGCCGTCCTGCTGCTCACTCTTTTCTGGCTCGACTGACGTTCGTTCGCGCCGTTCTGGTGCTGCCCACGCGACGTCTTTCACCTACAATGCGGCCGCGTACTGGATCCAGGAACTGGGGAGAGGCCGCGCGAGGTCGAGGTGGGCCGTGGCGACACGGACCGTCGTCGGCGCGGCGCGAGAGGCGAAGGAGCCGTCCGTGCAGATCAGTTTTCGTCGCAAACCATCGAAGGATGACTCCGGTACGCGCGAGACATCGAGTCGCGTGACGCGGCTCCTGCTGACGGGCGCCTTGACGCTTGGCCCGGCGCTCGTTCTGCTCCCCGGCTGCCGCGGCCAGCAGGACGAGGCCGCTCCGGCCGGCGATGCCTCCACCGCGCCCGCGGCGCCAGACCCCGCCTCGGGCAACTCCGCGTCGGCCACCGCCGCAGAACCCCCGCTGGGCGAGCTGCCCGAAGGCACGGCCGAGGAACTCTTCGCATACCTCGCCCAGCTTGAGAAGACCGCGCTGGGCCCCGGGGAGGCCGAAGGAGCGACCCCCGAAGCGGCCGAGGACCAGGGCGTGAAGTTGCGGAGCCTGATGCGCATGCGCGTCGCCCTCAGTGACAAAATCCTGTCCAAGGAAGTTCCGGAGGAGACCAAGCTCCGCGCGCTGCGCGTGAAGCTCGACGCGCTGCGCACGCTGGCCGCGTTGGATAAGCCGCGGTATCGCGATCGCTTCACCGAACTCGTTACGCAACTGGCCCAGGGTGGCAATGCGCTGGTCGCGCGGATGGCACGCTGCACGCAGTGGCAGTCGGCCGTCACCGACTTCCTGTCCCTTGATCCTGCCACCACCTCGCCCGAAACCCTCACCACCGCCGGCGACACGCTCGTTCAGAATCTCGACGGCCTGCTGGCTGATCCCGAAGCGGGCCCCGAGACGCTGGACGCCACCCGTAATGCGATGGGTTGGATCTTCGAGGCGGGGAACGCCGACCTGGCCGCGGAGGGGTATCGGAAGATTGGCGAGAAGTTCCAGTCGGCCGCTGATGCGAATGTCGCGACCGAGGGTCGTTCGCTGCTAAGCCAGGCCATGCGTCTGGAGTTGACGCAGCTGTCACGCCAGGTGCTCGAGAAACGCGAAGGAGCCCTGGCAGGCATGCTCCAGGGGCTCGACGCACTCCTGCAACCCGAACAGCTCGACCCCAACGTGCTCGGGTACGCCATCCAGACCGCCGAGTTCCTCGAATTCATGGGCTATCCGAACGAGTCGCTGCAGGCGTACGAAAAGATCCTGTCGCGTTTCTCCAAGACATCCGACGCCAGCGTAGTGGCCACCATTCAGCGGACCGTGGACCTCGCGCGCCGCCGCCTGGGCCTCATCGGCTCCGAAGTGATGCTCGAGGGCGTGACCTTGGGTGGCGATGCGTTCGATTGGAGCAGCTTCCGCGGCAAGTGGGTGCTGGTGGGATTCTGGACGACGTGGCAAGTGAACGCGCGTGAGGAGATCGACCGGCTGCGAGAGGCGGTCCGCGCGCGGAACGCCGACAACCTGGAAGTCGTGCTGGTGAACCTCGACGATGATCGCAACGCGCTGGAGCGGTTCCTGAAGGAGCATCCGATCGGCTGGAAGGTGCTTGTCCAAGCCGACGGGTCGGCCGCCGGATTCGAGAATCCGAACGCCGTACGTTGCGGCGTCGAGACCGTGCCCTTCATCATGCTGGTCAATCCGGCGGGCAATGTGGCCGACATCCACCTGATGGGCGATCGCCTGAAGTCGGCGCTGGACGCCATTCAGTAGCGATAGGAGATGACCCGTAGCGGCCGAAAGGCCAGGGCGGGCTTCGCCGCCGCTTACGGGGCCTCGAGCGACACGCGGACGAGTTCCTTGTCGCTGCGGGCAAACACGTGGCGGTTGGCGAAGGCCGGATGCGCCCAGGTGACGCCTTGGCCGCGCCGATCCAACTGGTTGGTGGTGGGTTCGATCAGCTTCGCCCGGCTGATTTCGCGGTAGCCTTCCGGCGACAGCTCGGCAATGATCAGTTCGCCTCGTTCATTGAACAGCCACGCCTGCTCTTCATGCAGCACGATGTGGATGTTGCTCCATCGCGCGCGGGGCGTGGCCGTCTGGTTCTCCCAGACACGTCGTCCATCGCGGGCATCCAGGCACCGCAGCTCGCCGTAGCTGTCGACGCCGTAAAGATAGCCTCGGCGGAACAAGGGGGTGCTGATGATTGAGTGCAGGGCCCGCGTCTTCTGTTCGCTCTCGCCCTGCTCGCGCCACTCCTCCTCGGCCCGCAGCGCATCGCGCGAAAACCGCATCATCTTCGAGCCGTCATAGAACGAAGTGACGAACAGGTGGTCGTCCTCGACCACCGGCGTGGCGACTCCGATGACCATGTTGCGCGGCGGCATGGGGGACTTCCAGAGCACCGCGCCGGTGCGCGGGTTCACGCCCGCCACATGGTCGCCCGTCCAGCAGGCCAGCACCTGCTGTCCGGCTTGTTCGATCAGGATCGGCGACGAATACGAAGCGCGATCATCCAGGGCGCGCCAGGCCTCGTCGCCCGTCTGCACGTCCAGCGCGACCAAGCAGGCGTCTGGACGTCCGCCGATGTGCAGGATCACCTTGCCCTCGTGGATCAGCGGAGCCGCCGCGATGCCCCAGATCGGCATTTCGATCTGGTACACCTCATTCAGCCGCTTGTGCCAAAGAAGTTTTCCGGTGGCCGCGTCGAACACATGCAGGTAGCCCATGGAGCCCAGGGCATAGGCTCGGCCGCCTTCGACGGTCACCGAAGCGCGCGGGCCCGCTTCGTAACCGACGTTCTCGTAGACGCAGTCGTACGCATAGCTCCAGATCGACTCGCCCGTCTTCTCGTCGAAGCAGTGCACGCGTTCCTGCTGGTTGGGTTCCGTCTGGCGGTCGGTGACATACACGCGCCCCTCGGCCACCGTCGGTCCGCTGTAGCCGGGCCCCACGGGCACCGACCACACCGGCTTGAGTCGGTCCCCGTCCAGTCGATCGACGATCCCCGTCTCGCGCCAGACTCCGTCTCGCTTCGCTCCCCGCCACTGCGGCCAGTCCTCCGCCTGCAGGGTCGGCCGCGAAACGCACAGAAGTAAACCGGCCGACAAGGCCCTGAGCCAGCGGTGAAGCGCCATGCTGCGAATCCTTCGAGAACGGAAATGGAAGCGGGCCGCATTCTCTAAGCAAAGAGGGCCGTTACCGGCTTGCCATCGGCCACCAGCGGCACGGGGCGGCCGGAGCGGTCCAGGATGGCCAGCTCCGGGTCGATACCCAGGGCGTAGTAGATGGTAGCGGCCAGGTCTTCGGGGGACACCGGGTGTTCTTCGGGGACGGTGCCGTTTTTGTCCGAGCGTCCGTAGAGTGCTCCGCCGCGAATGCCGCCTCCGGCGATGACGGCCGGGAACAGCGTACTCCAGTGCCCGCGTCCCCAGTCGGCCGTCGGCTGCGGCGTGCGTCCCATCTCGCCCACCGCCACCACCAGCGTCTCGTCCAGCATCCCGCGATCCTCAAGATCCACCAGCAGGCCCGAGAACGCCTCGTCGAAAGTTGGCAGCAGGTGGTCGCGCACGTCTCGACTGTGGACATGCGAGTCCCAGCTGTAGCCGTCGCACGCGTCGTAGTGGACCGTCACGAACCCAACGCCCGCCTCCACGAGTCGACGAGCCAGCAGGCACGACTGGCCGAAGAGGTGGCGTCCGTAACGATCGCGCAAAGCGGCCGGTTCCTTGCGCACGTCGAGCGCCTGTCGCGTCCGCTCACTGGTCACCAGCCCCAGCGCGCGGCGCGTCAGCAGTTCCAGCTGACGGTCCTCCTGCTGGTCCAGCAACCGCCGCTGGGTATCGAATTGCTCCAGCAGCGATACACGCGTGCGAATACGATCGAGCTGTACCTGCGTCGCGGGCGAGAGGCCTTCGATCTGGTACGTCAGTTCGTCGTCCGAGCAGGCGCGCCAGTAGGGGTTGTCCGTGAGGTGGCGCTTGTCGACGCGCGTCGTCAACGGATTGTAGGCCTGCCCCAACCAGCCCGCGTATTCGCCCGGTCGCAGGTACTGGCCCGAATCCTGCAGGCGGCCGAGCCGGTTCGGCACGACCATGTACTGCGGCAAGTCACGGTCCAGCCCATCGGGCCGCTGCTGGTGCAGGTATTCGACCATGGAGCCGATCGACGGCCAGTCGTCCGGCGTGAATGAGAAACCGCCGCCTATCGGTACCTGCCACCGGTGTCCCGTCTGCATGTAGTGCGCGCCGCCGCTGTGGTCGTTGAACGCGTGCGTCATCGTGCGGATGACGGCATACTTGTCCGAGATATCGGCCAGGCGAGGCAGGTGCTCGCAGATCTGCAGGCCGGGAGTGCGGGAATGAATGGGCTGGAAGGGGCCGCGGATCTCGGCGGGTGCCGACGGCTTCATGTCGAACGTTTCAAATTGGCTTGGTCCGCCAAAAAGAAACAGGAAGATCACCGACTTCGCCCGCTGCGGATAACGTCGCCCCGCGCTCTCCGCGGCCCACAGCTTCGGTAGCGACAGTCCGAGCAGGCCGGAGCCCGCAGCCTGCAGCATCTGGCGGCGCGTGAAACCGGCGCACGTGCGAGAACCGAGTCCGGAGATCGACAGCATGCGCAGACTCC
>JBIIEC010000452.1:0-4755 GCA_044238045.1 Pirellulaceae bacterium | reverse complement strand
TGGTCGGTGCCGGAATATTCGGAGTTGGGCTGATAGGTGAACTGGCCGTCTGCCCGCAGGTTCAACTGGCCGTGGCTGACGCCCGATGCCAGTTCGACAACCAGTCCCGGGGCGTCGATGTCGCGGTCGTTGTCGAGCACTCCGCGGGGCGCGACGCCCGACAGGACGCTCGATTGCACCAGCACAAGCGTCGAGCCGGAACGAAAGGCGATGCCGTCGGTGCCGAAACGCACGAGGCTGTCGGTGGATGAGCCCGCGTTCGGGATTTCGAGCTTGCCGATCTCCTGCAACGTGTCGAGGCTGTAGATGTACAGCGTGGGATTGCCCTGCGGCGAGTTTTCGAGCCCGAAGAATCGGCCGGTGGCGGGTTCGAGCAGCATGTTCCCTGCGCCGCGGAACGTCCCCATCTGTTTGCGCGTGACGAGGTCCATGATGACGCCCGTATCGGAGAACAGTCGTCCATTGGCGACGCCGATCCGTCCGACGTTGAAGCCGCTGAGCATCGAACCCCAGGGGGCCGTGTCGACCACGGTCAGCCCTTCGGCGTCGACGTTCATGTACCAGAAGTCGAAGCTGGAGATCGAATTCTGGTAGCCGTACGCCAGCTTGCCGGTCTCGTCAACGGCCAGGATGTCGGCTCCGCCCGTGCCAGCTCCCTCGCCAAAATGCTTCGGCAGGATTTCGCCGTCCTTGGTGTAGACCCACGAACCGGCCGCCGGCGGACTGATCGAGCGGTAGGTCCGCGCGATCATCACGCGGTCCGGACTGCCGGGAATCGCATGCAGTTCTCGGATACGCTCCGCTCCATCACCGCTGCCCGGCATCAGCACGCGTGCGCCCGCCTTCTTGGTCTGCAGGTCGAACACGCGCAGAGCCCGGTCGTCCTCGACCGCCGCGTACAGGTAACGGCCATCGTCCGAGATGACGATCTGGCGCGGGTCGCGGCCCAGTTCATAAGCGTCGCGGCGCCCTCCCGTATAAGGGTCCAGCTCCAGGAGAACGTTGCCCGGAACGGTGGCGAACAACTGCTGCCCCGTGGGGTCGACGGCCAGATCCTGAACCACGATATTCACGCGCTGGACCGACAGGGACGGAGATCCATCGAGTCGCAGCACGCCGTCCTCATTGACCGCGTAGCGATCGGGCACGGCCTGCGGCAGCTCGTTCAGCTTTGCCACCTGGATGCGCACCGTCGCTGGCTGCGAGGTCGCCGCACCGTCGCTCGCCATGTACGTGAACGAATCCTCGCCCGCGAAGTCGGCATTCGGCGTGTAGGTGAAGGAACCGTCGGCCTGCAGCACGACTTTGCCATGCGAAGGCTTGGAGGGGACCGAGGCATACAGCCGGTCGCCCTCGACATCCCGGTCGTTCCGCAGGATGCCCTCGGCGGCCGACACCTGCAAAACACCGTCCTCGATCATGGAATAGGCGTCGTCGACCGCGACGGGAGCGTCGTTCACGGGGCGGACCTCGAGCGTCACCTTGGCGACGTTCGAGACGTTCGTTCCGTCGCTGACGCGGTAAGTGAACGAATCGAAGCCCGTGAAGTCGCGTTCGGGTTGGTAGGTAAAGGTGCCGTCTCCGGCCCAGGTGAGGACGCCGTGCGCGACGTTCGTCACAAGCGTCGGCGTGAGCGGCTGGGCCTCGGGGTCGGAATCGTTCGTCAGCACTCCCTTCCGCTGCACTCCCGAAATACGGTCGCTGCGGACGATCAGGATCCTGCCGCGATCGGTGGCGAGCGCAAGGCCGTCGGAGCCGAACCGAGTCCAACTCACCACGGTTTCGTTCGGCTCGAACTCGGGCAACTCCAGCGTTCCGATCTGCTTGAGCGTGGCCGGATCGAACCAACTGACCGTGGTATCCGCTCCACCACCGTGCAGGACGAAGACACGACGCAGTTCGGGGTCGGCCAGCAGCAGGCCAAGCTGGGGCAGTACGCCGCGATTCTTCAGCGGTTCCACCTGCACGACGGTACCGGCTCCGGCATACATGTAACCGCTGCCTCCGGTGATTCCTCCGCTGCAGCAGAGAATCCCGCTGGTGGAACTGACGACCTGGACGCCCTTGGAGTCCACTTGCATGATCGTGACGTCGTAGCTGCTGAGCGAATTCGTATAGCCGACGAGCGTGGTGGGACCGGTGAAGACGATGTCGTCTCCACCACCGCTGGATCCCAGGCCGCCCTCCGTGGAAGCCGGCAGCTTGACGCCGTTGTCGACGATCACGATGCCGCCCTGCCGCGGGCTGAAGCCGGGGTAGTAGAGCGCGACCGCCACGGCCGCCGGGCGACCGGGTACCGGTTCAAGGTCGCCAATGGCAAGACTGTACTGACCGAATGTGCCGACTAGCGTCTCCTGGTCCACTCGGTCCTGCTGCGTGTTGTAACGGCGCAGCGATCGGCCGTCGTTCGTCACGGCGTGAATGTAGAGACCATCGTCGGAGATGGCGATACGCGAGACGCCGCCGCCGATGGTCCGGGGCGTGCCCGCCTGGCGAGTGATCGGGTCGATGGGCACCACCGACTCGCCGACCAACGCGTAGATGTGCTGGCCCGTGCGGTCGTAGACGACCTGGCTGGCCTGGAGACTGACCGCATCGACCGAACGCAGCGGTGTCGCGTCGGCACGCAGCAACTCGTCCTCCGCGCCCGTGAAAAAGTCGTTCACGGCCACCGGCACGTTCGGCTGCTGTGTCAGTTGCAGCGTGACGACCACCGCGTCCGACTGCTTGCCATCGGCCAATGCGCGATAGGTGAACTGATCGGTGCCGCCATAGTTGCCGAAGGTCGTGTAGGTGAAGCCTCCGTTCGATGAAAGGGTCAGCTCGCCATGAAGCGGACGTGTCACGAGCTGGGCCTGCAGCGCACACTGGTCGTTGACGAGCAGACCGCTCGACGCAGCCACCACCAGCGGCTGCAGGGCAGTTCCGGCATACTGGTCGCGCACGGCCAACGGCGAGACCGACATCAGCTGCCTCGCCTCAAGCGACTCCAGGGCGGGAGTTGCCGCGACGCCTAGGCGACGCGTACGGCGGACGGATGGCCTGCGTGATGGACTCTTCATGCAAATCACTTCTTTCATCCTTGGAGGGAGCGTCGGCGGGCGGCTGTAGAGGAACCGGGGTGGCGAGCGCGGCGTGCGGCGTGCAGCAGAGCCACGCAAGTCAGGATCGCAGGCACTGTCGGTTCGGGAACACTGGCGGCCGGAACGGTCGAGTGCTGGCCCAGTTCATAGCCACCGTCCTGGAAGGCAAGCACCAGGTCCGACGACGAGAACTCGCCGTCGCCCGACCAGTCGCCGCTGGACCACAGACTGTTTCGCACCGGAGCGTCCTCGTACTGACCGGCCGCGAAGACCGTCACGAGATCGGCCGAGTTGAACTGGCCGTCCCAGTTCGAGTCGCCGAAGTACCGACGCGCGTAACTGCTAACCCAGTAACGTTGGTCCGCTTCATTGACTCTTCCGTCGCGATTGACGTCGTAGCGGGGCTCGGTCGAATTTTGGCGGATCGCAAGGCCGAGCGCGTCGACATCAGCCGGATCGAACTGACGGTTGCCGTTGTAGTCGCCCGCCTCGATGGGAATACTGATGGATCCGTCCTGGATGATCGCGGACGGACCAGCAAAGTTCGTATGATGCGGGCCGCCAAACGTTGCGAAGGGCAGGACGTCCTGCAATCGCAGGTCCCACTGGCCCCCGTAGAAACCGGTGGTATCCAGACGCAAACGCACGAGCGTACCCTGGGCGTTGACCGTGGGTTTGGAAGCGATCAACGCCAGCGAGTAGAAGGCCGTTTGTGGCAGTTGGGGCGAGCTGAGGTTGGTCGGCACATCGGAGACGCCCTGGAAGATGGTCCCTTGCAGCAGGTCAGCACCGCTGATCCGCGGCCCCGCCTTACCGCCCGGCAGTCCGAACTGAGTCAACTCGGGCCCGCCATCGCCGACCTGGGCGAACAGATCGAGCCCCGACACCGCATCGCCTCCGCTTACCATCACGCTGACCCACTGGTCGGGCTGGTTGGCGCGCAGCGAATGCTGGCCGACCGTAATCTGGGCGGCTTCCAGATGGGGAACGCTGCAAGCCAGCGCCAGCAGCAGAAGCACGCTGTCGAATGCTCGTGCGGACGATAAACTCATAGGGAGCCTCTAAAGGAGTAGGTCCCGCATTTTAGTTGCCGTCAGGGAAGGTCGTCCATGACATTCGCCTGCAAAAAAAAAATGCCGAAAGCGGTGGCCGCCGCCTTGGCGGACCATGCCAACGTGCAGTCGGCCGCTGGGTGCGGCTCGGACCGGGCCGTCCGGCCAGAGGTTGGCCGTCGACGCCTGCGTGAGCTGTTCACAACTCGTTGGCTCCTCTTCTTTTTTTTCTTTGGAACCCCGCAGTTAGTTATGAGCCAGTTGATCGCTCGCATCTCACCTTCGCCCGTGTTTCATTTCCTTGCTGCATGTCCCACGCGCCGTCTCGGTGCCCGCCTGCTGCTTCTGTGGCTATTCATGGCGGGAGCCCTCGGCAGCGCGTCGGCCCAGCACGCGTCGACCCAGCACGCGTCGACCCAGACAGAGGACGAGCATGCCGAAGCCGTGGAGGGTTGGCGGCAAGAAAATGAACGCAGGCTGTCTGCCCCCGACGGATGGCTGGCGTTGATCGCACACGAGTGGCTGCGGCCCGGTCGCCAGTCGATCGGGATACTGCCCACCGATGCAGTGCGTTTACCCGCTGAACTGGGAGTGTCGACCCGCGCGGAACTTCAGGTTGA
>JBIIEC010000451.1:0-4759 GCA_044238045.1 Pirellulaceae bacterium | reverse complement strand
GGCGATGTCCGCCGTGGGCAATCGACTGGTGTATCTCGACGAAGCGACGGACCCCTACTATGTGCACCGTGGTTTCGCCCGTTTGGCGACACCGCAGTGGGTCGGGGAGCCCGGGGTTCGCGCGGTGGTGGTGCTGGCCATCGACGACATGCGCGACCCGAAAGTCTACGAAAGCTATCTGCGGCCGATCCTGGAACGCCTGAAACGGTACCAGGGCCGCGCGTCGCTGAGCATCATGACGAACTCGGTGGATCCAGGCGGCGAGCAGCTGCAGGCGTGGCTGCGCGAGGGGCTGTCGCTGGAGGTGCATACGGCCGACCATCCGTGTCCGCTGCTGCAGCAGGGCGATTTCGCGCGGGCCCGTTCGACGTACGAACGCTGCGTCGACCAGTTGGCGACCGTTCCCGGCAACGCGCCCGTCGCCTTCCGCATGCCCTGCTGCGATTCGATGAACAGCCCGAGCCCGCGGTTCTACGAAGCGATCTTCGCGGGCCGCACGTCCGCCGGGAACTTCCTGGCGATCGACAGTTCGGTGTTCAACATCACCACTCCGGATGACAACCGCTTGTCACCCGGAGTGGCCCGCGATGTCGGGGGAGCGCCCCGCTTCGAGAAGTATGTCCAGTTCTCCTCCTACGTGAACACGATTCGCGACTATCCCTACCCGTACGTGATTGGCCGGGTGTGCTGGGAGTTTCCCTGCGTGGTGCCGAGCGACTGGGAGGGCCAGAACCTGCATCGTCCGTTCAACCCGCGGACGATCGAAGACATGAAGGCCGCGCTGGACGCCGCCGTCGAAAAGGAGGGCGTGTACAACCTGGTGTTCCATCCGCACGGCTGGATGCGGAACGACCAGGTGATCGAACTGATCGACCATGCGGAGCAGCGTTATCCGGGGCAGGTGCGTTTCCTGTCGTTCCGCGAGGCGTTGCAGCGGATCAACCAGAACGCTCTGGGAGGCAGTCCGCTGCGGGATGTCCACGGCGGGGACAATGGCAACACGCTGGTCGACCTCGACCACGACGGTCACCTCGATGTCGTCCGCAAAGCGGGCCCCGATCGCCTGGTGACGCGTCGCTGGGGTGCCAGCGAAGGACGTTGGGAGGTGACCGAGCAGGCATTGCCCGCGCGGGAGCTGCGTTGGGGAGTCGTCCGCTCCGATGGCCGCGCGTCGCTGCTGGCGGTGGACGGGACGAGCCGCCTGCTGTGGCACCATGGGCCGACCGGCTGGCGGTCCGAGCCGCTGTCGGTGGACTGGGAGGGCGTTCCGGGTGCGTGGCGTGACCGCTGGCTCGATCCAGCCGCGCGGCTGGTCTACCGCCTCCGCGACCTGGACGCGGATGGTGTCGGTGAACTGCTGGTGGACGACGGCAACGAATCGCTGGTGCTGGGGCGCGCGGCGGATGGCCGCTGGCGTGCCTGGGCGGCCGGCCTGCCAGATGGCGTGCGGCTGGCGCGAGCCGACGGCGGGGATGCGGGGCTGCGCTGGGCCGACCTGGACGGCGATGGTCGCGCCGAAATCCTGTGGTCCACCCCCCAACGAGCGGCCGTCTTCCAGCTCGCTGGCCAACCGCTGGCGTGGCGGACGCGATGGGATCGCGATCGAGCCGCGGCGGCGGAAGGCGATGCCACCACGGACGCCATCATGCGGCCCTTCGTCCGCGCCGATGGAACCAACAACGGCGCCTGGTTCCACTCCGGGCACCTCTGGTTCCAGAATGAAGACACGGCGCGGCTGCCTGACAAGGTCGACCGCGTGCCCTACCGCCGACTGCTCGACCCGCAGGCGACGACCAACGCCAAGCCGCGGGAAGAAGGCCGGGCGGCGTCAAACGCCGGAGCGGCTCCCGCGGCGCAGCAGCCCGCGGCCGGCCCGCAGACTGCCGGCCCGCAGGACACGGGCCCGCTGGAACCGGAGCAGGCGTTGGCGGCGTTTCGCAGTTCGCTGCCCGTGCGTGTGGAGCTGGTGGCGGCGGAGCCGCTGGTGGTGGATCCGGTGGCCTTCGACTGGGCTCCCGACGGGCGACTGTTTGTCGCGGAGATGCGCGACTATCCGACGCTGGAGGAGGGAGCGACGCCGCGCGGGCGCATCAAGCTGCTCACCGATCGCGACGGCGATGGCCGCTATGACCAGGCGGAGATCTTCCTGGACGAGGTGCCGTTTCCGAATGGCGTGAAGGCTTGGCGCGGCGGCGTGCTGGTGACCAGCGTGCCGAACATCCTGTACGCGGAGGACACCGACGGCGACGGCCGCGCCGACCGGCGTACCGTGCTCTTCGAAGGCTTCGGCGCAGGCAACCCGCAGCATCGCGTCAATGGACTCAGCTGGGGCATGGACGGCTGGCTCTATGTGGCCAATGGCGACAGTGGCGGGGGCGTGCGTTCGGTGCTGCGCGACGAGACGCTGGACCTGGGCGGACGCGACCTGCGGATCCGGCCCGACGAGGGACGCATGGAACTGCTGACAGGCCAGACGCAGTTCGGCCGCGTGCGCGACGACGAGGGCAACTGGTTCGGCTGCAACAACAGCGAGCCGCTGTGGCACTTCCTGCTGGAGGATCGGTACCTGGCGCGGAACTCGCGGTATGCGGCGGAGCATGTGCGGCGGTTGGTGCCCGAACAGCCGGGTGCCGCGCCCGTGTTTCCCGCCAGCCGCACGCTGCCTCGCTTCAACGATTTTGATCGCGCCAATCGCGTCACATCCGCCTGTGGGCCCGCGGTCGCCCGCGGCCTGGGGTTCGCCGCGGGTGACTCGCTGGAGAGTTATGTCTGCGAGCCGGTGCATAACCTGGTGCACCGCGAGATCCTGGCCGCGAACGGTGTGTCGTTTCGCAGCCGGCGGGCCCCGGAGGATGCGGCGGCCGAATTCCTCGCGTCGACCGACCACTGGTTCCGGCCCGTGATGGTCCAGCCCGCTCCCGATGGTTCGCTGTGGATCGCCGACATGTACCGGCAGGTGATTGAGCATCCGGAGTGGATTCCGCGCGCGGAGCAGGCTCGGATGAACCTGCGCGCGGGGGAGGACCGCGGCCGGATCTATCGGGTCGTTCCGCAGGCGGGCGCGACCACGCGCGCCGTTCCCCGCCTCGATCGCCTGTCGCCCGCGGAACTGGTCGAACAGCTCCGTTCGCCGCATCGCTGGCAGCGTGACATGGCCCACCAGCGGTTGCTGTGGAGCGACGATCGGTCGGTGGCCGATGCGCTGCGGCGGTTGCTGGACGCAAGCGATGGGCCGCCGGCGGGGCGCGTGCATGCGATCTACCTGCTGGCGGAGTGGTCGCTGCTGGATGACGAACAGTTGGCACGCGTCCTGCGAACGGCGGAGCCGGTGGTGGCGCGGCAAGCGGTGATCCTGGCCGAGAGTCGACTGGAGGAAAGCGAGCCGGTGAGGCAGGCCATGCAGTCGCGTGCCGCCGATCCGGACGCTGCGTTGCGTTTGCAGCTGGCCCTGAGTTGGGGGCAGCAGCCAGCCGCGGCCGGAGTGGGAGAGCTGCTGGCCGCGCTGGCCTTGGACGAACGGACGACGGCGGAGATCCAGGATGCCGTGCTCACGTCGCTCCATGATGCGAACGTCGCCGACCTGCTGCGCGCCGTGGGCGAATCCGATCGCGCGGCCCTTCATCGGCCTTGGTTGGGCAAGCTGCTGGAGCAGGTGTTGGCGCGCGACGATGCGCCGGTGCCCAGTTCACCCGTGTCCAGTTCGCCCGTGCCGGCAGCGACACTGCACGGCGAGGCACTGGCGTGGGTGGCGCGTCTGCCGGGCCTGGCGGGAGCTTGGCGGTGGAATACGCTGGCCGACGGCTTGGACGCGTATGCCAATGCGCACGGCCAGGACCACGCGCTGCCCGGGGAACTGGTGCGGTGGCTACGGGAGCCGCTGCGCGAGGCGCTGGCCGCGGCGCGCGACGACGGGTTGGCGGAGGCCGATCGGGAGGCCGCCCTGCGCCTGCTGCGGCCCGGCCTGGGCGAGGACACACAGGTGCGCGAGACGCTGGCTGCCCTGCTGGATCCGCGCCAGCCGCCCGCCGTCGTGGAAGCGGCCACCGCGGCGTGGATTCGCGGTTTTCCCGACGAATCGGTGGCGCGACTGTTGGAGGCGTGGGGGTCGTTTTCGCCACGCCTGCAGCTCGAGGTGCTGGATGAGTTCCTCGAGCGGCGCGAACTGACGCGGCAACTGCTGGTGGAGGCGCGGCAACGATCGTTGACGCTGCCGCTCGATGCGCGTCGTCGCCAGATGCTGCTGGGCAATCCGCACCCGGAAGTGCGGGAACTGGCCGAAACGCTGCTGCAGCGCGACCCCCTCTCCTCGCGCGATGCCGTGCTGGCTCGGTACCAGCAGGAGATGCCCGCCACGGGCGATGCCGAACGCGGACGCGCCGTCTTCCTACGCAGCTGCGCGGTCTGTCATCAGTTCGAGGAGATGGGACATGCCGTTGGACCGGCCCTGGCCGCGCTCGAAAATCGCTCCCGCGAAAACCTGCTGGTGGCGATCCTGGATCCCAACCGCGCGGTCGAATCCACGTATCGCGACTATCAGGTCGAAACGTCGGACGGACTGGCCCTCTCAGGGATCCTGGTGGAGGACACGAGTGTCAGCCTGGCACTGCTGGGGCCGGAGGCTCGGCGGGTCGCGGTACTGCGGGAACAGGTCGAACGGGTGCAGGCCACGGAACGGTCGTTGATGCCGGAAGGGCTGGAACGTGAGCTGTCCGCGGAGCAGATGGCGGACCTGATCGCGTTCTTGCAGTCGCGCCAGGCC
>JBIIEC010000450.1:0-4795 GCA_044238045.1 Pirellulaceae bacterium | reverse complement strand
CCCCGACTCAGCGGCCGACCCCTGCGGAGACCGGGAGCGAATGTAGCATAAGGCTCCCCTGCCGACGACTTGCCACGCGTCGATTTACGCAGGGACGCAGACGCCGTTCGCCGCCTTGCGGAAAGGTTGGTCCAAGAGGAAGGCCCGCACCGGGCGAGCCGGTACGGAAAGGTCGTGCAACAAGAAGGCCCGCACCGGGCGAGCCGGTGCGGGCCTGGAAATGCGGAGGACCGGGGAGATCGCTGGCGTCTCGGACGCCGCAGACTGCTACTCGTCGCGGAAGGAGCTGAAGAAGTCATCACGGATGCGCCGCTCCACCACCTGTCCGACTTCATCTAGGCTGCGTCGTTGCCCGACGGAGTGCCAGGGGCCGACCTCCTGGAGTTCCGGCATGACCTCGATCAACTGGTCGATCATCATGCGGGCCAGCCGCTTGACGCTCTCCGACTCGGCCTTCTCCTGGATGGCGGCCGCCGTCTTCATCAGCCGGACCAGCCGCGCTCGTTCGAGGACCGGGGACGAAAGCGGCGCGTTATCGTCGACCAGCAGGTCGGCCAGCGGCACTTCCAGGACGCTTTGCCAGCGCGCCAGTTCGGTCAGCCGCAGGTCGGTCGTCGGCTGCTCCTGCTCACGCAAGGTCGCCATGTCGACGCGCAGGTGTCGGGCCACGGTGCGCATCGACACGCCCTGCTGCTGGCGTACTTCCGCGATGCGATGCAGTCGAGCGGCCGGCTTGGCCGGAGCCGCCGCCGCCTTGGTGGCGGGCCGCCCCACCGATCGAGGCGTTGGCGTGGCGGGAGAAGCCGCTGAGGCCGCTGTGGCCGCAGGAGTCGGGGCGGCGGCGTTGAGGAGCGTGGAGTCGGACGATGTGTGGGGAGAAGTCATGGACATGGCAGCCTCACCTCCGGTCCGGAATGGACCTCTGTTCGATGTGATCTCTCGCGGATGCCGGACCCGAACGGGACCGGACATCCCTACCCGACCGATGTCGGCGGGCATGGCCCCCGCGATTGGACTGCGGCTCGAACGGCGAGCAGGTCCGCAACGCGGCGGCGATCTTCGTCTCTAGGCGTTCCAATCGGGCTCGTTCAATTCGGGCCGGATTGACTCGCGCCCATTCAGGCCAGCCAGTCGGGGAAGGCCAGGGAGCAGTAGATGTGGGCTCCCCAACCTCTCTCGACTCGACCGCTGCTTGGCACCTTCCAACCTGACTGTCCCAGGTTCTTGGATTCCCCGGTTCCTAGGCTGCCAGGCCCGCCAACGACGTCCACTGGCGGCGACCCATAACGCCGTCCTGCGCGAGGACGTTGTCTGCGACGGGCCCACCGGCAATCGGGCGGTTAGCCCGCGAGAGCGTCCCTGGTTGGACAACCCGGGGGGGCTCCGTCCCGATTGGCTGTCGGACCAAGGGATGACGTTGCTCGGACCGACCCAGTTTCCGTTCGACTGCCGCTTGCTGCGTTACGTCCTCCCCGGTGCATCCCTCCCGGAGCCGATCCCCTGGGGAAAGATTCGAGGCGGAGGGGCGGAACCAGGGACGAGTTGGCGGAGCCAACGGCGGGCGATCCAAAACTGCGCGGTTCCTGTGCTAAAACGCTCAGACCATGAATTTGTACCCGCGATGCCAAGAATCTCCAAAAAAATCCAGCGATCGGTCCTCGGTTCTTGAGTCTTCCGACAATCGGCAAGGAGAAAACAGCCGACAAGGAGCCTGCGCAGAGGTGGAATCTTGGGTTGTGGGAACCCGCTTGGAGGCGTTGAGGCTGCGTCCGGGACAGCGATGGATTTCATGGCCTGGGGGCGAACGCGGCGGGGGTGTCCGCAGACGCACGCCCTCGGTGGGCGTGACCGGACCCTTGGGACATGGGGGGCGCGCGTTCACGGGGAGATGGAACGGCGGCCGCACGTGTTTGCTTTGAGGGCCGCGCGCGAGTCGCTTGGGACCGCGGCGGTGGATGCCACGGTAGTTTCGGGGGGATGATTGTCCGGTTGGTGTGGGTCGGGAGCGAATTGATGGACGACGGGAGTCCATCTGTTATGCTGACGGATGGCCTGCCCAGTGGACCGATGAGGGCTGGAGAGCGGTCGGGCAAACCCCTAAGGAGTGGGGTAGGTTCCGGTGATGGCCGGTGATGGCCGGCGTGCCGGGGCGGCTCCCGTTTGGATTGGCCCGCGTTCGGTTTTGGTTCTGCCCGTTTTCGATTCTGGAACGATCTGCGATGGCGTTTTCCGGTCTGCGTCTAAACCGCGGCGCTCTGATTCGACTCCTGGCAGACGCCGTGCTGCTGCAGGTGGCGTTGATCGCGGCCCTGGTGGTTCGCTTCTATATATTGGTGCACTTCGAAGGCTTGAAGCCGGGCACGGACCCGGTGGAACTGCTGAACCGGTACCAGCACTGGTATCTGCTGACGACGGTGCCGCTGACGGCCTTGTGCTTGACTGTCTTCTATCTGACGGGATTTTATACGCGCGGGGAGACCTACCAGAGCCGTTACAAGGTGCTGGTGGTGGCTCAGGCGGTGTCCTTCAGTTTCCTCGCCTATATCAGCGTGGTCTTGTTCTTTGGGATCTATGGTGGGCGGCTGTCGTTTGCCAAGGGCGCGATGCTGCTGGCCTGGGGATTCAGCATTGTGCTGCTGGCGGGCATGCGGGTCTGGAACCAGATCTGGCAGCGGACGGCGCCCTGGGGCGTGGAGGGTCCGCGGAAGTCGGCGGTGGGCGAGCAGCGGGTCCTGGTGATCGGTGGCGCGGGGTACATCGGTTCGGCCTTGATTCCCAAGCTGCTCGACTCGGGGTATACCGTCCGCGTGCTGGACATGATGATCTTCGGCGAAACGCCGCTGGATGGGGTGCGGAATCATCCTCGCCTGGAGCTGGTGAAGGGCGACTTTCGACAGGTCGATGTCGTGGTGCAGGCCATGCAGGACGTGGCGACGGTGGTCCACTTGGGCGCGATCGTGGGCGATCCGGCCTGCAACCTGGACGAGGCGTTGACGATTGACATCAATCTGTCGGCGACCAAGATGATCGCGGACCTGGCGAAACAGCATCGGGTGAGCCGGTTTGTGTTCGCCAGCACCTGTTCGGTCTACGGAGCCAGCCCCAATACGCTGGACGAGCGATCGGTGGTGCGGCCCCTGGGCATCTACGGCCACACGAAGTACGCCTCCGAGAAGGTGTTACTGCAGATGGCCGACGCGCGGTTCCAGCCGGTGATCCTGCGGTTCGCCACCATCTATGGGCTGTCGGGCCGGACGCGTTTCGACCTGGTGGTGAACCTGCTGACGGCGAAGGCGCGATTTGACGGCGAGATCACGGTCCACGATGGCGACCAGTGGCGGCCGTTCGTGCATGTCGATGACGCGGCGGCGGCCGTGCAGGCGGTAATCCAGGCTCCGTTGGCCACGGTAGGAAACGAGATCTTCAACGTGGGCAACAGCGACCAGAACTTCACGATTCGCCAGATTGGCGAACTGATCCACCAGCAGGTGCCGGAATCGCGGCTGGTCTTTTCCGAGACGGCGCAGGACCGGCGCGACTACCGAGTGGACTTCAGCAAGATCCGCAACCTGCTCAACTACCGCCCGGCGTGGACGGTGCCGGAGGGCATCCAGCAGGTGCTGGAGGCGATCCAGAGTGGCCGGGTGACGGACTACCGTGCGCCGCAGTACAGCAACGTGGCGTTCCTGCGCCGCGAGGGCACGACGGGTCTTTCGCGTGACCGCTGGGCCCGCGAACTGATCGAAGACCTCAGCAACCAGAACTGAAGCTGCCGGTCGGGAGCTGCCGGTCGGGAGATAGCGAAGCGGAGGTCGCGTAGTGCGGGGCTGGTATTCGGGATTTTGCAAGCGGCTGCTGGACCTGGGCGTGGCCGCAACGCTGCTGGTGCTGCTCGCGCCGCTGATGCTCCTCGTCGCCTGCCTGGTGCGCTGGAACCTGGGCTCGCCCGCCTTGTTCCGCCAGCCACGCGCGGGGCTCGGAGGCCGGATCTTCACCCTGTATAAATTTCGCTCCATGCGCGACGCGCGGGACGGACAGGGGCGTCCCTTGCCCGATGACCAGCGGTTGACTGCGTTTGGCCGCAAGCTGCGTTCGTGGAGTCTCGATGAGCTGCCGCAGCTGTGGAACATCGTGCGGGGCGACATGAGCTTGATTGGTCCCCGGCCGCTGCTGGTGGACTATCTGCCGCGATACTCGCCCCGGCAGGCGCGGCGTCATGAAGTGCGTCCGGGAATTACGGGCTGGGCCCAGGTCCACGGGCGCAATGAGGTAAGTTGGCCTAAGCGGTTCGAGCTGGATGTGTGGTATGTCGACCACTGCAGCCTGGCCACGGACCTGCGGATCCTCGTGCAGACCGTCGTCTGCGTTTTGTCGCGGCGAGGCGTCAGTGCATACAATCAGGCGACGATGTCCGAGTTCCTCGGGAACGACTCCTCGACGCCATGACATCTCCTCAGGAAAACCCTTCATGAGTACCGATACCGTGCAAGCGGCGGTGACGGCGGTGGTCCATCGGATCCTCCGCGACACGGGCCGGCCGACGCGGCCGCTGGATCCCGCGGACACCTTTACCGGCACCCTGGGCCTCGACTCCCTGGACCTCGCCGTGCTGGTGGTGGGGCTGGAGCAGGAATTGCAGGTCGACCCGTTCCGCGACGGTGCGGCGCCGGTGCAGACCGTCGGGGAACTCGTGTCACTCTACCGACAGTGGATGGCGGGCGCGGCAGGATCGGCCGGGGATGGCTGCGAAGCGGAGCCTGCAGAGGGTGCGGCCGAGAGTTCGACGGGCAAGGAC
>JBIIEC010000083.1:0-16748 GCA_044238045.1 Pirellulaceae bacterium | reverse complement strand
AGAATCCAGTGCGACTTCTTCATCTCCTCGGCGACTTTGCGCAGGGCCTGGTCGAGGCCCAGGCCGGCTTCGACGCAGACCACCATCAGGTCCAGCGCGTCGGGCAGCCCGAGGAAGATCGCCTGCTGTCGATAGCGGGCGATGTACCAGACGATGACATCCGGCACATAGAACAGCAGGCAGCTGATGGTCCCGACGCGCAGGAGCACGTTCTGCTGCAGGCCGCTGAAGAGCAGCGTACCGCCACAGAGGACGAAGCCGAGCAGCAGTCCGGCGAGTTTCAGCGAGAGGAAAATGGGAGCGGCCAGTTCGGAGCGAAAGCCGGCGTAGTCGAGACGCTGTTTGAGCAGGCTGCGTTCCTCTTCCGACACGGGCGTCAGCGGCCGCGACAGCGTGGGGGTTGCCTTCTCAATCACTTTCGCGACCATGTCATCCGCCCGCGCGGCGTGCTTCGCCTCGCTCCGTCGTCGCGGCTCGTTGATCTCCTGCAGCCGATCGGCCGTCCGCGCCCCGCCATTCTGGAAGTAGTCGAGCAGCAGCCAGGCGATCGCCGCGCAGGCCACGAACACCGCGCCGCTGATGATGCCGTACGAATCCAACATGGGCCAGCGTTCTCCTGGGGAATGCACGGGCGAGCAGGAGCTCACACGCGGATGTTCACGATCTTGCGAATGACCAGCGCGCCCAGCACCTGCAGCACGATTGCCGTCGCGACCATCTGCTGTCCGAGCGGGTCCTCGAAGAGTTTCATGACATAGGCGTAGTTCAGCCGCAGCATGACCACGAACAGCAGCGGCGGCAGCGCAAGCAGCACGGAGCCGGACAGTCTTCCCTCGCCGGTCAAGGCCTGCACCTGTCCGCGGATCTTGAATCGTTCGCGCACGAGGTAGCCGATCTTGTCGAGGATCTCGGCCAGGTCACCGCCCGTGGACCGCTGCAGGATGACCGCCGTGGCGAAGAACCGCAGGTCCGGATTGGGAACGCGGGCGGCCAAGCCGTCGAGTGCCTCCTCCATCGGCAGCCCCAGGTTCTGTTCCTCGTAACAGCGCAGGAACTCGCCCGCGATCGGCTCGGCCATCTCGCTGGCGACGAGGTGGAAGCCGGATGCGAGGCTGTGGCCGGCCCGGAGCGCGCGGGCCATCAGTTCCATCGCTTCGGGCAGCTGAGCCGCGAACTGCTTCTTGCGCCGCGACCGGCGCATTGCCGCGTAGGCCAGCGGGACCAGTGCCAGCGTTAGGGCCAGGAACGGCACCAGCACCAGCGGCATGCCGGGCAGCGCGGCGCTCGACGCACCCAGCAGCAGCATTCCGGCGCTGGCGGCCAGGAAACGGGCGGGACGGATTTTCCAGTCGGCCTGCTGCAGGAAGAGCGACAGGTTCAACCAGCGTGTCAACGTCTCGACCAGCACCCCGGGCGACGCTTCGGTCGGCTTCGCGATGCTCGACGCCACCTCCCGCTCCGCCCTGCCGCGTTCCGCAGCTCCCCGCCGCGCATCGGTGGTCCAGTGGCGCAGCCGTTCATCCAGGTTCTTGTCGCGCGACTCGCGGAGCCACAGAGTCCATGCGCCGACGAAGGCCGATACGCCCACGAACGAGGCCAAGGGCACGACCCACGTGGCGGCGGATGCGAACAGTGACACAGCCATGGCAGGGCCTCGGAGTCCGTCGTGCAGGGGCGTAGGGAACGGCGCGAACGAACGGCCGCGGTGCCGCGAATCAGTCGTTCAGCATCACGCGTTCACGGAACGCGCTGGCCGGCAGACGCACTCCCGCAGCCTCCAGCCGCGACATGATGTTGGGGCGGATGCCGGTGGACAGGAATCGGCCCCGCGCCATCCCGGACTCGTCCACGCCCTCTTTTTCGTACGTGAAGATATCCTGCAAGATCACCGTATCCTGCTCCATGCCCACTACCTCGGTGATGTGCGTCACGCGGCGTTTGCCCCCCTCCAGTCGGCTCGCCTGGATGATCAGGTCGACCGCGCTGGCGATCTGCTGCCGCATGGCTTTGATGGGCAGTTCAAATCCGGCCATCATGATCATCGTTTCCATGCGGGCGATGGCGTCGCGAGGTGTGTTGGCGTGGAGCGTCGTCATCGACCCTTCGTGGCCGGTGTTCATGGCCTGCAGCATGTCGAGCGTCTCGGGACCGCGGCATTCGCCGATGATGATGCGTTCCGGTCGCATGCGCAGCGCGTTGCGCACCAGGTCGGTGGCGGTGACCGCGCCCTTGCCCTCGATGTTCGGCGGCCGCGTCTCCAGCCGCACGACGTGGTCCTGCTGCAACTGGATCTCCGCCGCGTCCTCGATCGTGATGATGCGGTCGGTGTTGGGAATGAACCCGGAGAGCGTGTTGAGCAGCGTGGTCTTGCCGGAGCCGGTGCCGCCGGAAATGATCACATTCAGCCGCGCCTTGATCGCTCCCTCCAACAGCATCACCATGTCGGGCGTGAAAGCCTTGTAGCTGAGCAGGTCGTCGAGCTTGAGCGGATTGGCGCCGAAGCGGCGAATCGACACGGCGGCGCCGTCCAGGGCCAGTGGCGGGATGATCGCATTGACGCGCGAACCGTCCTGCAGACGCGCATCAACCATCGGACAGGTCTCATCCACGCGACGTCCGACACGCGACACGATGCGGTCGATGATCTGCATCAGGTGCTGGTTGTCGCGAAACTCAACGGCCGTCTTCTCCATTCGCCCCTGGCGTTCTACATAGACGTTCTTCGGCCCGTTGATCAGGATGTCGCAGACCTTCGGATCCTTCAGCAGCAGCTCCAGCGGTCCCAGCCCGAACGTTTCGTCCAGCACCTCGTCCACCAGCCGGTCGCGCTCGCTGCGGTTCAGCAGCGTGCTTTCCGAGTCGCACAGATGCTCGACCACCAGCCGGATCTCTCGCCGCAGCGACTCGCCCTGCAGGTCGCCGATCTTGCTGAGGTCGAGTTTATCGACGAGCTTGCCGTGGATGCGCCGCTTGAGGTTGTCAAAATCGGCGCCTCGCAGGGGAGTGTCCTGCGCGCGGGAGAGGGAGTTGAGCGACTTCATGGGGCAGGGCTCCCCGCGCCGCGACCTGGGAAAGAGGTGGTTGGAATCCAGGAACAGGACGCGCGCGAATCGGGGCGGCGCAGTCGATTCGGCTGTGGAAATCGTAGCTCACGCGCGTTCCGGATCGCCGCTGGGCCGTAAAGAAGTCGCCCCGGGATGCAATGCCGCCTTGGCACCGAACGCAGGCGCGGGCCGTTCGGTGGAGTTCGGTGCAGTTCGCCTCGTGCGGCAGTCGTGACGCTCAGGATTCGCGGCGAGCCAGCACGCGACGCGTGGGCCAGAAGTTCAACCAGCCGGAGGCGGCATGGGCCTTGTCCTGGGCCGAAGCCGCATCGCCGCCGTCCAGGGCCGCGGCTAGGGCGACGATCGACTGCGTGATCCCCGCCTTCGGAAACTGCTCCAGCAGCGGCACACCGTTGTTCCGCACCTCACCCATCGTGCGGTAGTCGTTCGGAACCTGCCAGAAGATCTCGCGCCCAATCGTATCCTGGGCCTTCTTGATGCCGATCTGCCCGGCATCCAGGCCGACGCGGTTCACGACCACGCGCGTCTTGTCCCGCAGGCCCTCGATCTCGTCGAACGACATCGAAAGACGCACCACGTTCCGCAGGCAGGGGATGTCGAGCTGCGTGACCAGCAGCACCTGGTCGGCTTCCGACAGGGCGGCCATGTCGAGTTCGCTGTAGGACTTGGACAGGTCCACGACCACGTGCGTGAAGCTGGCCTTGAGCAGCCCCAGCACACGCCGCACGTCGTCCGCTCCCACCTGCGACACCTCCTGCAGGTGCACCGGCCGAGGCAACAGGTAGAGACCGGAACGATGCTGCGTCATCGACTTCTTCAGCAGCGAGAAGTCCATGCGTGCCACGTTCTGCGACACGCCGGCCAGCGTGTAGTCGGGGATCGTGTCGAGGAAGACGTCGGCGTCACCGAGGGCCATGTCGAGGTCGACGAGGGCGACGGAGTGCGAATCGTCGGCGGCCAGCGCGCAACCGACGTTTACGGCCAGGCTGGTCGAGCCCACGCCGCCACCGGCGCCGGCGACGGCGATGCACTTCCCGCTGCGCTGCCGCGCCGATCCACTCTGGACCTGGCTGTGACCGATCCGTTCGAAGGCCGCCTCCAGCTCCCCTTCGTCCAGCGGCAACGTCAGGAACTCGCGCGCCCCGGCGCGAATCGCACGCAAGATCAGTTCGCCGTCGGACGACCGACTCAGGGCCACCAGGCTGCAGCCCGAGAGGTTCCGTAGGCTCTCGATCAGGTCCATCGCCCGCGCGGGATTCTCATCCAGCGCCACCAGCGCCACATCCGGCTGGCTCTGCCGCGCAATGTCCTCGAAGAATTCGTAGCGCGAACACTCGGCTTCGAGCCACACCGAATCCATTCCCAGCAGCAGTCGCTTGAGCGACTCGCGATTCCGCTCATTGGGATCGACGACGGCCAATCGCAGCACTTGGGCCATGGAGATCAACCTTATCCGAGGTGGTTTGGGTACCGCGCGAAGGTAGGGGGCGCGCGTGTCGACGAGCGGCGCGGAAGCGCGCAGCCGGCCGACGGTACGTTGCACCCCTAGTCTAGGTCGTCGTGGCCCAAGCGGCCGAACAAACCGGGATCCTCCTCCGACGTGGCGGCTGCGGGACGGTTGGAACTACCGCGAAGTGATCGTTCGGCCACAGGCGGATAAGAAGGACCCTGGAGACGTTGCGCGGGCCGCAGCTGCCGCCCTCGTTCCGCGACCAGCGGCCGTCCAGACGCTCGACCTGCTGCCCAACGCGTGGGCTCGGCGATCGGCGGCGTGCGCCGCACGGCGGGATCCAGCGGCAGCACCGGTGCCTCGTCCGCCGCCTTCGAATCAGCCGCAGAGCTACCGGCTTCCGCGGCGGCTTCGACAGACGCTGAATCATCATCCCCTTCGGCCCCCTCATCGGCGGTCGCGGAAGACGATTCACCCGGCGCGGTGTCCCGGCCGGTGTGCGGGAGCTTATTCGCGGAACCTGGGTGCCAGCGGCCCGAGCCCACCGGTGCCGGCAGTTCTTGCTCGACCGGCTCCTCCTTCACGACTTCCACCGCGGCGGCGTAGGTCGTTCCCGTCGCACACGGACCGTCCGCATGGCAGTCGGACTTCTCCATGTAGCCGCGCAACAGCAGTTCACAATCCTCAGGCGATCGAGACAGCATGCCCGGCAGGCACGCGGGCACTTCGTCCGGGTCGAGCGCTTCGACCAGTTCAGGCCGCACGGTGATCACCAGCTCCACTTCGTTCTGCTGCTCTTCCACGCGCCGGAAGGCCGCTCCCACCCATGGCATGTCCGCCAGCCACGGGAGGCCTCGATTCTGCACGTCGGTGCGAGTCTGCAGGAGACCGGCCAGGGCGAGCGTCTGGCCAGCTCGCATCTCCACGGCCGTATCCACCCAACGCGTTCGCAATCCGGGCACCTGCGTTCCGTCGAAGGTCACGCCGCTCGCGTTGTCCAGTTCGCTGACCTGCGGTCGCACTTCCAGCCGCATGCTGCCGTCGCCGAGCACGATCGGCACGAAGTCGACGCGAGTGCCGTACTGCTTGTACTCGATCGACAACGTACCCAAGCTCTGCGGCACCAGGATCGGAAACTCACCGCCCGCATTGAAGCTGGCGGGACGGCCGCTGACGGTGACCAGCGTGGGATTGGCCAGCACTTTGGCGAGGTTGTTTTCGCGAAGTGCTTCGAGGAACCCAAAGAAGGTGCTGTCACCGCCCAGCAGCCCGAACGTGATGCTCGCTCCATCCGTGCCTTCGGCCGTTCGCGCCGAAGGGCTGAACTGGCCCATGGTCCCCGACACGCTCTGGACGACAAACCCGTTGCGACCGAACGCGGCCCAATCGAAGCCCATCGCGCGGAGTTTCGTGCGTGAAACCTCCATCACCTGCACGTGGAGCAGCACCTGCTGGACGCCGCCCACTTGGATGTTGTTGACCACTTTCTCGGAGTAGCTTTCCGCGATACGCACGATGCGGCCGACATCCTCCGGCTGGTCGACGCGCCCGGAAAGCAGCACACTGTCCTTCAGCGAACGGACGCGGACGGCGGCCTGCGGGAACTCGGCGTCGAGCAGCACCTGCAACTCCTGGGCGTCACCGAGGATGATGACGTCCAGCGAATACAACTGTCCTTCGTCGTCCCAGAGGTTGACTTGCGTCACCCCGGTCTTGAGCGCCGAGACCTGTACCTGGTTGGGCGCGATGGGGACCACTCGAAGCACATCCGGGTTGTTGACCAGCGCACGGGGCACTTCCCGAGCCAGGGTCAGGATGCGGCTGGTGTTGACGACCATCTCCAGCTGATGGCTGCCGCGGTCGACCTGGAATTCGACCGGCCCGCCGGGCGGTTCCTGTGACCGCATGTCGTCACCGGCCCGGCAGAGTCCCGCGAGGGCCAATAACAGCAGCGGCACCGTCGCGTGCGCCAGCATCCGTTTCAACAGATTCGTCATCGCTCTGCGTCCTTGCAGCGAGGCGTCGGGGGCCGGCTCTAAGTGCGGTCGCCGGTCGCTCCCGCGGGTGCTTCCATCGAGGCTTCTTGGCGGCCCGAGACCGGCGTTGGTTCCTGCGGCACGGTCCCATCGGGCGAGTTGGTCGGCGTGGGCCCCAGGCCCGTGGTGCCAGGGGCTGGCCCGTTGGCAGTCGTCCACGGCAGTGACACCGGAGCGTCACCCGGGCGCACTTCGCGAGGCAAGCCGTCCGGCGCGTCCCAGTGGAACTCGTGCACGCCGTCCGGAGCGTAGACGCGCATCCGGAAACTCTTCGCGGGCTCGGCCGCCCCAGTATTGCCGACCGACTCGACCGCCTTCACAGGGGCCGCTGCGGAAGGCGACGGGGTGAGGGAGTCCTCCAGCGGGTCGCTCCAGTCGGCAACCGGGCGCGTGGCCGATTCGCCGTCGCGCGACGAGCCCGACTGGAGGTCGGCGAGGGTGGCGCCGTCGGCGGTATCCTCCGCGTTGTCCTCCGCGCTGCGCAACGACAGCTTGATCTTGCCCAGTTCCGCGGCCAGCATGATCTTTTCAACCTGGGTCGGCTTGACCAGCAAAGACACCGTCTTGGCCTTCAACCCCTCGCCATCGTCGTTGGCGTCTCGCTGGAAGCGATCGTCCACGGCGAAGACGGTGACATTCTTGAGGATGGTGCGCGTGCGCGGCATTTTGACATTCGCGCCCTGGCGCAGGAAAACCAGCACGTCAACGCGATCGCCCGGATAGATCAGACCGGACGCCGAACTATCCATCGTGACGCTCACGGAGGCCACGCGGAATCCCTTCGGGATCTTCTCCGCCGCCGCCGACAGCTTGTCCGCCTCCACCAGCTTGGCCTTGAGGATCGGTTCGCCGGCGTAAAGTCGCGTCAGGGGCCGCTTGCCCACGACGTCCTCCAGCTTCCGGATCGCTCCGACCGGCAGTCGATCCTTCGGCCACTCGGCCACCTTCAGCTGGCGTTTATCGAGCTTCTGCCCGAGGCCGACGTCGGTCGCGGCGACGAAGATCTTCTCCAGCGGCGCCGCATTCCCCGCTCCGCCAGCGCGCGAACGCAACAGCTGGCTGGTGCCGATCGACGCGACCAGGCCGCACCCGAGGGCGACGACGACCAGGACCAGGGATTTCGCTCGCATGGTTTGCCTCGCAACGCACTCGGCATCCTGGCCGACCTCGAAGTCCGCGAGCAAACGCGCCCGCGGCTACTCGATCCCTTCCTTGCGCATCACGGTTTCCGCCGACAGTCGCCGATCCATTCGGTCGCCCAGGAACGCCGAAACGGGCAGCCAGCTGACGTCCCGGAAATCCCCGCCCACGACCACTCGCACGGGGACGCCCGGTACCGCGACGGCAGGGTCCAGCGTCACGCGCTCCGCCGATTGGATCTGCACATCCGACGGCACGATGCGCACTCCGGCCGCTTCGCAGTAGTCGACCACCAGCTGCTGCACCGAGTCGGCGTTGGAGCCCGCGAGGATCGCGGTCCGAGCACCTTCCCGTGACGCATTGGTCAGCACCTGCTGCACCATGACGAGACGGCCATATTCGACCATGCCGAAGACGAGCAGCATGAGCAACGGCGCGACCACCGCGAATTCAACGGCGGCCGTTCCCCGACGTGATAATCGGGAGGACCGACACAGCCAGTACAGTTTACTGACGCCGTCCATCACACACACCTCATTGCCCACAGCCTGCGCAGAACACCCAGAGACCAAGCGATCCGGGACGGTTCCCGCAACCGCCGCCACGGGCCTTAGACCAGCATGCCGTTCCAGAGAAAGTAGCCGATCGTGCCAATGGCGATGGGGATGCCATAGGGCAGCAGCAGCATGCGCGGCTTGCGTTCGGCGGCGATCATGGAGAGATAGTCGGGATTCCGGATGGTGACAATCTCCTGGAGGATCTGCCAGAACTGGGTTCGATGGCGAGTCCAGGTGTTGTGGTAGATGACCAGGACGATCGCCAGTACCGCTCCCACCAGGGCCGACACGGCGAACGCTTCCAAAGTCACGCCAGCATGCATCCAGGCGCCGATGCCAGCAAGCAGTTTGACATCACCGGCGCCCATGCCGCCGATCGCGTAGGCAGGCAGCAGCAGCAGCAGGCCCACGCCCGCGCCCAGCAGACCCACCACCAGCCCTTGCAGCCAACTGCCTCCAGCCGCCTGGGTCGCCCAGGCGCTATAGACCAGTCCGCTGAGAATCATCGGAGCCGTGATCCAGTTCGGCACCTTCAGGCGCAAGCCATCAATGACCGCGGCGATGACCAGGGTCACGGAAACAATCCATACCGGCCAGTTTTCGGTGATTCCAGCAAGGAGCGTGGTCATGAAATGAACCCTTCGCGTGAACAGTTTCGCGAGCCAACCCGCGATGCGTTCTTAGTGACGGATCCACCAGAAGCCCGCTCCCGCGAGGAACGCGGAGCTGCCGAGGCAGATCAGTTCGAATGTCTGTTGTAGGTTAAGTCCCAACTCGTCCATGTCGGTGTCCTGGGGAACATTTTTTTGGCCGCTCGACGGACGGAGCATCGCAAAGGCGATCGCCGGTCGTGAGCGGTTCGTCGACAAAAATCCCCTGGTCGCACGGGGCGACCAGGGGATTCCGTGATTCAACGACTCGCCAGCGGCACCAGTCGTTAGACCGAGGAACCGATCTGGTCTGCGATCGTCTGGAACGCCGCACTCGTGTTCGTACCCACGGCCTGAATGGCCGCGAGGCAAACAATCACGATCAGCGCCAGCATAACCGCATACTCGACTGCGGTTGGGCCATCTTCCGAAACCAGGAAACGGTGCATTTTCGTAGCGAGAAACTTCATTTGCTTCCTCCGATTTCTGCCGGCCGCCTTTGAATAAAGAGCGACCTTGGACCAAACAAGGATGTGACGGGGGCCAACAAGGTCCGGACTGTACGAACGACAGTGGCCTGCGTGGACCATGCGGGCCAACCAAAACTCGCCTCTCCTCTTCAGCATTGGAAGATGAAGTGTCCGTCGCATGGCGACATCAAGCTCATCATCCCTTCGGCAACCCGGCTTCCCGCGCCATGAAGACACGGGCCCTTGGCTTTGTGCACCAGCCTTACGACTGGATTACCTTTTCGAGGACGAGAGGCAGCAGGCCTTTCGACGTTCTTGAGCGAACGTCAAAGGAAAGTTAGTCCAAGTGCCTTCCGAGTCAAATCATGGAGGCGACTAATCCCGGGACCTCGCGGAGTTTTTCCACTCCGAGGCACCGCCAGGGCCGTTTTGTTGACGAGAGACCACACCCGGCAACGTCCCATGTTGCGAGGTGGGCACGAACGACGAAACGCCACATACGATCCTTCAGCAAACGGACGCCGTCCCGTAGTCGGCACACCGCGTATGCCGAACTTCGCGTCGACAACCGGCGTCGTCCTCCAACGCCACCGTCGATACCGCGTCTTGCGAGACCTGACGACGTGCAGCGCACGCTGCGCGGAAGAACCGATCGGCACTCGGCGTGCGCCGACTTCCAAGACGGCGCACGCAGACTAACCACTGCCTCGGCTGGCGCTGACTAGAGGTGCTGTTCGCGTTCGAAGCACCGCTGCAGAATGTCGAGTGCCTCGTCCAGCTGCTGACGCGTGATCGTCAGCGGAGGCACCAGGGTCAGCACGGTGCCCGAGGAGACTTTGAAGCTCAACCCCTCGGCCATGCTCTCGTACATCATCCATTCGGCCAGGGCCGAAGGGCTGCCGACGCGGGAAGGGCCCTGGAGTTCCACGCCGATGAGCAGCCCAAGGCCCCGGACTTCGCGGATCACCGGGAATCGCTGCTGCATTTCGCGCAGCCGACCCACGGCGTATTCACCCAGCTCGCGGCTGCGGTCGACAAGTCCTTCCTCCTGGATGCACTCGATCGTGGCCAGGCCCGCCGCGCAGCTCACCGGGTTCTTCTCGTGCGTATAGTGCCCGATGGCACGGTCGGCCGCGATGTCCAGGTGCCCGCGCGCGACGATCGCCGCCAGCGGCATCAGGCCGCCTCCCAATCCCTTGCCCAGCACCACGATGTCCGGTTGCACGCCGAAGTGCTCGAAGGCGTACATCCGACCGGTCCGTCCCAGGCCCGTACCGATCTCGTCGAAGATCAGCAGCGTTCCGAACTCATCGCAGTATTTGCGGATCTTCTGCCAGTACTCGGCGGGCGGTACCGTCACCGTCGACCAGCGAATCGGCTCGGCGATGATCGCGGCGACGTCGCGTTCGTTTTCCAGGATGTGGCGCACATAGTCGGCGCAGCCGGTGTGGCAGGTGGTCTGGCAGGAGAACGGACAGCCTTCGGGAACGGGCGGCCGGATGTGGAGCGCGCCGGGCAGCAGCGGCCCCAACCCGTCACTGAACAGGGCCTGTCCGCCCACCGAGATGACGTCGATGGACGCTCCATGGAACGAACCCCACATGGAGATGGTCTTGTAGCGTTGCGTCGCCAGCCGCGACAGCTTCATCGCCATGCCGATCGCGCTGGTGCCACCGGGTGCGAGCAGGACCTTGTCGAGGTCGCCCGGGCTGATCTCGCGAAGTTTCTTCGCCAGTTCGATCGCCCGCGGATTCGTGTACCGCCGTGTGCAGAACGGCATCGTATCCATCTGGTCCTTCGCCGCCTGCATCACGCGCGGATTGCGGAAGCCGACCTGGTGCACGCCATTGCCATGGAAGTCCATGATCCGGCGGCCCGTCACATCGTGCAGGTAGATGCCCTCCACCTCCACCAGCGCGTCCAGGCACGGCGTCGACAACGACTGATGCAGGAAATATTCCGCGTCCTCCGCCAGCACGTCCATGGTCGCCCCGTCCAGGCAGCGTTTCTGGTATTCGCGGCGGCGCAGGGACTGGTTCGTATCGCCCTCCACGCGTTCCTGATGCTCATCCAAGCGGGCCGGTTCGGGGGTCGTGTGATGCTCGGATGCGGACATGAAGAAATCTCCCAGGAGCGATCGGGGAAAAACGGGCACCGGGGTTCTGCGAAGAAGAAAGGCGCCGACGCCGCCCACGATAGCCGCTCGCCGCGCAAGCAAAAAGGCCCCCGTGCAGCACGGGAGCCTTTTTCGTAGTTCGACGTTCTAACGAATCGGCCAGACCACGCGGGCCTAGCGACTGCGGCGGAACCGCAGCAGCGGCAGGGCCGCCAGCAGCAGCACCAGGCTGCTCGGTTCCGGCACGGCGCTCACGGCCGCCCGCGGACCCTTCTCGAAGCCACCATCCTGGAAGGCTGCCACGAGGTCACCCGAATTGAACTTCAGGTCGCCCGTCCAGTCGCCCTGGCTGTAGTTGGCGTCCAGGCCCGTCTCGTACTTGCCGGCCTGGAAGACAGACACGAGGTCGCTCGAGTTGAATTCCATGTCCAGATTCGAGTCGCCCACGTAGGTCTTCTTCAGGTCCTTGACCCAGATGTTGACGTCGGTCTCATCGACCTTCTTGTCGCTATTCAGGTCGTAGGCGACGTTGTTGGCTCCGCTGGCGCTCTGCACCACGAGATTATCGATGTCGGCGGCGTCGAGGACACCGTTGCCATCGAAGTCACCCGCCTTGGTTACCGCGCCGGCACCCAACACCTTCACGTTGTCGATCGCCCACCACCAGTCGTTGGCCGAGTTGAGCAGACCGAAGACCAGCTGCGCCGTCTTGGCTCCGGCGGGGTTGTTCATCTTCACCGTCACCGTCTCGTTCTCGGCGTCGTTCTTGAAGTTCGGGTTCGTCTCATCCGAACTCCAGAGCAAGATGTCGACCGGAGGCTTGCCATCATAGGAAACCATGATGTTGGCGGTCTGGTCGTTCGTGTTGTCGACGTCGTCGCAGCATTCGTCACGCCAGCTCGAATCGAAGGTCAGCTCCAGGCTGTTGGCCGTCGCGCCCGAGATGTCGAAATTGTTCGTCGACATGACCGTGTTGAAGAACCCCTGCGTCTTGGGATTGCCCAGATCGTCCCATTCGTCCGGATCGGCAACGGCCACAACGCCCTCGCCCTTCTGGAAGAACGTACGATTCTGGTCGCCCGCCACCAGAGCCCAGAACTTCTTGTCAGCGAAGGACCAGCCTTCCCACTCCTCGACGCCCACCGCATCGTCGTCGATGCCCGGCAGGTCGTTCGCAATCTTCCAGCCGGTCGGAGGCGTGTGCGTGTACACATGGTCGGGGTCGAAGCCCAAGCCCAGTGCGCGGCCCTCCATCACGTTCGTGTCGAGGGTCACCGATTCGAAGTCCTCGAAATACTTGCCGTATTCGATGTTATCAACAGCCCACCACCAGTTGTTGCCACCCTCGTAGCCGAAGGTGAACTTCACCGACTGGGCACCGTTCGGAACCGTGACCGGCACCGAGACCAGTTCGGGATTTCCATCCGGATGATAGTTCGGGCTGTCCGGCACCGAATCCCACTGGAAGAGGTCGACCGGAGCACCACCGTCGAACGATGCCTGCAGCCAAGCCTTCTGCGGCTCTTCCGCGCGCCAGCTCGACTCGAAATTGAACTGGGTCCCCGAGGCGACGCCGGCCAAAGGAATGGCGGGAGTCGACATCAGGGTGTACATCATGCCGGGATCGTGGGGAGCGTCATCCCACTCGTCGCCATCCGCCACGGCAATCACCTTGCCCTGCTCGGTCGCGAACATGCTGCGCTGCTGGTCGCCCGCCACCTGGCTCCACCAGAGCGGATCCGTGAAGTTCCAGCCACGCCACTCGGTCATGCCCCCGTTGGGCGTCTTCGAGTTATCCACGGTCCAGCCAGCGGGGCCGTTCGGGCTCCACACTTCCGGAACCGGGTTGTCCTGCGGGATCGTTTCGTTCACCGGCGGACCAAGGGTGAGACCTTCAAAGTTTTCCGAGAAGTAGACCTTCTGGGCATTCGCCGATTGCCCGGCCATTACGGCGACCGCGACCGACGCCAGCGCCAGTCCTCGCCACACAGCCATCCAAGGGGATTTGCCCCCGACCTGTCGACACATCATAGACGTAATCCTCTCCACACGCAGATCGACTCTAGAACGCTTACGCTGCCCAGCGGCCCGTATCCGCCAAGCAATACACTTTCTCACCATTCCCACTCACCATTCCCAACCGATGCCTTCACCAGATCGCGCATCACTTGTCGACGGGTGGCTTCGCATTCTTGCCCTGGAACCGGTTTTCCGCCGGCTTCTTCAACTCCTCCTGCAGCCACTTCAACTGGACATGATCCTTGTCCAGACTCAAGCCCGCCGCGCAATCGGCGAGGGCTTTATCCACCTGTTTCATTTTCACGTGCAGCTGCGCACGCTCGAAAAGCGCCCAGGAATCGGCCTGCAGCGTAATCGAGGCGTCCAGCTCCTTGAGAGCCGTCGCATCGTCGCCCTTGCCGATCGCGTCCTGGGCCGCCAGGAAGTGCTCGGTGGCCGTGCCGAGCGGTTGCTCGCCGCCTCCGCCCGCTCCACAACCCGCGCCCGCGACGAGGCACAGCCCCGCCAGCGTCGCGACGAACGAGCGTCGCGCCCACCGTCCCAGCGAACCGGCGCGCGGAACCAACGCGTCGCCCTGCCCTCGGGAAAAAACTCCGCCCGTGTCGGCCATTCGCACTTCCCGAGCCTGCAGCCCGCTTAATCCTCGATCTGATCTTCGATCCATCTTCCCCCCACTTTTCCCCTGAACCCCAGGGGAAGTCGTTTCCTGAATCAACGAACTACTAACGGATCTCTTACGGCTTCTTGGTCATCCGCGCCCGCACGGCATCCGCCGCCGCGGGAGAACGCGTGCCCATCTCGCTCCACACGGCCATGTCGATATCGTCCTCGACACGCTGCACGGAGCCGTCCAGCATGCCGCAGTTCACGACACCGCGATGGTTGCTCGAAAACGCCAGCTGGGTCATCTGGCACTCGGCCTCGGTCGTACCCGGTTCGCCGCACTTCTTTTGCAGTTGGTAGTTCGGCGGCACGGCCGTCGAACCCAGGCACTCCGACACGTCGCTCGCGCTCGTGTCGATGTCGTCCGAACCGATGTACCAGTGATCCTTGCGGTTGCCGTTTTGCGTCTCCTTCGTGCGTCCCTTCGCATCCTGCGCGTCGCGGTCATGCAACGCCTCGGCCACCAGGATCGTCTTCGATGTGCCGTCCTTCACTTTGCGGAGCGTGATCGGCGTCAGCGGCTTGTTCTTGTCATGTCCGAACAGCAGGCCATCCATCTCCTCGAAACCACGCGGCTTCATGTTCTGGCTCAGGCCGACACCCGTCGCGCAACCAAGGTACGACGCCGGTACGCGGCGCATCACATGCCAGTTGTCGGCACTGACGTCATACTGGTGTTCGGGCAACGCGGCCGACGGACACTGGTAGATCGAGATGTACGTCTCGCAAGCCACGATGTTGCGGAACTCCTTGCCGTTCAGCGTCTCGGGCCGATACGGACCCGGGTGAGCCCACTGGAAGTTGCCACGCTCGTTCTCGCCGATCGTCATCAGGTTCTTGAGCGCTTCATCTTCCATGAAGGGCAGGATGTACCCCGACCACATACTGCCTTCGTACAGCACCGTGCCCACCGGCAACTGGCTCCGCGTCCCCTCGTAGGTGATCGTCGCCAGGCAGATCTGCTTGATATGGTTGATGCACTGGGTCCGCCGCGCCGCCTCACGGGCCGCGTTCACGGCCGGCAGCAACAACATCACCAAAATGGCAATGATCGCAATCACCACCAGCAACTCGACCAGGGTGAAGGCCCCAGGGCCCCGTCCCCTCCGAAATGCCCCTCGCCCAGCGATTGGATTTGACATCTGTTTCCGTCCTATGAAACCAACAGGCTCGATGAAAGTAAAAAAACTTGAATAAACAAGGCCCGCATCGGGGGCGCGTTGCATTTTGTTGCTCTTCCAAGCCGTACCATCGTACGCGCCCAGCCTCTAGAAAAACACCCGGTCGAAAAACTCACAAGTGGAAAGTCGCAATCTTCAAGGAATTCTCGAGATCTTGACACACGCCCTTGAGCAACCCGGCAGGAGCTTCACCGTTTCGCGCAATCGCATGCCGCGCAGCCACTCCGCGCGTCGTTCCCTGAGGGTTTTTGGCGAACCGCTGCGGGCTTCGACGGCAATCGCTGCGGGTTTAACTTGGGAAACTTCGAAGAAGCGCCACGACCATGCAGAGCGTGCCGAAGAGCATGAGGCCGGCACCGAGGGGAACGAGCAGCACCCCCAGACCGGGGTCGCCGCCTTGGATATCCAAGCCGCCCAGAAAGAAGCCGAGGGGCATCAGTATCAGTCCGGCCAGCGTGCCGCGCGAGGCGTTCTTCACCAGGCCGCTGGACCTGACCACACTGGCCGTCCAGGCGAACGCGATACTGGCGAGCGAGAACAGTGTTCCATGGGCATGCCCGAGCGTCCACAGGAGGCGACGGGTGGAGTTGCGGAGGTCGAGGTAAGCATCGACCTTCAGCGCGTGCATGGCATCGAGCGCCATCCCGGCCCCGATGAAGATCAGCAGCCCCACCCAGCCCGCCAACAAGTGACGACGCACCAGCGCCCGCTGCTCCGGCTCCAGCCGCTCCTGCCAGCTCCCGCCGTCCCGCTTGTCGGTTCCATTTGAAGGGCCTGCCACTGGTCAACTCCTGCTCTGTTGGGTCAACTCCTGCTCTGCTGGACCGCTGGTCGTGCCGACCGCCCGCGGTGGGAAACGCCGGCATCCCCGCGCACCAACGAGAGCCCGCGGAACGTCACTCCACGCTCTGTCCGTGGGTCCAAGCCGCGCGGGACCAGTCCGCCCATCGGACGAATCTTCCCCCGACGGCTACTCCTTGATCGTCACCGGCCGGTCGTTCCGCTGCCGGATGAGTTGCTCCAACCGATCAAGGTCCAGCCGACCTTCCGCATCGAAAAGGATTTGCCCACGCGTCTCCGCAGGAAGCTCCACACGCTCGGGCGGAGAAACAGGCGGCGGCTCGGACGCAGCCTCCGGCGGCACGGCGGTTCCCTTCTGCCGACCTCCTTCCGCCAGCCAGCGCTGCGTGACGTCGGCAACGGCCCTCTTCCACTCCGCGTTGTCGGCCAGGAAGTCGTAGCGGATTGTGTCCATTCCGGGCAGCGTCCGCAATGCCCCGGCGGCGACGTAGCGCACGACGCCATAGGGATCGGCCAGCAGTTGCGCGGCAAACGGCGCCAGCCACTGTCGTCCCGAGGCTTCCTGGGCGGGGCTCCAGCCGAAATGCCAGACGGCGATCA
>JBIIEC010000449.1:0-4806 GCA_044238045.1 Pirellulaceae bacterium | reverse complement strand
ACTTCAGGCTCCCCAGCGTCGCGCCCGGTTGCCGCCACGGGGGCGACCAGAGAAACGTGTCGCGTCGTCGTCGGAAAGGGCCCGCCCCGGGGCTCGTGGGAGGTCGTCGTCAGGGTCAGTTCGCATCAGGAGCCCGGGGCGGGCGATCAGCAGAGGTTCGCCTCATGGATAAAGGACCTTTCCTGCTCAGGCTCTCGCAGCATAAAAGCAGCGGCCGGAGCGCGTCAAAGGTTTTGTCGCAGGCCGCGGAGAAAGTTGCCTCGCCCGTCGCGTGCCTCGTCGCAGAAGGCGTGGCTCCTCGGCACCGAGCCGCTTCCGGCATTCGCACAGGGACAAGCCTCCCAACGCGAGGATGATTCCGCTGCCTGCGCGGAGCCAATACGCTCGTCGATGGTCAGGACCGGCTCCCTCGCGGCGGATACGATCGAATCTCGGCGACTCAAAGAACGCTCGGTGTTATCAAGTGTTTTCGCTGCGAATCTTTTTTGTGTCGGTGGTTGCTTTGTTTGGATATTTATTTGGCGCGGTGAAGGGGCGTTGAGCGAGCAGAATCCTGCGGCTTATTTGGCTCGCGACGCGATCGCGCAAGTCAATCACGAGCACCGCTGAGGCCATTCAACACGTGACTGTCCGAGCAGCTCGCGCGGAGGTAGGGACGAAATCAGCGTAGGATGATTTCGCAATCATTGCTAGACTTCCGGCCCGTTGGGTGGAAGGAGTCACGGAAGCTCGTTCCGCCCGCTTTGCGACGGGACAGGCCTTCAGGACCGGTCGCCGCCGCGCGGTGCTCTTACATTTCGCCGGGCGCTCTTCCCTTTCTTTGACGGGCTGTCGAGGAAACGGAGTGGATGGCAAGGAGGTCGGCATGTCGCTCGCCAAAGTTCGTTTTCTGCATACCAGCGACTGGCGTCTGGAATCGCCGATGGGCGGGGTGACGGAGACCCCCGCGGAACTGCGCGAACCGTTCCAGGACGCTCCCTACCAGGCCGTGGAGCGTGTGATCCAGGCGGCGATCGACCAGAAGGTCGACTTCGTGCTGGCCACAGGCGACCTCTTGTCGCTCGATTCGGCCTGCCCCTACACGTTGGACTTTCTGCTGCGGCAGTGGGACCGGCTGGGCGAGCAGGGGATTGCCTTCTACTGGCTTGGCGGTCGAGCGGACGACCTCGATCTCTGGCCGGCTCCGCTGAAACTTCCCGCCCATGTCCACTGTTTCGCGGGCGGCGACGTGCAGGCCCTGGAGTATCGTCGCGACGGCAAGCTGTTGGCTCGGCTGCTCGGACGCAGCGACCACAAGGCGACTTGGCGAGCCACCGACTACGCGGGCGAGGAGGAGTCTTCGCTGCGGATTGCGGCTGTGTACGGCGAGGTGTCGAAACGCGGCCTGGAAAACAATGGCGTGGACTACTGGGCCCTGGGAGGCCGCGGTTGCTACGAAGTGCTGCTGAGCGGCAAGCAGGCGGCGGCCTATGCGGGAAGCCCGCAGGGCCATGGTCCGGCCGAGTGCGGACCGCACGGCGCCGTGCTGGTGGAGTACCAGCCGGGACGCTGCGACCTGCGTCTGCTGGAGACCGACCTCTGGCGCTGGCGACATGAGACGGTTGACGCCAGTGGCTGCGGTACGCTGGATGCGCTGCAGTCCCAGATGGTCCGCGTTCTGTCCACGCTGCCGCCCGATTCAGGATCTCGCCACGGCTGGCTCTTCGGCTGGACAATCACGCAGGCCTGCGACCTGCTGCTGCGTCAGTTGGAGGCCGATGGCGCGTCGGAACGACTGTCTCGAACGCTCAATCAACAGGCGTCCAGCGACCATCGCTGGACCCTGGCGATCGACTGGCAGGCCGCCGACCTGCCTGCGGAACTTTGGGACGAAGATTCGATTCTCGGCGACTTCCTCCGCACGGTGCGGCGCCTGGAGGAGGATCCGGACGGCTGGCGTTCGCTGCTGGACTACGTTCCCGAATCCGAGGATCGGCAGCGGGTGTTGCTGGGGCTTTCGCGGGAGTTGCAGGAGGCATCGGTTGACGGTCGTCGGCAGATGTGGCGGCAGGTGGCCAACTGGGGCGCCGAGCTGTTGCGCGGCGAGTCGCCTCTGGACTTGGATGCACAGGAGTGACAAGCGGTGAAGATCACGGACGTACAAGTTGACAGCTTTGGTCACTGGAAGCATCTGCAGCTGCCCGACCTGTCCTCGCAGGTTACGGTCATCTATGGTCCGAACGAGGCGGGCAAGTCGACGCTGCTGCATCTGATGCGAGGCATCCTCTACGGCTTTTCGGTGCGCCACCACAGCCGTTTCGTGCCGGCCCGCCATCCTGGCCAGGTAGGTGGCCAGATGACGGTCTCCTCACCCCAAGGCCGTTTTCGCCTGCATCGCCACCTGGCGTCCAACGTCGCGCTGCGGCAGGACACGGAAGGCGAACTGAACGTGCTGTCGTCGGACGGAAGTCCTCGGGGCAAGCACGCGTTGACGACCCTGCTGCACGGAGTGGACGACGCGATCTTCCGCAATGTCTTCGCCGTGGGCCTCAGCGAGATGCAGCATCTCGGTACGCTCAGCGACACCCAGGCCGCCCAGCAGCTTTACGGACTCGCTGCCGGCGCCGACCGCGTCTCGATCTCGCAGGTCGCCCAGCAGCTGGAGGAAGCCCGCCAGGCGCGCCTCCGCCGTCGCGATCCCCAGTCGCTGCACACGCTCCTTGATCGAATCGACGCGGCCCGCGGCAGTGGGGATTCCGACGCGGCCGACACGCCGCGCTGGTTGCGATTGATGGAGGAGCAGCGGCAGTTGCAGTCGCGGATTCGCGAACTGGAGCAAGGCCAGGAACGCTTCTCGCCGCTGGTCGCGCAGGTCGCCCTCCGCGCGAAACTCCGTGAGCAGTGGAAGCAGGCTCGTCAGCTGCATCGCAAGATCTCCGCCCTGGGCGACACGCCCAAGATCCCCGCCGAGGCACTCCAGAAACTCCGGCAGCTCGCCGAGCAGATTCGCGAGCAGCGCAAGCAGTGGGAGAAAATCCGCAACCGTCGCCGCAACCTGCATGAACAGGCCAGCAAGCTCGGCCGCGCACCGGCGCTGATCCACCACGCCGACGCGATCCAATCGCTGCACCATCGCTCATCCCGCATCGCGGCGCTGGTCGCCGAGGTGGAGCAGGTGAAGACGCGCATCGAGGAGACCGAGTTCGAACTGCAGGCGGAACTCGAACGGCTCGGCATCAAGGTCACTGGCCGGATGGACGCCATGCCGCTGATCACCAACGAACTGATCGAGTCGTTGCGCGAGCCGGCGCGGCTGTGTCGCGAGGTGCGCGAGCGGCTGGAGGCGGTGGAGCAGGACGAACTGGCGGCGCAGGAAGCGCTGGAGCAGGTGCAGTCGCGGCTCAACGCCAGTTTGAAGAACACGCGGTTCACGGAATTGGGCACGGCACTGAAGCGTGCGGAACAGCAGGTTCGCCTGCTGCAGTCGCGTATCGAGACGCAGGTACGCCTCGATACCGCCAACCGTAAACTCACGGACCTCCGCGAGGAGCGATTCGCCTGGACGAAACGCGAGATGCTGCCTTGGCGGAACGTGATCGCGCTGGGCATGGTCTTCGCGCTCGGCGCCATCTTCCTGCTCGTCGCGCTCTTCGGCCGCTTCTTCAACATGCCGACCAACGAACGAGGCACGGTGGCCGTCCTGGGCGTGCTGGTCGCGGCCCTCGCGCTGGGAGTGAAGGCGCTGTACGAGTTCGCTTCTCGACGCCGCGCGGAGTCCTGCCACCAGGAGATTGGCGAGCTGGTGAAGCAGGCGGGCCGCTGCCGCGAGGAGATCGGGCGACTCGACAAGCAGCTGCCGGCGTCGGCCGATACGCTGCAGGAACGCCTGATGCAGGCCGAGGAAGACCTCGATCAGCTGTCCGACCTGCAGCCTCTGGAAACCCAACGCCAAACCGCCCAACAGCGGCTCGAGCACGTGCAGAACGAAAAGGCGACGCTGAACTCGCAGCTAAAAGACGCCCGCAATCGCTGGCGCGACGCCCTGCGGGCCGGCGGACTGCCGGAGGCCATCACGCCCACGCAGTTCCGGCAGCTCTCGCAACCCGACTCCAAGGCAAGCGAACTGCGCCAGCGGCTGCTGGAACACCACGAACGCAGCCGCGAGAAACAGGCCGAACTGCGAGACGTGCAGCAGAAGGTCCAGGCGCTGCTTGACCGCGCCGGCCTGCATGAGAAGTCCGATCGACTCGTCGATCAGGTCGCGCAGCTGCACCAGAGCCTGCAGCAGGCACGCCAGCATCGCCAGGAGCACGAGACGCTGCATCGTCAGTGGCGCGACGGCGCTCGCGAACAGGATCGCATCGCGCGGGACGCGAAACGCAACACGACGCGCCGCCAGGAACTGATCGCCCAGTACGGCGTGTCGAGCGCCCGGGAGCTGAAGGCGATTGCCGAACGTCGCCAGGAGTATCTCGACCTGTCGCGCGAACGCGACGGCATCCTGCGTCATCTGGCCGAGCAGCTGGGCAAGTGCTGCACGCTGGCGGACTTGCGGCACGACCTGTCCAAGGGCGGTTTCGAAGCGCGTCTGGCGACCTGGGAGCAGGAGCATGACCAGGCGGCGGCCACGCTGGCCGAACTGCACGAGCGTCGCGGGGAACTCAATCACCAGCTGAAGATGCTGGTCGGTCGCCGGGAACAAGCCTCGCGGCGGCTCGAAGCCTCCGAGACGGCCGCCCAGTTCCAACGCCGTGCCCGGCAGTGGCTGACTCTCGCCGGCATCAGCCTCTCCTTGGATTCGGTGCGCAAGTCGTACGAATCCGACCG
>JBIIEC010000082.1:0-16768 GCA_044238045.1 Pirellulaceae bacterium | reverse complement strand
CGACGGCCGCCTCATCGCTCACGTCGCCGATGAGGAACGTCTCCGACTGGTCGCCGAACCAGCCGTCGACGATCGACGTCACGTCGATGTTGACGATGTCTCCCTCTGCCAACCGGTAGTCGCCGGGGATCCCGTGGCAGACCACTTCGTTGACACTGGTGCAGCAACTCTTCGGATAACCCTGGTAGCCCAGGCAGGCCAGTTCGTGGCCGTGCTTCCGCGTGTATTCATGAATCAGGCGATCCAGTTCGCCCGTGGTCACGCCGGGTTTCACGTGCGAGCGGACGTGGTCGAGCACGCTGGCGTTGAAGTTGCCTGCGCGGCGCATCGCGTCACGCTCGACCTCGGTCAGAATCAGGTTTCGCTGTCCGTAGAGCATCTTTCGTTGCCGCGTTCCTGGGGAGTTTCCAGACATGGGAGTCGTGATCCGTCCACAACTGTCATTGGAGCCCTTCGCCTGATCCGGCGTGCTGGTCTTCCTTTCCAGGGACTGCCATCACCCGGAAAAGGTCCCGCCCGGGGGCAAAACCGGCAAGCCGTCGCTGGCCGACCGGCAGCGAGGACGCCCCAAGTATAGCGTCCGCGTAGGCAGGCAACAGCAGCGGGGCAGGAGCGGCATGGGGCGGTCCGAACGCGGGGCGGGCGGGCCGAGTCGCCGGCACATTGGTCTCGCGATGCCGGGTCAGGCGTCCGGCCCCCGGGCCTGACAACCGGGGCCTCGGTCTTGGACCTGCCTGCGGAAACCGTTAAAATCGCGGACTTTTACGGCGGATTCGGCCGATACTCGGTAGTCCTCGCGAGCCGGGGCCGGAGTGAGGTGCCGAGTTCCCCGGGCCAAGCCCGTGAACGGCCCGTCGTTTCGCAGTCCCTGTTCGCGGTCAGGCTCCGTCTCGCCCCGTCCGAGCCTCGGTAACCAAGCGCCTCGGCAACCAAGCTCCTCACTGCAGGTCACCCTCCATGCCACGCTACAACCCGGCCGTCCTGGAACCCAAATGGCAGAACTACTGGGAGGAGCATCGCACGTTTCGAGCGCCCGACCTGCCCACGGGCCGGAAGTTCTACGCGCTGGACATGTTCCCGTATCCGAGCGGCGACGGCCTGCATGTGGGCCATCCGGAAGGATACACGGCCACCGACATCCTCAGTCGCTACCGTCGCATGAAGGGCGACGCGGTGCTGCACCCGATGGGATTCGACGCCTTCGGCCTGCCCGCCGAGGAGCATGCGATCAAGACGAACACGCCGCCGCGCATCCAGACCGAAAAGAACATCGCCAACTTCCGCCGCCAGCTCAAGATGCTGGGCTTCAGCTACGACTGGGATCGCGAACTGGCGACGACGGATGTCGAGTACTTCCGCTGGACGCAGTGGATCTTCCTCGTGCTCTTCGACACCTGGTTCGATGGCGAGCAGCAGAAGGGGCGACCGATCGCCGAGCTGCCGATTCCGGCGGACGTATCGACCCAGGGCGAGGAGGCCGTGCGCCGTTATCAGGACACGCATCGGCTCGCCTACCAGTGCGACGCGCTCGTGAACTGGTGCCCGGCCCTGCGAACGGTCCTCGCCAACGAGGAGGTGATTGACGGTCGCAGCGAGCGTGGCAACCATCCCGTGCAGCGCATTCCCCTGCGCCAATGGATGCTCCGCATCACCGCCTACGCCGACCGCCTCGAGAAAGGGCTCGACGCGCTGGACTGGAGTGACAGCATCAAGGCACTGCAGCGGAACTGGATCGGCCGCAGCGAAGGAGCCGAAGTCGACTTCTTCCTGGGCGGCGCGTCAGAGTTCGACGCCTGGAAGTCCGCGCGGCAGGCGCAGTCCTGGCCCGCCCGGCCCGGCGATGATGTCCTGCGGATCTACACCACGCGCCCCGATACGCTCTTCGGTGCCACCTACATGGTGATCGCCCCCGAGCATCCCTTCGTGGAACGCCTGACCACGGCCACGCAGAAGCAGGCCGTCGCGCAGTATTGCCAGGCGGCGGCGAACAAGAGCGACCTTGAACGCACCGAGTTGGCGAAGTCGAAGACGGGCGTCTTCACGGGAGCTTATGCGATCAACCCGGTGAACGGACGCGCGGTGCCGATCTGGATCGCCGACTATGTGCTGATCAGCTACGGCACCGGCGCGATCATGGCCGTGCCGGCGCACGACACCCGCGACTTTGAGTTCGCCAAGCAGTTCGACCTGCCGATCATTCCCGTCGTGGACCCGGGGCAGGCGGCCGATGTCGATCGCGAGCGCGTGCTGGCCGGTGAAGCGGTCTTCACCGACACCGGCCTCGCCATGAATTCCGGCGAGTTCAACGGGACGCCGACGCTGGAGTTCAAGAAGAAGATCACGCAGGAGCTGAAGTCGCAGGGCGTGGGTCGCGCCGCCGTGAACTACAAGCTGCGCGACTGGCTCTTCAGCCGCCAGCGATTCTGGGGGGAGCCGTTCCCGATCCTGCATGAACTGGACGAAGCCGGCCAGCCAACGGGGCTCATGCGGCCGCTCGATCCCAGCGAACTGCCGCTCGACCTGCCCTACCTGGAAGACTACAAGCCGATCGGCCGCCCGGAACCGCCGTTGGGCAAGGCACCGCCGGAGTGGTTGTATGTCGAGCGGGATGGTCGGCGCTATCGGCGCGAAACGAACACCATGCCGCAATGGGCCGGCTCCTGCTGGTACTACCTGCGGTTCATCGATCCCCGCAACGACGGAGCCTTCGTCGATCCCGAGAAAGAATCACGCTGGATGCCCGTCGACCTCTACGTCGGCGGCGCCGAACACGCGGTGCTCCACCTGCTCTACTCCCGATTCTGGCACCATGTGCTCCACGATCGTGGCCACATCTCCGCGCCCGAGCCGTTCCAGAAACTGGTCAACCAGGGCATGATCCTGGGAGAGACCGAGTACACGGCTTACCAGACGGACGACGGCGCGTGGGTCAGCGTGGAGCAGGTGAAGAAGGATGCCGAGGGACGGGACGTGCGCGCCGCCGATGGTCGGCCTGTGCAGGTGGTCCAGTGCGACCCCGCGCAGGTGACCAAGGTGGGCGACCATTTCGTCATCGAAGCGAATCGGTCGATCCGCATCGACGCGCGAGCCAACAAGATGTCCAAGAGCCGCGGCAATGTCGTCAATCCCGATGCCGTGGTCGAGGAGTACGGCGCGGACTCCCTGCGACTCTACGAAATGTTCATGGGGCCGCTGGAGGCCACGAAGCCTTGGAGCATGAACGGCGTGGATGGCATTCGCAAGTTCCTCGACCGCGTCTGGCGACTGGTCGTGGACGATAAGGCCGAGACCCTGGAACTGCATCCGGGTCTGCACGACGGCGAGCCGACGCCCGCGCAGATGCGCGTGATCCACAAGACGATCCAGGTCGTCAGCCAGGATCTCGACGCGATGAGCTTCAATACGGCCATCGCGCGAATGATGGAGTTCGTGAACTTCTTCACCAAGGAATCGCAGCGGCCCCGGCAAGCGGTCGAGACCCTGGTCCTGCTGCTCTCCCCGATGGCCCCGCACCTGGCCGAGGAACTCTGGCAGCTCCTCGGTCACGGAGAGACGCTGGCCTACCATCCCTGGCCGGAGGCCGATACGGCGTGGCTGGTGGAGGATACGCTGGAGATCCCCGTGCAGGTAAACGGCAAACTGCGAGGCACCGTCGTCGTGGCAGCCGATGCCGGCGAGGCGGCGATCCTGGAGATGGCCAAGGCCGACGCGAAGATCGCGCCGCAACTGGAAGGCAAACAGATCCTCAAGCAGATCGTCGTGCCTGGACGGCTGGTGAACTTCGTCGTTCGGTAAGGCTCTCGCCGCGAATTGATCGCGTGCAGTCAAGGCGTCCAGTCAAGGCGTGCAGTCAAGGCGTGCAGTCAAGGCGTGCAGTCAAGGCGTGCAGTCACGGCGTGCGATCACGCCGTGGCGGGTTAGGAGCGTGGAGCGACCGTGCTGGCATCCTGCGTGTGCCACTCGCCCACCATCAGCTTGTCGACCATCTTGCGGATCGCCCGATACGGCAGGCACAGCGTGAGCATGCCCCCTTGTCCGGCGACGTGCACTTCGAAGTCCAACGCCACCACTGACTCGATCGGTGCCACCAGCCGCACGCGCTGCGCCTGGCTCTCAATCCGCTCGATCGAGAACTCGACGGCCAGCAGGGGCTCCCAGGCATCGTGCAGTTCATCGAGCAGCCAATGGACGAGGCGACGTGCGAGCCGCTGTTCGAGCGCCGTCGTGGGTCGGTCCGGCACTTCACAGGGTCGTTTGCCACCGCCGAGCAGGCAGTCGAGCATGGGGAAGAGGAAGCCAGGCGTGAGGTCCATCGCGAGCGGCACGGGGAGCGGCGCGGCCTTGAGCACGCAGTAGCAGGTCGGGTCCGGGCGGCTGTAAGCGAACTGGCTGTAGGCCAGCCAACGCACTTCGCTCAAACGCACCTCCACGAGACGCTTGAGCGCCCGCGAGAGCACGTCGCGAAAGCGGCTGGCGACATCCTGGTGGAAAGAATCCAGGACTTCCAGCTGGCTGCGCAGCGTGGCGGGATCCGGTTGCGTCAACGAACGCTCGCCGACGCGAGCCGCTTCGTCGCTTCCCGGCACGCCGCGCGCGGTGGCCGGTGAGTCCGGCGACAGCCACTTGCGTTCCTCGGGCGTCAACTCCACCGGCCATTCGAAGTGTTTCATCGCGAAACTCCTTTTTCGCTCGATCCCGTCGCGAATCGCTGTTCGCGCCGCGCTGCTGTTCCCGGCGTTCCGCAAGCTGCCACGCGGGCTACCGGACCTGTCCGCTGCCTTCCACGATGTACTTGTAGCTGGTCAACTCTCGCAGGCCGCAGGGGCCGCGGGCGTGGAAGCGATCGGTGCTGATGCCGATCTCGGCGCCCAGTCCGAATTCGCCGCCGTCGTTGAACCGTGTGCTGGCGTTGACCATCACCGCCGAGCTGTCGACACGCTGGGTGAACTCCCTCGCGTGCCGCAAGTTGTCCGTCACAATGGCGTCGGTGTGTCGCGAGCCATATTCGTTGATATGGTCGATGGCCTCACTGAGCGAATCGACGACCTTGACCGAGATCACGGGGCCCAGGAACTCGGCGCGGTAGTCGTCCTCGGTTGCCGGTTTGGCGCGCGGGACGAGTCGCCGCGTGGCCTCGTCGCCGCGGATCTCGACCTCGTGCGCCGCCAGCGCTTCCGCGACTCGCGGCAGGAAGTCGTTCGCGACGGCTCGGTGTACCAGCAGCGATTCGGCCGCGTTGCACACGCCCATGCGATGGCACTTGCTGTTGACCGTGATCTGCTCCGCCATCGGCAGGCTCGCGTATTCATCGACATAGACGTGGCAGTTGCCGTCGAAGTGCTTGATCACCGGCATGGTCGCTTCGGCAGCGACGCGGCGAATCAGGCTTTCGCCACCGCGCGGGATCGCCACGTCGATGTAACGCGAGAGCGCCAGGAAGTGGCTGACGGCAGCGCGATCGCGGGTCTGCACCAGCTGCACGGCACCGGCCGGCAATCCACACGGCTCCGCCGCTTCGGCCAGCAGGTCCGCAATCGCCTGGCTGCTGTGCGCCGCTTCCTTGCCGCCACGCAGGATCACCGCGTTGCCACTCTTCACGCAGATGGCCGCGGCGTCGGCTGTGACGTTGGGCCGCGATTCGTAGATGAAGAACACCACGCCCAGCGGGACTCGCACCTTGCTGATCCGCAGGCCGTTCGGGCGGATCGACGAGTCGATCATCTCGCCCACTGGATCCGGCAGCATGGCCACCTGTTCCATGCCCAGCGCGATCGCCTCGACGCGGTCTCCGTTCAGTTTCAACCGATCGACCTGCGCCGCGGTCAGGCCGTATCCCGGAGCGGCTTCAAGGTCGCGCTGGTTGGCGGCCAGGATGCGGTCCACATGGCGACGCAACATGCCAGCCGACTTCACCAGCCAGTCATTCTTCTGCTGCCCGGTGAGCAACGACAGTTGGGTCGCCGCCGCTTTGGCGCGGGCCGCGGTACGTTCGCAGTACTCTTTTAAGTCCAGGTCGGTCGTCATCGTAGTTCGCTCTTCAGGAACGGCGTCGCGGGGCACTCGGGAATCAGGCACGAAGGGGACTGTCGTGGACCGCGACCGGGCTGCGGGTCGCGGAGTATCAGGAAACGCTGCCAGACCGTCAAGACAGGAGCCGCATGCTGGCATGCTGGCTGCCATCGCTCGCGGGGTCGCTGCAGGCTATCCCCTGCCAGGCAGCGGTTGGCGATGGTCGGGCGGAGGTGTGGCACACGCGACCGCTCAGCGGCCGCCGTTCTGCGAAACGGCCACGGGCGGAGTGAGACCGGGAACGGCGAGCGGTTTCGCGGCCGGTGCCGACTGGACGTTCAGCAACCGTTTGGCCTCCGCCAGCACGAAGCCGTGGTCCATGAAAGGTTCATGCCCAATGTCGTGCCAGCGCAACTGGCCCGAGCCATCGATCAGGAAGGTACCGTGCAGCGGCTTGTTCTCGAAATCGTCGAACGCGCGATACTGCTTGAAGACGGCCAGTTCCGGATCGGCCAGCAGCGGGAAGGGGATCAAGCCGCCCTGGTAGTTCTCCAGCGACTTCTTCAGGCCGTCGCCGTTGTCGGAACTGATGGCCAGCAGCTCAATTCCGGCGGCGCGGAAGGCTTCGGTCTGCGGCCCGAACGCCTGCAGTTGTTCGGCACAGTGCAGGCAACCGGAGCCGAGGTAGAACAGGATGACAATCGGGCGTCCTTGGTAGTCGCTGAGCGATACGGTCTGACCGGCGACATTCACGAGGCTCCAGGACGCCACCGGCTGCGGCTGCCAGCGGATGGGGCCGAGGCTGTCGAGTTCGGGCCGCGCGCCGACATCGGTCGAGGGTTGCCAGGTCCCGCGCCAGTCGCGGTCCCAACCACACTGGGCGGCAAGCGGCGCGAGTCGCGCGAAGGGCGGGGCGTCGAGGTCGATGTGGGCCGAGATGGCCTGTAGCTTCTCGAGCGTCTCGCGCGCTTCGTGCAGTCGGCCGAGTCGCCACTGCAGGTCGGCCAGATGGGCCAGGGGCAGCGTGGCCTGGGGTTCGGCGTTCACCCGCTCGCGCAGCTTCTCGATCGCCTGGTCCGGCTGGCCGGCGTGCAGGTGGAGGCGTGCGAGCCAGAAGGCGTCGAGGTCATGGCCGCCTTCGGTTCGCTTCAGCGCATCGGCCCAGCGGTCGTCGTCGGCCAGTCGCAGGGTTTCGAGTTCCTGGACGGCGCGCTCGATCGGTTCGAGGTCGCCTCGCAGGCGATCGCCGGCTTCGACACCCGCCTTGGTGATCTCTTCGGCGTTCTTGCCGGCCGCGCGGGCTTCCTTCTCGGCATTCAGCATCGCCATCCGACGCTCCGCCTGCTTCTCGCACAGCCTCGCGGCCAGCTCCGCCAGCTGCTGGTCGCCTTCGGTTTCGCGTCCCAGCCGATAGGCGGCGCGGCCGACCATGCGGTGCCATGCGACCTGTTCCTTGGGGACATCGGTCGCGTCGAGGTACGGCGTGTTCGCCAGACGCAGCGTCTCCTCCCACAGCTCACCCACGTGCAGGACCTGCATCAGCCGCTGGCGTCCGTAGCTGGCGCTGCACCCGTCCTTGGCGACCATGTTGTACTTGGGATGCCGCGGCAGCTCGATCATGTTGATGGCGAGGTCGATGCCATCGCGGAGCCGTCCGAGGAAGACGAGGTTGCGGATGAGCCATTCGTTGTTGTGCGCGAAGTTGTGGATTTGGTCCGGCAGCAGACGGTCGCGCATCATGCGGGCGTGGTCGGTGCGGGCGGAGGCTTCCTGCTGCCAGACGGCGTCGACGAAGCGATTCAGCCGGGAGTAGGTATGTCCGGGCATGTGCCACATGTGGGCGACGTCGGGAGCCGACTGTCCGCAGAGCGCCGCGGAAGCGAGTGCCCGTTCGGGCTTGTCCGCATCCCAGAGGTGGATGCGGTAGTGGTGCACCGGATGCATCGGCTCGACGTCCAGCACCTGCTGGAGCAGCTGGTCGACGGCGATGTGGCTGAACGGTTGCTGCTTGTCGCGACGCTGCCAGAGCTGCAGCGCCAGGAACGCCTTCGCCTCGATGTCGTCCGGATGATCGTAGAGGATCGCCTCGAGCTTCTTGACATACTCCTGCGATGCCACGTTCTCGTCATCGTTCTTCAGCAGTCCCTCCAACGCCTCGATGTACTGGCGGACGTGGGCGGAAGACTTGTCCTTGCGCTGGGATGCCTCCTCGAGGAACTTCTTCGCGCGGTCTCGATTGTTGGCATTGGCCATGGCCATGCCCCAGTAGGCGAGCGCGCAGTCGGGCTCGAGTGCGGCGGCCTGCCGGTAGGTGCGTTCGGCCTCGAAGTACCAGAATCCGTGCAGCTGTCCGAGTCCCTGGTGGAGCAGGGCCTGGACTTCCAGGCGATTCGAACCTTGGACGCAGCGCACGCGGCCGGCGCCCTCGATGCGGTAGGCCGCTTGCCGCGGACCTTCGTTGAACACCTCACCGTGGGTCGAATGCCCGGCCTTGATGCCGTCGGGGCCAGGAGGCGGATCATCGGCCTGGGCCGATCCGACCCCGAGGCCGCAGGCGACGAACGCGGCCAGCAGCAGTCGGCGGGCAACCTGCGAGCGGACGCCAAGCCTGCGGCGCGATCGCTCGCCCTGTTCGATGCCTGTTCCTCCGTGAACCGACAGTACCGCCATCGTCGCCTGGGTACGGCCAGTCATGTTCCGCGCCTTTCGTTATTCGACCTTTCCCGGCCGGCGGTTCTCGTTTGCGTCCGCGTGGGTGAAGCTACTTCTGCTTCACGTCGAAGCAGAACAGCAGGTCCTGGTCGCGTAGGTACAGTTTGCCGTTGGCAATCACCGGATGCGTCCAGATGCGGCCCTTGGGATTCCGCTTCTCGGTCTGCGGCGTCAGAGTGAAACGGCTCTTTTCGGAGAACCCTTCGGTGCTGGCTTCCACCAGCGCCACTTCGCCGCCCTCCTCGGCGACGCAGTACAGCATGCCGTCGGCATAGGTCACGGCGCCCTTGCCCAGCGCGCTGCGTTCCCGCCACTTTTGCTCGCCCGTCGCCAGGTCCTGGCAGACCCAGCCTACCGAATCGGAGTGGCCGAAGATGTGTTTGTCCAGCAGGATGACGCCGCCGTGGTGGTTCTTCATCACCTTGATGTTGTCTTCGCTGTAGACGGCATGAGCCTGGTTGTTCTCGTCGATGCGGAACAGGTTGCAGCCGACGCCATAGCCGGCGGTCACGTAGACGCTGCCTTCGTGGAAGATCGGCGTGGGGATCACGGCCACCTTGCCGGGCCAGTCGGCGCGCCATACCAGGGCGCCCGTCTCGGCGTTCACGCCCAGGACGCTCTTTTCCGTGAGCTGGATGTACTGTCGGATGCCGTTGTGTTCGGCGATGATTGGCGACGCGTAGTGCGCCGGATCCTTGATGTCGGCCGACTGCCAGATCTTCTCGCCATTGGTCTTGTTGAGCGCCAGCATGGTGCCCTGGTCGCCACCGGGAGTGCAGACGAGGCGATCGCCGTCGACGAGCACCGATTCGGTGTAGCCCCAGTTGGGGACCGAGCCGCCGAAGTCCTGCAACTTCTTGCGCCAGGCCACGGAGCCATCGGAGCACTTCGCGCACACGATGTCGCCTTCGCCACCGAGGGCGTAGACGAATTCTCCGTCCACCGTCGGCGTGCTGCGTGGGCCGTCACCCCAGCCGTTGGCCAGCACATTCCCGACCTCCGCAGCCCACAACTGCTCGCCCTTCGTCACGTCGACGCAGATCAGCAGTTCCTTGCCGTCCCGCGCACCCATCGTGAACAACTGGTTGCCCACGACGGCCACTCCCGAGTAACCGAGGCCGCAATCGCGGTAGATCCAGACCTGCGGCGGTCCGTCCTTCGGCCACTCCTTGAGCAGGCCGGTTTCCGGCGAGCGGTCGGTCCGGTCGGCACCTCGCCACTGCGGCCAGTCTTCGGCCATCGCGCGCGATGTGCTCATCAATGCGAGAACCAAGACGCAAAGTCGGGCGAACGAAGATGGCATCCTTCTTGTGCTCCTGAAAATCGTGAAGACCGGGTGGTTCGCGGGAGGCCTCTTCCGGGAGGACCGCATCGCGTTTCCGAGTCGAATCCGTGGGGTGGAACCGGCGGTGCCGTTTCCCGCGGCGTGCGAAGCCTCGCGGGAATTCTAGTGGCTGGTCGCTGCGGTGAGTGACTCCGTCGCGGCGGACGGCGAGACCGCCCGCGCAGGGTTCGTCATCCTACCAGACGCCAAAGCCGTCTGTCTCTAGGGAGCTTCCGGGCAGGCTGCCACCTCGTGCGACCGTGTGCCGGCAGAGGCTCCGCGGTTGTTGCAAACCGATCCGTCGCTGCGGTTTGCCTGGTCCGAACGGGCGACGCGGCGGGGGCCGGCGGTTCTATTCCTGCGGTGGCCGACCTACAATCAGGCAGGTCTCCGCAAGGGGCGTGCGCCGGGATCGCTCGCGGATGCCATTGCAGGCGCGGCGATCCGGTTGCGCGATCCGCTCCAGTCCTTTCTGCCAAGAGGTTGAAACATGGTGAGCTTGTCTGGCTCGTCCGAGTCGCTCGAGAGGCCGTCGCTGTCGATTGTGTCCGCGGCTCCAAGGGTGGAACGAGGTCCGTCCAGGCGATGGCTGGGACTGCTCCCGATGGTGGTCGGGCTCTTGGGATTGGCCGCCGCGCCGACGCGGTTGACGGCCCAGGACGCGTCGGCTCGTTCCCAGGAGGCCCCCCCGGCGGTGGCCGCCGCGGACGCCGCCGACCCCGACTTGCGTCCCGAGAAGGAAGCCGCCTTCCTGGGCAATATCCGGCAACTTACGTTCGAAGGGCGTCGCGCGGGCGAAGGTTACTTCAGCCGCGATGGACGGCAGATGGTCTTCCAAAGCGAACGGGAGGCGGGCAATCCGTTCTTCCAGATCTACGTGCTGGACTTCGAGACGGGGGACATCGAGCGGGTGTCGCCGGGGCAGGGCAAGACGACCTGCGCGTGGATTCATCCGTCGGGTGATGACATTCTCTTCGCGTCGACGCACGACGATCCGGAGGCGCGGGCCAAGCAGGAGAAGGAGATGGCCGACCGCGCAGCGGGGACGACGCGGCGTTACAGCTGGGACTACGATCCGCACTACGATCTGTATCGTTACAGTCGCAGCAAGAAGACCTACGAGCCGCTCGCGCCCGCCCGCGGTTACGACGCGGAGGGCTCGTATTCGCCCGACGGTCGGCTGATCGCCTTCGCGTCGAATCGGCACGCGTATGCTCGGCCGTTGAGCGCGGAGGAGCAGCAGCGGCTGGAGTCCGATCCGGCGTTCTTCATGGAACTGTATGTGATGAACGCGGACGGTTCAAACGTGCGCCGCGTGACGGAGGTCGAAGGCTACGATGGCGGCCCGTTCTTTTCGCCGGACGGCCAGCGGCTCTGCTGGCGCCGGTTCGCTCCCGACGGCGCTACCGCCGAGATCCTGTCGATGCGCCTGGATGGTACCGACGTCAAGACGCTGACGCGGCTTGGAGCCATGTCGTGGGCGCCGTTCTACCATCCTTCCGGCCAGTATCTGGTGTTCGCGACGAACCTGCATGGTTTTGGAAACTTCGAGGTCTATCTCGTGGACGCGGCAGGCCAGACGCCTCCGGTCCGCGTGACGCATACGGACAAGTTCGATGGCCTGCCCGTGTTCACGCCGGACGGCAAGAAGCTGGCGTGGACCAGCGGGCGGACGGCCGATGGCCAGTCGCAGATCTTCCTGGCCGACTGGAATCATGAGCAGGCGTTGAAGTCGCTGGGGATCGATCCATCCCGGGCGGTGGTGGATGTCACGGCGGCCACGGAAGCGGCGCGGAATTCGGCGGGGCAGAGCGCACCGGACTGCTCGCCGGTCGACATCGGTCGTCATGTGGACTACCTCTGCCGTCCGGAACTCAAGGGACGCCGCACGGGAACGGAGGGCGAACAGTTGGCGACGGCGTACGTGGCCGCCTACTTCGATCAGTTGGGACTGGCTCCTGGCGGCGATGACGACGGCTGGTTCCAGCCGTTTCAGTTTACTTCCGGCGTGAAGCTGGGCCCCGCCAACCGACTGTCGGCTGGCGATCGCGAGCTGGTGGTTGAAAAGGACTGGGTGCCGCTGGGTTTTTCCGGATCGGGCGAGTTCAAGGCCGCGCCGATCGTCTTCGCGGGATACGGCATGGCCGCGCCGGCGGGCGAATCGCAGGAGGAGTACGACTCGTTCGTGCATCTGGACGTGGCGGGCAAGTGGATCCTGGCCTTCCGCTTCCTGCCGGAAAAAGTGGCGCCCGAGCGGCGCCAGTATCTCGCCCGGCACGCCAGCCTGCGCTACAAGGCCATGCTCGCGCGAGACCGGGGCGCCCATGGACTGATTCTCGTCAGCGGACCAAACTCCAGCGTCAAGGAACAGTTGGTGCGGCTGCAGTTCGACGGCTCGCTCTCCAGCTACGAACTGCCGATCCTGAGCGTCTCCGACGCAGTCGCCGAGCAGTGGCTGGCGCGGGCGGGCAAGTCGCTCAAGACGCTGCAGGATGAGCTCGATACCGGCGCGATGCAGATGGGATTGGAGATTCCCGACGTATCGCTCTCGGCCAAAGTCGCCATCGACCAGACGCAGCGTTCAGGCCGCAACGTGATCGGCCGCTTGCAGGTCGGCGCGGAGCCGAGCGAGCAGGTGGTGGTGGTGGGCGCGCATGTGGATCACTTGGGAGAGGGATCGCATGGCGCGTCGCTGGCCCGCGATGGTGAATCAACGGGCATCCATTTCGGCGCTGACGACAATGCGTCAGGCGTGGCGGCGATGCTGGAGATGGCCGAATGGCTGGCCGACGCCCGCCGCCGCGGGACGCTCAAGGCCGAACGCGACATCTGGTTCATCGGCTGGTCGGGCGAAGAAGATGGCCTGATCGGCGCGAACCATTTCGTGAAACAGATGGAGGGGAAGATCCTGGCGTACGCGCATGCGGGAGTGCCTGGGGCTCTGGATGGGCAAGAGGAATCCGAGCCGCAGGATGCCGGGAAAGACGCGGCAGCGGGGGAAAAGACGGATGAAGGCAAGTCCGAGGAGGGCAAGTCCGAGGACGGCGCAGCTCCGGGTCACGGCCTGCCGCAGGCCCTGATGTATCCGCTCTATCCGTATGTCTCGGCCTGCTTGAACCTGGACATGGTGGGTCGCCTGGACAAGAAGCTGATCCTGCAGGGCGTAGGCTCGTCGCGTCGCTGGCCGGGGGAGATTGAGAAACGCAACGCGGCGCTGGGGCTGCCGATCACCGTGCAGAACGACAGCTACATTCCGACGGACGCGAGCGTCTTCTTCCTGCATGGCGTTCCGATCCTGGCGGCATTCACCGGTTCGCACGAGGAGTACCATACGCCGCGCGACACGCCGGACAAGCTGAACTATGAGGGGGCGGCGAAGATCGCCCAGTTCATGGCGCTGGTGGCGCGGGGCGTGGCGTCGCAGGCGGACGCTCCCGACTACGTCGCCCAGGCCGCTCCGGCCGAGGGCCAGCGGCGGGCTGCGCTGCGGGCTTACCTGGGAACCATTCCCGACTATTCGCAGACCGACGTGAAGGGCGTGAAGCTGTCCGGGGCCGCCAAGAATGGACCGGCGGCCAAGGCGGGGATCCAGAAGGACGACGTCATCGTCGAACTGGCCGGTCGCAAGATCGAGAACATCTACGACTACACCTACGCCATCGAAGCGTTGAAGGCCGGCGAGCCGACGACGGTCGTCGTGCTGCGGAACGGCGAGCGGCAGACGCTGAACATCACGCCCGGTTCGCGCGACTGACGCTCGGTGGTCAGCTCGCTTCGATTCCCAGGCGAGCGTGGGGGGGATTGTCCCTCTTGGAATCCCCCGGGTGGGCTGGCATACTGACCCCGTCACGCCAGGGTCCGCAGGGGCGGGCCGGACGTCGTGCGGTGCGTGTCGAACGCATGCAGGGGAAACCAAGGTACCAGCCTTCCTGAATTGAGGACGAGAGCCATGAATCCGATCGAGATCCTGGAGAGTATTTTGCGTGGGGGTGCGGGAGCCCCCGGGGGTGGAGCTTCAGGGGGCCGGGCTCCCAGCGGCACCGACATCCTGACCGAGATCTTCGGCGGTTCGCGCCCCGCGCCGCAGACGCAGTCGGGATCCACGCGTCCGCCGTCGGGCCAGGGACAGGTGAGTGCCAAGGACCTGGAGGACATGCTGGGGGTCAACCGCGGCGGCGCGGCTCCCACTTCGCAGCGTCAGCAGCCGCAGGCGCAGACGCAGACTCGCGCTCCGCAGCAGCCGCAGGCCCAGGCTCCCGCCGGTTTCCCGACCGACATCTTTGGCCAGCGCCGCCCCGAGGCGAAGCCGTCGCTGGCCGTCGCCCGTCCCGCCGCGCCCTCGCAGCAGGAGCAGGCCGTGCTGATGATTCGCGCCATGATCAACGCGGCGAAGGTGGACGGACAGATCACGGAAGACGAGCAGCGGTTCATCCTCCAGCAGGTTGGCGACACCTCGAACGAGACGGTGCAGTTCCTGCGTACCGAGTTTGCCCGTCCCATCAACGTCGCGGAGTTCGTCGACTCGATCCCGTCGGGGATGGAGAAGCAGGTGTACACGCTTTCGCTGATGGCGATGCAGCTGGATACGAAGGCCGAGGCCGACTACCTCCGCCAGTTGGTCAAGGGCCTTCGCCTGCCGCTGGAACTCGTCGCCGAACTGCACACGCAGCAGGGCGTTCCGCCGATCTACGCCTAACGGCGGCCTCACGAGAGCATTGCTCCTTCACGTCCAGCTCCCCTTCCCGGGGCGCAACAAAAAAAGCGGCTCCGGAAATCGCTCCGGAGCCGCTTTCGTTTTCTCGAATCAACAACTGCAAGTTGGCCAACGACTGCAAGCTGGCCAGCTTACAGCGAGTAGCCTTCGCGGTACTCGGGCTTTACGAGGGGCGCGAGTTCCGGCATGTTGGTCGACTTCAGGTTGACGGCGTCCCATTCGACGCGTTTGTTGTCACCGACCCAGACGGCGAGGTTGCCGAGCAGGATGGTTTCGGTGAGGCCGCCAGCGTAGTTCTGGAAGTTCGAGGTGGCGGGCTTTTCGCCACGGATGGCGTTGACCCATTCCTCGAAGTGACCGGGCGACTTCTCGAACTCGACGTTCTTCGGGTCTTCCAAGCCCAGCATCTGGTAGTCGTCGGCGTAGTCGCCCTTCGAGTAGAGGCTGCCGGCTTCGCCGACGATCAGCGCGCCGCTCTCGACCGGTTCGGCGCCCTTCAGCATGGCCTGGTCGACCCGCTTGCCGCCATCGTACCAGTAGAGATCGACCGGCCCGCGGTTGTCCTTGGCCGGGAACTCGAAGTGGATCTTCGACCAGCCCGGATAGGTCTCCTTGTTGTGGCCCGACGATTCGGCGGTCACCGCGATCGGATCGCGCAGTCCCAGGCCCATGTACGGCATGTTGACCGTGTGGCAAGCCATGTCGCCCAGGGCGCCGGTGCCGAAGTCCCAGAAGCCGCGCCACTTGAACGGGTGGTAGGCCTCGTGGTACGGACGGTACGGAGCGGGGCCGAGCCATTCATCCCAGTGGATGAAGTTCGGGTTGCCCTTCACGTCTTTCGGACGCTCGATGCCCTGCGGCCACACCGGGCGGTTCGTCCAGACGTGGACCGCGCTGATCTTGCCGAGGATGCCCGACTTGATGATCGCGGCCTGCTTGCGGAGGCTGTCCAGGGCGGTGCCCTGGTTGCCCATCATCGTGGCCAAGCCCTTCTCCCGCGCGATGTCGGCCATCACACGGGCTTCGTAGATGTAACGGGACATGGGCTTCTGGCAGAAGCAGTGCTTGCCCATCTTCATCGCCATCACGGCCGCGACCGCATGGGTGTGGTCGGGCGTGCTGACGGTCACGGCGTCGATCTTGTCGCCGAGTTCGTCGAGCATGCGGCGATAGTCATAGTAGGGCTTGGCTTCCTTGAAGCGGCCTTCGGTACGCTCCAGCGTCGTGGCATCGACATCGCACACGCCGACCACCTGGCCGTGACGAGCGGCATCGGCCGAGTCGCTGCGTCCCTTGCCACCGATGCCGATGCAGGCAAACTGGATCTGCTCGTTCGGCGACTTGGACTGCGCGAGGCTCACGCCGCCCGCAGCCCAGTAGCCCATGCCCACGGCGGCAGAGGCCTGCATGAATTTACGTCGACTCGGTTTGATCGGCATTGTGTGTCATCTCCTGACTGTTCAAGAAAGATCGTTGGCGGGGAAACCGGGTGGGCCCGGACGTGGCGCGCGAGCGGCCATGCCGGGAGGCCCGCGCATCCAGCGATCCGGACGCTGCGGGCAAAGTGCTCGACGAACACGCCAACTCGATCAGGTCGGTTGGCCACCTCGACGGCGGTCGCATTATAACGGGGGCGCAAGGCGGGTGGAAACACCGAGCCACGGGTAAATCCTTGACAGGGGGGAACTCCCCGGTTTACGACCCCCGGTCTTCGCCGTTACTCTGGAGGGTTGCCAAGAGGCGGTCGACGCGAATTTTCGACTCGGATTTCGCTACCGCTGGCCGATCGGCAACCGACACGCGCGGCGTGGTGACTTTCCGCGTCGGGTCTCCGTGGCCAGCGTCGGCCGCATCGGCCCGATGCGGCCTCGCGGAGCCCTCGACCGATGCGGATCCCCGAGCGTGTCGCCGTCGATTTACCCTGCGGTGACACTTGCCGGTCACCCCGGCCGGTAACACAGGCCTGTGACACAGGCCAGGCGTCCCCCTGCCTCGCTCCCCCGTTTGCT
>JBIIEC010000448.1:0-4817 GCA_044238045.1 Pirellulaceae bacterium | reverse complement strand
TTCGCTGGAGTTGCCGCAGCCGGCGAGCACGCAGCCGATCGACTACGGACGCGGCGAAGTCTGGAGGGCGAGTCTCGAGATGGGCGGTTCACCGGGCGTCGCGCCGTCCGCCACGCCGCCGCTCGCCGGGGACTTCAATGGCGACTCGCGTGTCGACCTCGTGGACATCGACCTGCTCTGTGCCGCGATCCGCGCGCAGGATACTCGCCTGGACCTGAATGGAGACCGCAAGACGGACCAGCTGGACATGGACTACATGATCGAGGAGATCTTGCAGACCAGCGTTGGGGACGTCAATCTGGACGGTCTGTTCAACAGCAGCGACCTCGTGCAGATCTTCCAGCGCGGAGTGTACGAGGATGCCGTGCTGGGCAACGCGACGTACGGCGATGGCGATTGGAACTGCGACGGCGACTTCACGTCATCCGACTTGGTGCTGGCCATGCAGGCCGGTGCCTACGAGTCGCCCCGGAAACGCCGCAACGCCTGAGTGCGCGAACGAGTGAACGCTGGGTAAGTGTACGCGATATCATGGATGAGGAGGATTCACTTTGATCACGATGCAGGCGATACGATCGAGCGAAATTGCGGATCGGTGTCGGTCTACCGTCCCGGTGTGGATGGTCTGGCTGGCGGCCACGCTGTGTCTCGCCGGGACGGTGCGCGGCGAGGACGAGGGGCCGCCCGAGAACCAGCAGCGGGCCGCTCTCGCGCAGGTGACCGATTCGTCGTTGCGTTCGCATATCCGTTTCCTCGCCAGCGATCTGCTGGAGGGACGCGGGCCCGGATCGCGTGGCGATGAACTTGCCCAGCAGTACATCGCCACGCAGTTCGAGTCGATGGGGCTGCTGGCGGCCGCGCCGCAGGGCGGCTGGTTTCAGTCCGTGCCGCTCGTGGGCGTGCTGTCCCAGGCTCCCAAGACGCTGACGTTTGGTCGTGAGGGCCAGCAGTTGGAATTGAAGTACTTGGACGACTTCATCGTGACCAGTGGCCGGCCGGTGCCGCGCGTCGAGGTGCAGGATGCCGAGGTGGTGTTCGTCGGTTACGGGATCGTCGCGCCCGAGTACGATTGGGACGACTTCAAGGGCATGGATCTGCGCGGCAAGATCCTGCTGATGATGAACAACGATCCCGCGAGCGATCCGCAACGATTCGGCGGTTCGACGCGTCTCTACTATGGACGCTGGGACTACAAGTATGCCAGTGCCGCGCGGCAAGGAGCGGCCGGTGCGATCATCATCCATACCGACGAGTCGGCTGGCTATCCATATCGCGTGGTGCAGACCTCGTGGACGGGCGAGGAGTTCGAGCTGCGCGACCAGCCGGGGCCGCGGACCGAGTTCAAGGGCTGGATGACCGACGACGCCGCGCGGCGGCTGGTCCAGTTTTCGGGCTTGGATCTGGAAACGCTGCGGCAGTCGGCCGAGAAGCGTGAGTTCCGTCCAGTGCCACTCAACGCGCGCGTGTCACTGGCGATCCACAGCGAAGTGCGCGAACGCGACACGGCCAACGTCGTGGGGCTACTGCCCGGCAGCGACCCGCAGCTCAGCCGGCAGGCCTTGGTCTACATGGCCCACCATGACCACATCGGCATGGCCGCCGAGCGCAACGAGCAGGGAGATAACATCTACAACGGCGCCGTTGACAACGCGTCGGGCGTCTCCGTTCTGCTGTCGATCGCCCGCGCCCACGCCAGCCTGCCCGAACGGCCTCGGCGTTCCATCCTGTTCGTGTCGGTTGGTGCCGAGGAGCAGGGCTTGCTGGGTTCGGAGTACTTCGCGGCCCATCCGGCGGTGCCGTCGCGCGACATGGCCGCCGTCATCAACATCGACGGCATCAATACTCTTGGTCCCACGCGCGACATCAACGTGATCGGCAAGGGCAAGTCGGACCTCGACGCGCACGTCGAACGTTTCGCGCGCTGGCAGCGTCGACTCGTCGTGCCCGACCGGTTTCCCGATCGCGGATACTACTACCGCTCCGACCAGTTCAGCCTCGCGAAGATCGGCGTTCCCGGCATCTATCTGCATTCGGGCATCGAAGTGATCGGCAAGCCCGAGGGATGGGGGCGTGAGCAGCGCGAGGCGTGGGTGCAGACGCACTACCACCAGCCGAGCGACGAATACAATCCCGACTGGGATCTGCGCGGAGCGATCCAGGACGCGCAGTTGCTGTTCTACACGGGCTGTGCGATCGCCGACCAACCCGAGATGCCGCGGTGGACGTCGGGCGATGAGTTCGAAAAGATACGTCGCCCGTGAGGAACAGGTCGGGCCATCGAGGCGCAGTGTTGGCGAATCGCTGCCTCCTCAACCGCCCGCAGCGGCCTCCAGCTCTTCCCATCGCGCGTACGAACTGGCCAACTGCGATTGCAGTTCCTGCAGTCGATTGGTCGTGTCGGCGATCGTGTTGGGGCCTTGCTGGTAGAATCCGGGATCGGCCATCTGTTCGTGGATGGCGGCGATGGCGGCTTCCATCTTCTCGATGCGCGCCGGCAGGTTCGTCAGTTCCTGCTGTTCCTTGAACTTCAGTCGCCGCTTGTTGCTTGCGGCCGCCACGGTCTCCGCCTCCGAGGTACTCGTGCCGCTGTCTCCCGAGACGCCATTCTTGGGACCCGTTCGCTCGCCTGACGAGTTCTTGTCAGAGGCGCCGCGCGACTGGTTGGCTTTTTGTGCCAGCCAGTCGTCATACCCGCCCACGAACTCGCGGACGTTGCCTTCATCGAAGACGATCGTACTGCCCACGACGTTGTTCAGGAACGACCGATCGTGGCTCACCAGCAGCACGGTCCCCTGGAAGTCGACCAGCAGCTGCTCCAGCAGTTCCAGCGTTTCCGTGTCCAGGTCGTTCGTGGGTTCGTCGAGCACGATGACGTTCGCGGGCTTGGCGAACAGCTTGGCCAGCAGCACGCGGTTGCGTTCACCGCCTGACAGGAACCGCACCTGCGTGCGCGCCCGCTCGGCGGAGAACAGGAAATCCTGCAGGTAGCCGATGATATGCCGTGACCGGCCGTTGATGGTGATCGAGTCGTAGCCATCGCCGACGTTGTCCTGGACGGTCGCGTCCTCGCGCAGCTGTTCGCGGAGCTGGTCGAAGTAGGCGATCTGGAGGTTGGTTCCGAGTCGGACGGAGCCTTGCTGCGGCGCGAGCTTGCCGAGCAGGATCCGCAGCAGCGTCGTCTTGCCAGCGCCATTCGATCCGATGATGCCGACCTTGTCGCCGCGCATGATCATCGTGGAGAAGTCCTGGACGATGGGACGGCCTTCGTACGCGAAGGAGACTTTGTCGGTGAGGACGACGAGCTGTCCGCTACGCTGACCTTCCTGGATGACCATCTGGGCCGCCCCGACCTGCGTGCGTCGTTTGGCTCGCTCGCGCCGCATCGACTCCAGTGCGCGGACGCGACCCTCGTTTCGCGTGCGGCGAGCCTTGATGCCCTGGCGGATCCAGGTTTCCTCGATGGCCAGTTTCTTGTCGAACAGTTCGTCCTGCTTCGCCTCGGCTGCCAGCGCCGCCTCCTTGCGCTCCAGGAACTTGTCGTAGTCGCACGCCCAGTCGAACACGCGACCTCGGTCGATCTCCAGGATGCGCGTGGCCACCTTGCGCAGGAAGCTGCGGTCGTGGGTGACGAACATCAGCGTGCCTGACCAGCGGAGGAGGAACTCTTCCAGCCACTGGATGGCGCCGATGTCGAGGTGGTTCGTGGGCTCGTCCAGCAGCAGCAGCGCCGGCTGCGAGACGATGGTGCGAGCCAGCAGCACGCGTCGCTTCATGCCGGACGACAGCGTCTCGAACGGCGTATCCGCCACGTGTTCCAACTGCATGCGCGAGATGATCTGCTTCACCGCATGCTCGGCCTGCCAGTCGCCGCCGGCCATGTCATGATCCGGAGCATGGTCCGCGGAGTGACCGGTCTCCGCTCCGACAACGCCCGAGGTGATGATCGCGCGGACGAGGCCTTTCAGGTCGCGCGGCACATCCTGCGGGAGGAGGGCACCGCGGGCGCCTGGCTGCCAGGCGATATGGCCGTGGTCGGGCTGGACTTCGCCGGTGAGGATCCGCATCAGCGTGGTCTTGCCGGCGCCGTTACGGCCCAGCAGCCCGATTCGCTGGCCCGGCTCGATCCGCAGGCTGACGTCGTCGAGGAGCGCTGGGCCGCGAAAGCCCATGTGGAGTTGATCGATGGTGACGAGAGCCATGGACGTGCTTTTCCCCTGCCTGCGAAAACGCGGAATCCCTGCCGGCCCGCTGGAATGGCGGCGGGTCGGCTCGATTGTATGCAGGAGTTGCCCGAGTGGATAGGCAAGCAGCGCATGCGGCGACGCACGAACGTCGTGCGATCAGGGCTTTTCCGCGGCGCGGAAGGCCGCGGCCGACGCATCTCCGGCCGATTGCAGGTAGGCGATCAGGTCCAGGATCTGTTCGGGTTGGAGCGTGTCCAGCATGCCGGCAGGCATGACCGACACGGGGGACAGCGAGCGATGGTCGACGGACGCGGTGGGAACGATCAGCGGCGCGCCGAACGACGAGGCGGTTTGCAGCACGATGCGTTCGGCGTTTTCCTCCAGCACGCGTCCCTGCAGCACCTGGCCCTCGGAGGTCTCCAGCACGGTCGTGGCGAATTCCGGGGCGACCTTCCGCGAAGGCTCGACGAGCGCCTCGAGGAGTTCGGCGGCCGGCAGCCGCTTGCCGACCTCCTCCAGCGTCGGCCCCGCGCCGCCACCCTTCCCCTGGAAGCGATGGCACTGGGCGCATCCCAGCCGCTGGAAGGCCGCTTCGCCCTGCGCGTGGGATCGGCCGCTGGTCACCTGCTCCAG
>JBIIEC010000081.1:0-16933 GCA_044238045.1 Pirellulaceae bacterium | reverse complement strand
CGAATCGCCGTTGGCACCCACGGCGACGTCTTGATTCGCTGCCTCTTCCGACAACGGGGCGGCTGGCGCAGTCACGGTCGCAGCCGTAGCAACCTCAGATGGCGTTGCGGACGACAAGACCTCCGGTGACAGCGGTGTGTCGGGCGACTCTGCACTCCGCTGACATCCGGCCAGCCCCAAGCAGACGCCCAGCCAGATGCCCCGCCACACGCTTCGCGCCGAAGCTCCCCGGCCACCGCGCACCATTCCCGCAGAACCCATTTTCGCTTCTCCCCGGATCCCTTTCGATCGCAAGGTCCGGAGTCCACCACACGCGCCAACCGACTCAAGACTTCAGCTTTCGGCGACAGGCCCGAAGTCAGGAGTTCGCCTTCATGGACTCTGCTTCCCCTGTTCGGAATCGTCGGCCGCGCGGGAGAGTCGGACCGTGTCAGGGACGCGCGCGATGCAGCAGCAGTTGGTCTTCGGTCTGGGTGAAGACAAGCACCCGGCCGGTGGGCTCCAACGCCAAGCCCTGCATGCGTCCGGCGAGCGTCGACTGCTGCCAGTTGGTCCCCTGTCCCGAGACGGCTCGCGTCGACTCCCGCAGGCCGATGCCGAAATGCAGGTCGCCATTGGCCGCGCGCTGCGGATTCGAAACATGCGCCTGCGGCGCGGGATCGCCCGCTGTCTCGACATGATCCACCACCCAGCGATGCCAAGCCCCCGGCTTGCCGCGCACATACTCCACCCGCATCGGCGGCCCCGGCAGCCGATAGCCGGCAGCGTAAACGATATGCACTTCGGGGCCCTCGAGCATCAGCCCCACCGACTTGATCATCGGCTCCAGGTCCGCTTCATCGCGGCCGATCCGCGGCACCACCAGTTCCGGCGCCGACCATTGCCCATTCTCCCAGGTCGCATACGTCAGGCTCGCGCTCGGATAGCCCGGTTCCGCATTGCCATCACGCAACGCGAGGGTCGTGGAATACGCGACGTGTACCCGATCCTGTCCGTCGAGGCACAGGTTCGACTCGCCACTGTCGGTCTTTCCCGGCGGTGACGGCAGCGGCTGGATCGGAAAGTCCTTGCCGGCGACGGTCCGATGCCGCGCTCGATGGACAACTCCATACGCATTGTGCACGTACGCGGTCAGATGGAACCGCTGGCGACTGGAGATTGCCAGGTGGGGCGCGTCGATCGACGCGCCGCCTCCGGAGTTGACCTGCTGGCGCACCGTGCGAATCTGCCAGCGGCCGGTCGCATCGCCCCGCCAGGCCCAACGCTCCTCAAACGCGAATCGCTCCCCTGCATGGTTGGAGGAAAACCAATAGACGTGCGGGCGACCGTCCGGAGCCAACGCCAGCGCGTAGCTCTGGATCCCCGAACCTGCCGCCGTACCATGCCGCATGATGGCAATCGTTTCGCGACGCCACGCGCCCGGAGTCCCCTGCAGGTACACCAGCCGATCCTGCTCCGCGTTCCTCTCCAGATACACCAGATGCACCTGGCCATTCGCCTCGACCGCCATCCGACTCGCGTTGGTGATGGCCGCCATCCGCCGCACGCCCGACGCAATCACCTCCGTCTGCCACGTTGGCCCGGCTGCGTTCCCTGGGGCTGGGTTGCTCGCGACGGGGCTAACTGCCTCTGGGTTCGCTGCGATCAGGCCCACCGCGTCTCCGCCCGATGCGACGGCCGTGACCAGCGAAGCCGTCATCCAGCAGGTGAGCAGCAGGGACCACGCCGCGCGCACCTTCGCCCGCTTGCCGTCGACGCGGAACTCGTCAAGACTAGGCGAGTCGTTACAAATCATGGTAGACGCAGATTCTCGGCGGAGGCATCCGGGAGGTATCCGATCGCCTGTTTCGACGGCCCGCTGCAACCGCTGCGGGCCGGGAAGGCGGCGGCCACGGCCTCAGACGGCCGCAGGTTCGGCCAATCATTCTAACTATTTTGGAAACCCAGGGGCTATTTAGAAACGCAGGGCCTATTTAGAAACGCAGGGGTGGCGTGGCATGGAGCGAAATCGACCTCTGACCTGGCTCGAAGCACGAGACGTTCTCCGCCGCCTGGCCGCCCAGGGGCCTTGCCTGCTGGACCAAGCAGACGGGTTGCCGATCATCGCCGCGCGGGGACGAGTGCTGGAAGCCGTCGTGCTTGGGGATGTCGCCCATCTGGTGGTGCGGGAGTCGCAGGGCCGGAGCCTCTGGCGAATGAACCTCGTCGATGGCCAAGTCGTCCCGATGGCGATCGACGACTATCTGGTCGCCCAGGAGCGTCTTGCCGCGCGCGGGTCGCACGGGTCGCACGGCGCGGGCGATGCCAGCGAAACCACGAGCGAGGAGCGGCCGATCGACTTTCGCCCGTGCTTCGTCGACTTCCCGCGACGCGACGGACCACCCCCCTCGCTCGAAGGCCCCTGGCCCGCTGCGTTGGATTCGCTGCTGGCCTCCGCCTTCTCCCCGGGCGAACTTCACTCGCTCGCCGCGCCCCTGCGCCGCCTGATCGCTGCGCGCGGTTTCACCGTCGAGTCGCGGGCGAACCGCTGGCTTGAGCAACTCGAAGTCGACAACGACCGCCGTGCCCTGGCCGAACTGCTGACGACGCAGCCCTTGGTCCGCACCATCGCCATGGTGTCGGTCCACGGCTGGTTCTCGCAGCACGGAGTGCTCGGCAAACCCGATACGGGAGGCCAGGTCACCTACGTGCTGGAACAGGCTCGTTGCCTGGAGCAGGCCCTCCGCGCGCAGCACGCGTCGGCCGGGCTCACGGACACGCCGCGCGTCGTCATCCTCACGCGTCTCCTTCCGGACGCCGAAGGCACGGGCTGCGATCAACGGCTGGAAAAGATCGACGACACGATCGACAGCTGGATCGTGCGCGTCCCGTTTCGCCATGCGGACGGATCGATCGTGCGGAAGTGGCTCAGCCGGTTCGCGATCATCCCGTACCTGGAAGCGTTCGCGGCCGAGGCGGCGGACGTGGTCGAACAGTTCCTGGGACAGATCCCGGAGATCGTCGTCGGTCACTATACCGATGGCAACCTGGTCGCCAGGCAGCTTCAGCGCCGCTGGCACAACCTGCACGTCGCGTGCGTGCATCTGCTGGAGCGCACCAAGCATCGGCCGCGCGCGCTGCTGGGACTGTCGATCCCGGCGGCCATCCAGTCAGATCGTGACATGCCAGGGAATGGCGTATCGGACGAATGCCTTTCGCCCATCGCGCGTGAGTCGCTGCTGCAGCAGTCCCTCGCCGATATCTGGGGTTACAACTCGGCGGACCTCATTCTTTCCAGCACGCGGCGTGAAGTTCAATTCGACGGTTCCTCCGCGTCGTCGGCGGCGCCCGGCATGCTCGAAACCTACGAATGGTTCACGATCCCCGGACGATTCCGTGTCCCAGGCGGCATCGATCCCCGGCTGGCTCGACACTACGTGGTACCGCCCGGCGTCGACGAGTGCTGTTTCCATGTCGGACCGCAGCCCGCGGCCGAACAACCAAGCGAAGGACTGGCTGCGGATCCGGTCGCAGCGTGCCTGCGGGCGCAGGCCATCGTGGAGGAGGCCCTGGGTCTGGCGTTGCCGGACCTGCCGTGGATCTTCGCGATCGCCCGCATCGATCCGGCCAAAAACATCTCGGGACTGGTCGATGCCTATGGGCGCAGCAAACCGTTGAGACGACGGGCCAACCTGTTGATCATTTCGTCGACCAACGACTGGAGAACGACGAACGACGAAGCGGAGCGGTTGGAGGCGCGACGGATCGAGGCGTTGATCCAGACGCATCAGTTGGAGGGCCAGGTGTGGTGGCTGGCCGCGCGACTGACCCGCTTGGCCACGGGCGACCTCTTTCGCGCGGTCGCCCGATCGGGCGGCGTCTTCGCGCAGCCTGCGCGATTCGAAACGTTCGGGCTGACCGTGCTCGAAGCGATGGCCTGCGGACTGCCGGTAGCCGCCACCTGCCATGGCGGCCCCGCGGAGATCCTCCGCGAAGGACGGGATGGAGAGTTGGCCGATCCCGACGACGCGGAAGCCTTCGCCGCGGCGATCCTGCGACTGCTGGAGTCCCCGGACCGCTGGCGTGCGTGCGCGGAGGCCGGTCCACGCCGCGTGGCGGAGGCCTATGCGTGGAGCCAGCACGGACGCTCGTTCCTCGCGCTCGCCAGCCTGCACGCCCTGCTGCGCGAAGCCCACCCCGAACGCCACGCTCGCCGTGCACGGCGGGCGCCGCCCTTTCCCCGCTTCCCACGTCCCGAGTGACAGGAGTTCGTCACTCACGGCGCCACACGCGCATCGCGGGCCGATCACTCTGGGATGAAACCCCGCCTCATTCGCGATCGTTGAGCCATTCCAGCAGTCGCCAGTCCATCCAGTACCAGTCGGAATCGGCGTGCGGCGCTGATCGTTCGGCGAGGTAGCCCAGGTGGCCGCCGCCCTGCGTGGCATAGCATTCGGTCACGGACGAAAACCGGGCCCGTTCGTAGGCCTCGACGGCCACGACCGGATCGTCACACGCGACAAGCACCCGCGTCGGCACTTCGATCCGATCCAGCAGCGGCAGGCTGCTGCAGCTTGTGTAGTACTCCTCCACACTCGTGAATCCCGCGAGCGGTGCGGTCAGTTGAGCGTCGAACTCATAGAGCGACCGGGGCGCCTGCCGCACGGGTCGGTCATGCAGGCCCGAGCAGCGTCGACGACGCTCCTGCCAGTATCGCCACAACTGCCGGGCGAAGTAACGGTCGTACCAGCGTTGCACGCCCTGGCCCAGTTGTCGACAGCCGGTCAGCAGATCCAACGGCGCGGCGACGGCGATCGCCCGCTGCACGATCCGTGGCCCCTCGCCCGCCAGTTCGCCCAGCATCCGCAGGACGACCGAACCGCCGAGCGAAAAACCGACCACCGAGCGGGGCGCACCGGGACAGAGATTCTCCAGGTAACGCAGCACGGCCAACAGGTCCCCGGTGCGACCGGCGTGCATGGAGTGACGCGCGAGTGTCAGTCCCGCGCCGAAGCCGCGCGGATCGACGCGAAAGACACGCGTGCCGCCAGCGCACAGCTTGTTCGCGAGCCGGACGAGGTAGGCACTCGCATGGCATCCAGTGAGCCCCGGCACGAGCAGCGCGACCTGGCCGCCTTCGCTCCACGAGGCCGGCCGGTCTTCGTGGACCACCAGCGCGTCGCCGTCTTCCAGGCCGACCCGGTGCGGCTGCGCCGCATACGAGGAACGCCGCCAGCGCGACGCCGCCGCCACCGTCTGCCAGTGACCGGACTGCAGCCAGCGATGCGGACGAAAATCAGGCTCCAGCGTTTTCCACTCCATGCGACCCACGCACGCCTCACTCTCTTCCCGAACACCCGGACTGCTCGACCGGGCAGGTATCGACGATGCGCCGCTCCATGCAGCGCGACGCCATTGTAGACGGAAAGCCCGTGGAGGCAGAGGCCCGGAAAGCGCGCGAGCCGAGAGAGACCGGCCGTGGAACCAGTCCAGCGTCGACCAGTCCAGCGTCGACCGGACCAGGGCCGCTGCATCGCGCCGCGCCAGGTCCGGTGAGGGGAACCCTAGATTCCCACGGCGACCGCATCCGACCGCGGATCGCCGCTCAATTGTCGCACCCGCGCGGCAAGACGCTTGCGCGCGAAGTGCAACTGACGCTTGACGGTGCCTTCCGGCCGCTGGCTGGCAGCGCTGATCTCCAAGATCGACTCGCCACGCACATAATGAGCCTCCAGCACCTGACGGTCCGTCTCGTTCAGCCCAGCCAGCCCGCTGCGCACCATCGCGGCACGCTCACGCGCCTCGCAGACCTGCGCCGGCGAACTGTCGCGACCGCACGTCGCGGCCAGCGACACCGGATCGGCCGACTGCACCCACCCCAGCCGCTTCGCGCGGTTCAGGGACAGGTTGCCGACAATCCGCGACAGCCAGCTGATGAAACATTCCGGCTGACGCAGATGCGGCAGCTTGCGGAAGACCTGCAGGAACACGTCCTGGCAGATCTCCTGCGCCTCATGTTCGTCCCGCACAACGGATCGCGCGGACGACAGGACGAACGACGCAAACCGGTGGTACAGCTCGCCCTGGGCGGACCGATCCCCCTGCTGCGCCGCCTTGACCAGCTGGGCCAGCGCAGCCCGATCCGCCTGCACCTGCTGGGCCTCTCCACTCAATACTTCCGTAGCCATAAACCTCGTAACTCCTCTTGAGTCCGCGCACGGACTGACCTTTGTCAAACACCCTGTGGAGCTCGCGCGAGATGACGGCAGCGCAACGCGACCGCACCTCGATCGACTCGGGCGAACGACGGTTTCCGGATCGTTCAGTCTGGATTCCCGCAGGAGCCCTTAACTGGACCGTCTTTTCCCGGAAACGCACCGCGACCTGCCCCCGCCGATCCGACGCGGCGATGCATCGGAGCCGCTCATCGGCTGGTCCATCCGCCAGTTGCCTTGCGTTCGCATGGACTTGCCTGGCGTGACGGGTACCGGCACCAGCTCGTTCCGCTTGAAGGCGGGGCCAAGCCAACGTGACAGGTCGGGTAGTAGCGCTGTCAGAGAGTCCAGTAGCGACTGGCTTCGACTCGCCCCACCACCGAGCACGATGAACGGGCTTTTCCGGCAGATCTCGCGGAAACTTCCAGCAATCGTGAGGAGAATGTGACGACTCATGGCCCTGCTCCTGGCGCCCAGCGCTCTGAGAGGAGTAAAAGAAATAAAACACCTGCGGACCGGACGACCGAAGCGCCAACCCGCAGGTTGAGTTCAGAATATCACGGCCCTATAGGAACTGCAAACCAGACGCGAAAACCACCATGGTGTTGGCAAGTTTTCGAGCCCAGCCGGCGATCACGGAGCTTCCACCCCGTTCGCGAAGCTAAAGACGCGGGATCGGAACGAAGGTTCGGGGGTCTGAAAAAAAATTTGGAGAAGCGGTCCGAGCGGGTGGAGCACCACCTCCCACACTGCGCAGGCTCGCCATCCACCCAGAAAGACGACCTGCGGGATGGCCGCTGCCCGCGGAGATGAGCGACGCCGCCAAGCCAGCAGGTTCACGTTGGTTTACGTCGCGAAGAAGATTCGACGGGTGTTGTCGCGAAGCACGGTGAGGCCCAGTTCCACGGCCCGCTCCTCACTCCAGCCGCGATCCACGACGAATCGCTCGGCCAGCACCTTGGCGAGGATTCGCTTGTACATGTTGAACTTCGGCAGGGCGAACTCCAACTTGTACATGTCGCTGTAGTATCCGATCTGCTTGGTCATCGGCACGGCTTCCAGGCGCGCCGCGGCGTCGTGCTCGATGAAGGTCGGTGTGTTGGAGTACCACCAGTGCCCGTTCGTGACGACGTTGGGGAAGATCCAGGCGTAGCTGGTGAGTTCCTGGTTGGTGACGCTGGCCAGCACGGAGATGGGAAAGGTCACCTGCGGGAAGGCGTTGAAGAGATGGCGGTACTGGATGAGTGACACACGACTGTCATAGAGGTCCTGCCCCTGGAAGACGCCGGACTGGTAGACCGCTCGATTGACTCCGATCATCAGGTCGAAGGGCAGCTTGTACTCGACGCAGTACTCGGCGAGCATCCAGAAGACGAACCGGGCGACCGTCGCGCGAGCTTCCGGAGTCACCGACGTTCCCTCCCGCAGCCACTCCTGCAGCGCTCGATCGGCATCGACATCGCTGACCGGTTCGGGCGCGAAGTCGGGAGGCAGCGAGATGGCGCACGCGCGGGCTCCGTGCGCCGTGAAGTGCTGGAACCGCTGCCCCACGGCCTGGCGGAGCCGCGCGGCGTTCGTCGCGGGAATGCCCGAGCAGGCGGCCAGTCGTTCCTGCACGCGCGGCGTGCCCAGGTGGAAGACAAGGTCGTCCGTTCGCAGGCAGGGAATGTAGACCCGCGTATCGAAACCCTCCAGCGGATCGTCGAAATCGTTGGTCAGGAACACCGCCTCGAGCCGGCTCTTCCGCAACACGCCCGCTGCCCACCCCGGCGACTGCATGCAGCGCAACGACTGGTCGTAGAGCGACTCCCAGTTGGCCGGCGTCACCTCATCGCCCGCGAAGCCGAACAGTTCACGGCACATTTCCACGAGCCAACTGGCTTGGATGGTGTTCCGCAGCGGCCCCATGTTCTCGACCAGTCGACCGACCTTCTCCTTGGGATCCAGCCCAGGCTCCTCGATCCGCGTGCGAGGCATGCCCGCGGAATGGGCCAGTTCGGTGTAGTAGTGGTATCCGAGAATGTCCGCCAGCGTGGACGAAGCCGGCTGCAGCGCGTTGATGTGCGTATGCGGATCGACGTAATCGACTGACGCAATCTGGTCATAGAGCCGCTGGCGAAGCAGTTCGGACATGGGGTTCCTCCTGGGGACAGTTCGAGTACGGGACGCGGGCCGGGGGCAGCGGCTGGGGCGAAGGCTCGCGTGATGGCTCGCTTGATGGCGGCGGGCCGACGGAGGGCCACCGCGAAGTCCAACGGCCGGCTCACGTGGTCAACGGGGGCGGAGCGTCGAGGAACTGCCGGTACAGTTCCCGGGCGAGCTGGGCATCGCCCTCGCGGGGTACCCACCAGACCATGGCCTGAGCGCGGCGAATGACGCCCTTTTCCAGATGCTCTTCCAGCAGGTCATACTCGACAGCGCGCGGCGTGGCCTCGGCGGAAGAGACCGAGCCGCGGACGACATCGGTCGGATAGGCCATGAGCACAAGACTCGGCGCGTTCGCGTCGGTCGTCGAACGCTCCAGCAGCAGGCTCGACGCAGGAAGGCGTGCGACGGTCCCCGAGCGTTCCTGCGTCATTTCGGCCCGCAGCTCGTGGAAGCCCGGCAGCTCCGCGGAACCCGCCTGGCCCTCCACCAAGGCCGACGCCAGCCAGGGAATCGTATCGCCCCAGCGATGGCCGAGGTGAATCACGGGTCGAGCGTCCAGACGTGGCGTCCAGACGGAAAACACCCAGTGCAGTCCGACCGCCGAGCCTTGGGCAACTCGCCGCCAGTAGACCTGGGTATGCAGTTGCGAGTCGGGCGTGGGGCCGTAGGTCACCACCAAGTCATCTTCCCGCACGTACACATCCACCAACATCGACTCCGGCACCGGATCGGACAGCCCCGGCACGTGCGTCCGCAGCAGCGAACACCGGCCGCGCGACCACTCCAGACCCTCGCGCGGACGCGCGAGGTCCAGCCGTCCACCCCCGGGTATCGCGTCGAATTCGGCCGATCGGCCCACGACCTTCCAGCAACCACCAGACATGCGTCCGCCACCTCCTCGCACGAATCCTGTGCCCTCGTCCCGATCCGCTCGCGGACGAGCGGGACCCGCATTCTAACATCCGTTCCCATCGGCCCGAGGCATGGCAGCGGAGGCCCAAGATGGATTTTTCCGGCTTGCGGTCGCCCGACCGGACGGAGTCGAAACCCGTCGTGCAAGAATCGGCGGACCAGCGAAGAGGCCGCGAAGAAAAGTAGCAGGCATACTCCTTGCCGTGGGTATTTCGACCCGCCGAAGGGTCGACTACTGCTTTCTTTCTCCCCCCAAAGGCTCGACTGGCTGGTGGATTGGAGACACACAGGCACATCACCGAACGGCTGTGGAATCCAAAAGCCACCGCCTTGGAGCGTGTTCCAGCGAGCTGCGCGCGACGGACGACCAACGGACTCTCGCGTCACCGACCAAGCCTTGCAATCGCCATGCACCTCGTGGCCGATCCAACATTGCATGCGAAAAAAAAACTTGCCTCGGGCCATGCCTGCCATTACATTCGCGCCCCGTGTCGGAGAAGCAGCAGAGAAGCAGCAGAGAAGCGGCAGCCTTGACCATGCAGTTTTCACTGACCACGCGGTTTCCCCAGGAGGTACCTTGCCATGAAGAGTTCTTGCGTTCGTCGTCCGCACTCGCGCCGATCCGCATTCGCGTCCCTGGTCTGCTCGGCGGCGATTTTCGCGGCCCAGCAAGCCAGCGCGCAATTGATTCACGTCGAGAATTTCGAGGGCAATGCATCGGGTTATTCGCTCGATGAACCGGAGTATGTCGAGCAGACGCCGGAGAATGGCTGGAGTCCGGGCATCTGGGGTTTGAACACGCAGGGTAGCCAGATCGGGCTGGCGGCGAACGCGCCGGCCAAGCGGGCGGCCATTCTGTGGAACCATGAAGGCAGCCTCACCGCCGATACGTTCACCAGCGAATCGCTGGATGTTTGGCTTTCGCTCACCGACTGGTCGCTGGGCATCACCAATCCGGCTGACCGGGCCTCGAAGCGGATCGCGATCGTGCCCGGTGCGGCCACCGAGGCCGTGGCGGCTGTCCAGCAGCGGCTCGTCGCAGGCGGATATTCGGCGTCGAAAATCATCGAGCAGTCCGACTACCTGTCGATCGCGCCGAGCAACACCGATCTTGCGATCTTCTCGAGCGAGACCAGCGTGACGCTGCCGGGCCTGGCGGTGCCGATCATCTCGTTCCGCTCCGAGACGCACGACGACAACGCGATCGCCGGCATCGGCGCGGTGCTGGACTTCCAGGATGCCCTCGACCTGTCCGTACCCCAATCGGTCCGGAACCATCCCGCGTTGGGCCCGAATGGCACCGATGGCGTGCTGCGCTGGACCACCGGTCCTGCGCGACTGGAGGGCATCGGCATCACGCACAATGGCGGCAAGACGCTGGCCCAGGTCGAGGACCCCGTGACCGGGGAACTGGCCCCGGCCCTGTTCGTCATCGAGAAAGGCGCGCCGCTGCTGGGCGCGTTCAATCCGACACCCGAGGGCAAGCAATACTTTGTCGGCTCGGCGCTCAACAAGTTCGGCAGCATGGCCGAGCGAACGCTGCGGCTCAAACCCGTCAATGTCGCCGGCAAGAACGATGTGAACGTCACCGTCGCACTCGCCAGCGTCACCAGCGACTTCGAGACAGGCGACTACATGATCCTCGAAGTCGACCCCGATGGCGATGGTCCCGCCGGCATGAAGTCGCTGGTCGAATTCTATGGAGTCGACAATGCCGGCAGCCCCTGCCACAAGGGATTGAGCAACGACAACGGCGTGGCGGGAAGCATCTGCCTGACGCCGGAGTTCAAGGACTACATGTTCAACGTTCCGGCGGGAGCGACCAACCTGGTCTTCCAGATGCGTGGCCTGAGCACCTGGGGAAATGAGATCTTCGCCCTCGACAACATCCGGATCCACTCCGGAAAACTCCTGAACGGCGACTTCAATTCCAATGGCAGCCTGGACGTGGGCGACCTTGACCTGCTCACCGATGGTCAGATCAGCAACAACAAGAGCTACGACCTGACGGGCGACGGCCAGACCGACTTCGCCGACCGACAGTTCTGGGTGCGCGACCTGAAGAAGACCTGGATGGGCGACTCCGACCTGAACGGCGTCTTCAACACGGCCGACTTCGTGACGGTCTTCCAGGAGGGAAAATTCGAAACGGGCACTTCGGCCCAATGGGCCCAAGGTGATTGGAATGGCGACCGGCTCTTCAATACGTCCGACTTCGTCGTCGCCTTCCAGGACGGCGGGTTCGAGCAGGGCCCCCGGGCGGCCGTCGCCTCCGTGCCCGAGCCGTCTTCGGCCCTGCTCGCCACCACGGCCAGCCTGGTGCTCGCGCAGCTTCGCCGACGGCGACGCGCCTGACACTCGATGGTGCACATGGCCTCGCGGGCCTGTTCCACGCGTCCCGGGTCCACGCACCATTCGGCGCCGCGCACGGGTCGAGGACACCTCGCCCCCTCGACTCGTGAATCCGGTCGTGCCAGGACGCACCGTCATGGCACGACCCCCAGGCCGTCGCGCCACGCGTCCACCGTTCCGCGCGCAGTGACACACGGCTGTCAGAAACTCGCGGCCAATCTTGACGTGCGACCGTCGGTGACGAATGGTCGTCCGTGACGCGCGTCGGTCCGTGACATGCCACTGTCAGCGACACATCGCCGTCAGTGACGTATTACTGTCACTAGCGCATTCTTGTCATTCCACGGCCGGCGAATGCCGCGGGGAAGGAAATCGCAGAGGACAGTCGGTCGCGGGCGAGCAGGCTCCCGCGCACTCTCCGCCGGAAAGCATCAGGGCGGTGCGGGAACAAAAAAACCCCGCCGTTCTGCAGAACAGAGCGGCGGGGCCGGAACAGAGAAGAGGCCGTTTTTTGCCCGAGGGCGAATGATAATCGTCTGCGGTCCAAGCTTCTCGCGTGACCGCTGACTTCCTCGGTGATCATAGCAACTTGACATGTCATGTCCATAGTTTTGTCAAAAAATGATGAGATTCTTTCGCACCATCATGAAGGGCCCGCGAAAGCCCTCGCGACCACGCGGAAACGTGACTTCGATCCGATGTCCAAGGCGCTCGCCATGCCATGCCTACGTCGTTCGTTGCCTGCCTTGCCGGACCGTCAGTGCTTGACGCGCGGCGACACGGTGAAGGTCCATTCGGTAGCGTCAGCGACCGCGAAGACGCGACTCCGGATCGGCAACTCGGGCCTCCCGGCCAGCGACCGGGGACCCGAGCGTGGTCGCGTCCCTGCGGAATCGCGAGACAGGCCCACGAGAACCCGGAAAGGGAGTTTCACGGGCCCTCATCCTTGAACTACAGTGGGGCTTGGGCCGGACGCAACCCATGGTGCGCGTGCCGATGCCCACGCGGCGCAGGAAAACTCCTTCGCCGTCCACCAGCCATCGCCGTCCGAACGGCGACAACGACCGGCGAAAGACAGAGGCCGTCCGGATGAGCCAGGAAAGTCTAGCTGCGGGTGATCTTTTACAGGCACGCGACTCCGCCGAACGCGCGGCTCGAGAGGCTGGCCGCATCCTGCGCCGCATGCAGGCCGGTATCTCGGCGCGCGAAAAAGGCCCAGCCGATCTCGTGACCGAAGCCGATTTGGCCGCCCAGGCCGCGATTGAACAGATCCTGACCACCGAATACCCGTCGTTCGGATTTCTTGGCGAAGAAAGCCCGCCCACCGATGCCCTCTCCGCCGGACACCCGGAAGCTCCCCTGTGGATCGTGGATCCGCTCGACGGGACCACCAACTACGTGCACGGCCTGGACAACTATTGCGTGTCGATCGCCTTGCGCGACCGTGGCGAACTGGTGCTGGGCCTGATCTTCGATCCGGTCCGCGACCAGGTGTTCTCGGCGATACGGGGCGGCGGTGCCTTCCGCGATGGCAAGCCCTTGCGGACCAGCGGAACGCGTGACCTGACCCAGGCACTCGTCGCGGCCAGCTTCGCCGCCAAAGTGCCGCCGGAATCGCCGGAAGTCGCCCGGTTCGTGCAGGTCCTGCATCGCGCGCGGGCCGTTCGACGCCTGGGCTCCGCCGCGCTCAACCTGGCGTACGTCGCCGCCGGAAACCTCGACGGCTACTGGGCCACCTCGGTCAAGATCTGGGATATTGCCGCCGGCTGGGTGCTGGTTCGCGAAGCGGGCGGAGTGCTCAGCGGCCTCGATGGAATGGCTCCCGATCCGGCTCGCCCCCAGTTCGCCGCCGCCGCCACGCCGGAGTTGCAGGCCGAACTGCTACGCACCCTCGCGACTTCTTCCTGAGTCCTCTTTTTTGAACGTGGGCGACTTCAGCTCCCACGATTCCCGCCTCGGGAATCCCGCACCGAGCGCTGGCCGCCGTCCATCGTTTCAAGACTTGAACAGGCGGCGACCACGGGATTCATCACGGCAATTGTTCCGAGTGCCGTGACGGTTGGGTAATATGGATCCGTTGGCATGTCGACCACGTTCGACACGCCAGCAGCCCGAGGTGCTTGGGTCGCGCGGCTTCGGCCGCGGCTCGGGTGTGCGAGAGTTCCTGCCCCGGGGCGTCCATGATTCTGCTCAGGACCCCCTCCGCGCTCATCTCATCATTCATGTCGCAACCGCAGTCCGTTCGCCGCCGTTTCGGTGACCAGCCACGCCGCGCGATCCTCCTGGGATGGCTGCTCGGTGTCGCTTTGACTTGGACTGCCGTGACGCCCCACGCCTTCCGCACCGCCAACGCCCAATCGGCCAACGCTCCATCGGCCAGTGCGACCGAGGAAGCAGCTCGCGCGGCAGCCGACCAAGGGGCCCAGGCTGCCGATCCCGTCCTGGACACAACCGCCGCGGAACCGTCGACCGGGGAGGCCAGCACTTCCAGCGCGGCCGCCGCGGAACCGGTGGAAACGCCTGCCGATCCCGTCGAGGGCAATTCCGAAATACGCCCGTCCTCCCCGGTCATTCCCTGGCGTGATGCGCCGGCGGAGGGCGGACAGGGGGCGTTATTGGTGGAGCAGGCGCCGCGCATCCTGTTCACGCGCGACCAGCAGGGAAGACTTCGGCCGCTGGTGAACATTCCCTGGGAGCGGATCCAGGCGTTGCTGGATGCCGAGGACATCGGCGGCCCGCAGCCGCTCGCACCGCGTTTCCAGATCACGAACCTGACGGCGCAGGGACAGGTGGCTGGCGACACGGTCGAGATGTCGCTGGAGTTGCGGATCTCGCTGCCTGCGCCCGCGGCGGGCGATGGGCGTGTCGCCAGCTGGACACTCATACCGCTGCGTTTCCCCGATGCCTCGCTCATCGGGCAACCGGAGCACGAGGGTCCGGGCAAGCTGTTCGTCGTCTACCGGGAGATGGAAGGCTACCAGGCGTGGATCCAGCACGAGCAGGCGGGCGAGCATCTTATCCGGCTGCGCGTCGCCATGCCCGTGGACGAGGCGTTGGGAGCGACGCGTCTGCAGCTGCTGGTTCCCGCCGCGACGCAATCGCGTCTCGAACTCGACGTGCCCGGTGAACAGTTGGCGGTGGAGGCCGATGGGGGTCGTCGCGCAACGGTATCCGCCGCGCCCGACGGACGCTCGCGCATCGCCGTCTCCGACCTCCGCAACCAGCTGACGCTTGCCTGGACCAAGGGCGGCGATGTCGTCGCGCAGCAGCCCGCCAACTTCGATGTCCTGGGCGACATCCGCGTGAGTGTCGATGGACCGGGCGCGATTCGCAGCCAGGTCTCGTTGGAGTTGCAGAGTTACGGTCGTCCGATCGAACGTTTCCTGCTGCGCCTTCCGCCCCACACTTCCATCGTATCGGGCAACCAACCCGGCTATGAGCTGCGCGAGCGGACGGTGGTCGCCGGCGTGGAGGAAGCGACGTCCGCCGGGGAACCTCGCGAAGTCGAGATCACGCTGCTGAAACCCGCGGCCCAGGCGCGACTGCAGCTCACGACGCAGACCAGCCATCCGGAGGGAAGCGCGGCGCGGACGTCCGTGGGCGTCTTCGAAGTGCCGGGGGCGATCCGCCAGTCGGGACAGATCACGCTCCTGGCCAGCGAAGACTGGCGCGTCGACTGGACCCTGGGGCCTTCCGTGCGCCGCATCGCGACGCCGGACACGTTGGAGACGACCGGCGACCGGCGTCCACTGGCGACGTTCCAGTATTTCCGACAACCATGCCGCCTGGAAGTCGAAGCGCGACCGCAGGAAGCGCGTACCACCGTGCGGCCCCGTTATCGGATGCACGTCGAGGAAGATCGCGTCTCGCTCGAAGCCCAGTTCGACTACCGGCTGCGCGGCGCTCGCATCGGCGCGTTGGGCTGCGCGCTGAACGGCTGGATCCTCGATGACATCGGCCCCAGCGGATCGGTCGAGGACGCGCCGGTGGAGGACGCGCCGCCCGAGCGCGGATCGGACACCGCCTCGAACGGAGCTTCGCGGCAGGTCCGACTGCGGCTCACGCGGCCCACCACGGGTGACATGACGTTGACACTGCGTCTCCACCGGCCCGTGACCGAGCGCAGCGGCACCTTGCGACTGGCCCTGCCCTCGCCGATGGCAGACGGAGTGATCCCCGGCATGCTCCTTGTCTCGGCCGGCGACGCCGTCGTCCTCGACTTCCGCTCCGCCGAAATGTCCGGCCTGGTCCCGGATGCCCGCACAGTCAACGAGCCCGCCGACGAGCCCACGTTGGCTCCGCCTTCCACCACGCCAGACGAACGCGGCCCGGCCGCTTTGCCGCCGACGACTCCCGGCAGCCCGCTCGGCTCCGCGCCGCTCGGGCCCACCTCGTCCGCGCCCACCTTCCCCGCCGAAGCGTCCGCCGCGGGCACGGCCTTTCGCTTCCTGGGCGATCGCGCGCCAGGCGAAGTCGTCATGGACTACCAGGTCCGCGAACAGGAGATCCGGGTGCGCATGGACAGCGAACTGGAGGCGACCGGCAATGTGTTGCAAGTCACCCAGCGCATCGGCTACCGCGTCCTGTACCGTCCGACGTCGCAGTTGAAACTCGACGTCCCCCGGCCACTTTTTGAACTGCTGGCGAATCCTCGTTATCGTCCGCAGGTCGAACTGCGACTCGACGGCCAGACGCTGGGGCGCGAATCGTTCGAGGATGTCGCCGATTCGGTCGATGCCCTGCGCAACATCGTGCCGGTGAACCTGCCGCTCCCGCGCCCACGACTGGGCAACCTGGAACTGCTGCTGCGTTTCCCCTGGCCGCTGCGTCCCGCCACCACTGCCAACTCCCTGTCCGTACCGCTGGCCACTCCGCGCGACGGACGCCTGCTTTCGAACCTCGCCACGCTCCGCGATTCCAGCCCGTTCCGGCTCGAACCCACCCGCGATCCCGGCTGGGTGCGCGAGGCGCCCCTGGACGGGAGCGAGCCGAAGCCAGGAGTTCAGCTCTCGTCTCCCCAACGCACCAGTTCCCTGCAGCTCCAGGTCATCGCCTCCCAGCAGCCGACCGAGACCACGGCCACGGCCAGTTCGACCACCATCCAGCGCGCCTGGATGCAGACCTGGCTGACACGCGAGCGTCAGCACGAACGGGCGGTGCTGCGAATCACAACGGCCGCCAGTCGGATCCGCGTGCGCACCGCGGCCAACGTCCGGACGCTGGACGCGCTCGTCGATGGACAGGCGGCGGACGCGACGCGCGACGAACGATCGCCCCAGGAGTGGACGATTCCGCTGGCCAGTCCGCAAGCGGGCGAGCATACCCTG
>JBIIEC010000080.1:0-17057 GCA_044238045.1 Pirellulaceae bacterium | reverse complement strand
TGGGGCAGATGAGTAGTACTTTGCGAACATGGCCCGCGTGGAGCAGCAGTCGGACGGAGGTGATGGCCTGCATGGTCTTGCCCAGCCCCATCTCGTCGGCCAAGATCGCCGTGTGACGGGGAAACAGGAAGCTGATCCCCGACAACTGGTACGGAAAGGGCCGAAACGGCATGGCCAGGGACTCATTCCGCAGCAAGGTTTCCAAGGGCGGCTGCAGCAGGTAGTAGAGGCGGTCGTCCAGTCGCACGACATCGGCCGGCGGTGCGAGTCGGGTGCGAGTGCGCGGCTCGTCCTCTCCGCCGGCGGAGACGTCCAAGGCGTCGGCGGCGGCCGCAGGATGGGGACGAGCGGCGGGCGGCTTCCCGGCGTGGGCGGAAGCGGCCATCGCGGCCGCAGGGACCGCGGGCGGGGAGAACACGAATTTACGCACGCGAATGGAAGGAGCCTGCAGGCGCATCGCGACGCATCGCGGCGAGGCCGGCCGCAGCGGGACGGCCTGGACTTCCACGGCCTTCCAACGTCGCAAGGCTGCGTTCCAGCCTGTCGCACGCACCGACGGCTGGACAGTTTCCGGAGGCGCGTTCCAGGAGAGGCTCACACGGATTGCATGCGGGGTCGTCAACGCAGCGGCCTCCCGGGGAATCCCCCGACTGTCCTTTGGTTCCACGCGACCACGGGCTCAGCACCCCCGAAAAACGACGCAGGGGCATCGTTTCAGGCGGCTTTCTGCAGTTCCGACACGGCCTCGCGAATCCGCTCAAAAGGCTCCTCCAGATCCCAGCCGGAGGCCACTTGTTCGAAAGCTTGAACAATCTCCGCTCGGTCTGCGGCAAACTGCGTCTCGACCGCTCCCCGCACGCCCGCGAAGTCACAGGGCTCCCAAGAGCCCTTGGGCAGACCTGTGTCGCGCAGCATCAGGTAGAGCGGAAACTCCACGAACCCGCGGAGCGTCATCACGGACGGCACGTCGGTCAGCACCACATCGGGTTTCAGGGAGGAGTTTCCGACGAGGGAGCGAGCGATCTGCTCGCCGCAGAGATAGGGCTGCAGCGTTTCACCGAAGAGAATCTGCTGCGCGCGGTTGGCCTTCACGGGTTCCGTGCAGTGGAACTCCAAGGGCCTTCCCAGGGAGTTGAGCAGAAGGTAGCCGCCAATCCAGGCGGCGCCGCCCAGGTCGGCCACGCTGATAAACCCCATGACTGGCGTGGGCGTGGTAGCACTCATGCGCTGGCAGCCTCCAAGACGGAAAAATCGCTCCCCTGCGAAACATCGGGCGTCCAGTTTCAAGGTCTTTAGCAGGAACAACTCCTGACCAAGGGTTAAGGCTCGCGGCGGAAGCTTCGGCAAAAGCGGCGAAAAATAGCGGTGTCCATCTCTGCGCGGTTTACCATCGCAAACGGCGCAGACCGCATCCTCTGACATCGGGAGCAGGGACTACTGCCCACGGGTTTTGGAGGTCTTTCGCAAGGCCATTTGGTGGACAATCCACTTCGACCCTGCTTATACTGAGTTTTCGTTCATGCTGACGTTGCTCAAGCGAGTCAAGGATCAAGAAAAGATGTCCGAAGAATCACGGCGGCCGGCCCCTCTTTTCACGCATATCGATGTGACCACGGCTACGGCCACGGCCACCGGCTCCAGCCTCGTGTCGGGCGGGTCGACGAATGTGCTGCTGGTACAACTGGTGGCAGCTCAAACCCGCCAAAACGAACTGATGGAACAACTGATCCAGCAGATGAGTGCGGCCCAGCGCCAGCGGAACTTGGAACTCGGCCAGTGGAAGCAGGCCAATCCGATGCTGGCCCAGCGTTGCCGCGAAGCGGCCGAGATGCTCGGTCAGGTCCAGACGCGTTTCCTGGAAAGCGTCACCGAGGAGATCACCGACAACGGCGACTGCATGATGGACGGCGACTTCATGCTGAACGAGTTCGTGGACCGGTTCGGTCCTCGCCTGGCTCACCTCAATGGGGTGCTCCAAGTGCTGTCCCAGCTGAGCAGCCACGGTGGCGAAGCTGCCACTTAGGCAGCGTGTCGAGCCACCCCGGTCCACTCGCCCCCTGTCGCGTTTTCCACAGGGTGCAAGGCCTGGCCCGCCGCCTGGCCCGCCGCTTGGCCCGCAGTCGACGGCCATCTAGGCTTCCAGAGGGGGCCCGCCCGTACGCGTGGGCCCCCCTTCTTCGGCGGGAGAAGCACCGCCCGCCAGCGGACATCTCTTCCCCATTCGTGCGACTGGCTCTGTGAGTGGCTCGGTCGCGGGCGGCGGACCGAATCCCAGGCCCACTCATCCTGCATCGGACGATCGGCAGGCTTGCCAAGCCTTGCTCAACGGCTCCTGCTCGCCTGTCCCCGACCATGGTCGGCGTGCCTTTCTGGTCCATTCCCTCTGGCAGTTAACCGCAGGGGCGGGCGTGACAGCCGGTGGCCCGTTCGTGGGACTGCGGGAAGCGGGGTGTTGTCAACCCGTGGTGGCTCGACTATCGTCTTCTGTCTGGCGGGGCTTTGACACGCCAGCCCACCTGTGGGGTCGAGTTTTCCCCGCGACTCCCCCATCCCCCCCTGCACACTCTGGTGACCATGACCAACTCCGAACCGAATCTGGAAGCGGTCGCACGCGCGGCACGCGACCAACTGGACGCCCACGTTTACGAGACCATCCAGTGGCACTTCCATGAATCCACCGGATGCCCCTTCTGGCTCGAGAAGAAGCGCGAGCTGAAGTTTGACCCGCTCAAGGAGGTCAAGGGCTACGAGGACATCTCGAAGTTTCCGCTGTTCGAGGACGAATGGCTGCGTGGCGGCCCCGTACGGCGCTGGGTGCCGAAGGGATTCGATGGCCGTCCGGTCTATGTCTTCGAGACGGGCGGCACGACGGGCATTCCCAAGAGCCGGATTGTCATCGACGACTTCCGGACCGACTATGAGCTGTTCAGCCACACCCTGCCCGACCAGTACTTCCCCAAGGGGGCGAACTGGCTGATGCTGGGTCCGTCAGGGCCGCGTCGTTTGCGACTGGCGGTGGAACACCTGTGCCAGTTCCGCGGAGGCATCTGCTTCTGCATCGACCTCGATCCGCGTTGGGTGATCAAGCTGATCAAGAAGGGCTGGATGGAGCACCTGGAGGCGTACAAGCAGCACTGCATCGACCAGGCGGTCACGATCTTGACGGCCGGCCACGACATCAAGTGCATGTTCGCGACCCCCAAGCTGCTCGATGGCCTTGCCCTGGCCCTGGAGGAGAAGGGAACGAGCATTCGGGAAGTCGGCATCACGGGCATCTTCTCGGGCGGCACCGAGTTCACGCCGCAGTGGACTCGCTATTGCGTCGAGGAACTGCTGGGGGGACCGCCGGAGGTCAGCGGGGTCTACATGACGCCCACCTACGGCAACACGCTGATGGGTCTGGCCTGCAGCAAGCCGATCACGGCGGCCGAGGCCTACAAGATCTCGTATTATGCTCCGCAACCGCGGGCCGTCACCGAAGTCGTTGACTTCGACGATCCCCATCGCTTGGTCGGATACGGCGAGACGGGCCGCGTGAAGCTCACCACGCTGACGAAGGAGTTCTTTGTCCCCGGCTTCCTGGAGCGGGATGAGGGTGAGCGTGAGCGTCCGTTCGACAAGTATCCGTGGGACGGAGTCAGTGGTGTGCGTCCGTACCGTGGCGTCGCTGCCCAGACCACGGTTGGCGTGTACTGATCCCCCGCCGCGACTCGTCGACGCGCGTTCCGTGCGTCTGGGCGTCGCGGCTCCTGGACCGCGAGCGACCGGTTTGTCGCTCGCCGCTCGGATTGCGTCAAGGATCGAATTTAACCATCAAGGAACGCTTGCGTGCTGAAGATACCCGTCCTGCGTTGGGGCAAGCCCTACGAATCCCTCGAGTACAACGACGTGCTGCACTTCAGCACGGGCGAGCCGATCGCGAAAGTCAGCCAAGCCAACGATGGCATCATCCGTCGTGACATGCGTCAGGCCGCGGACGCTCGGCGGATTCTCACCGAGTTCTCGATTGCCGACCTGATCGAAATGATGAAGAAGGCGGCTGACCTCTACGAGAACGCAACGCTGCCGATGGGCGATGGCACGCAGAGTCCCAACGACTTCGTGCACCAGCAGTCGGCGAGCACGGGGTTGCCGGAGCACATGTGCCGGGCCAACATGGGCAAGAACTCGTTCGTGCTCAAGAACATGGACCGCATTCTGGACTGCCTCACCCGCGGCTTGGACTTGGAAATTCTGACCAAGGGTTACGGGATGGAGTCGCGGGGCGTGATCGTCAGCTACCAGGCCCAGGCGCCGGTGCTGGCCGCCGTGCTTCCCTCCAATTCGCCGGGCGTGCACACGCTGTGGCTGCCCGTGATTCCATTGCAGCTGGGCTTGGTGCTGAAGCCGGGTCCGCAGGAGCCGTGGACGCCGTACCGCATGGTCGCGGCCTTCATCGAGGCCGGTGTGCCGCGCGAAGTGTTCGGCCTGTATCCGGGCGAAGCCTCGGCGGGAGCGGCCATCCTGGCCAGTTGCGAGCGGTCCATGATCTTCGGTGCGACCCAGACCGTGGAACGCTACAAGGGCAACCCCCGCGTCCAGGCGCATGGGCCGGGATTCTCCAAGATCCTGCTCGGCGACGATCTGGTGGACGACTGGGAAAAGTACCTCGACATCATGGCGGAGAGCATCTACATCAACAGCGGTCGAGGCTGCATCAACTGCTCGGGCGTCTGGGCTTCCCGTCACACGAAGGAGATCGCCCAGGCCCTGGCGGAACGGCTCGGCCCCATCGAAGTGCTGCCGCCGGACAATCCGCAGGCCGGCCTGGCCGCCTTCACCGTGCCCGGCATGGGCAAGGCCGTCTGGGGCATGATCGAACAGGACCTGAAGGAAGAGGGCGTTACCGACATGACGGCGGCCTACGGCCCGCGTCTGGTCGAACAGTCCCACTGCTCCTACCTGCGTCCGATGATCGTCCACGCCAGCAGCCCTGACAAGCAGGTCGTGCAGAAGGAGTACATGTTCCCGTTCTCGAGCGTCGTGGAGTGCCCCGAGTCGCAGATGGTTGAGCGGATCGGACCGACGCTCGTCTGCACCGGGATCACGCGGAACGAGAAGCTGATCCGGCAGTTGAGCGACGCGACGCACGTGGACCGGTTGAACATCGGACCGATCCCGACGTCGCGGCTGAACTGGCTGCAACCGCACGAAGGCAGCATCCTCGACTTCCTGTACCGGTCGCGTGCCTACCAGATCGCTGAATCGACCTAGCGAAGGCAGCCGGCTTCCTCATGATCCCCTTCGACTTCCAACTGCGCACCCGCTTCGTTTTTGGCCCCGGCAGCTTCCAGCGACTGGGAGAACTGGCGGGCGAGCTGGGAGCGAGGCGGGCTTTGCTGGTGAGCGACCCCGGCATCGTGGCCTGCGGTCATGCGGGACGCGGGCTGGAACTCCTGCAGCGGGCGGGCATCGACGCGCAGCTGTTCCAGGAGTTCTCGGACAACCCGTCGACGGACGATGTTGATCGCGGCCTGCGTTTCGCTCGTCGCCACGAACCGGAGCTGATTATCGGCCTGGGAGGCGGCAGTTCCATGGACTGCGCCAAGGGGATCAACTTCCTCTACACCAACGGCGGCCAGATCAAGGACTACTGGGGCGTCGGGAAGGCGTTGAAGGCCATGCTGCCGATGATTGCCGTCCCCACGACGTCGGGCACGGGCAGCGAGGCTCAGTCGTTTGCCTTGATCTCGGATGCCGTGACGCACGCCAAGATGGCCTGTGGCGACAAGAAGGCATCGTGCCGCATCGCGGTACTCGATCCAGAACTGACGCTGACGCAGCCGGCGCGGGTGACTGCCTTGACCGGTATCGACGCGATCTCGCACGCCGTCGAGTCCTATGTGACAAAGAGCCGCAACGACATCTCGATGCTCTACAGCCGCGAAGCGTGGCGGCGTCTGGCGAGGGCCTTTCCGCGGGTCCTGGAACATCCGGACGATCTGGTGGCACGAGGCGAGATGCAGTTGGGAGCCTGCCTGGCGGGGCTGGCCATCGAGAACTCGATGCTCGGAGTCGCCCATTCGCTGGCCAACCCGCTGACGGCCCACTATGGCATCGCGCACGGACAGGCGGTGGCCGTCATGCTGCCCCAGGTGGTGCGGTACAACCGACCGCAGGCGGCCGCTTCCTACGCCGACCTGTTCGACGACCTGCGGCTGGACGCACAGATCACGAGCGAACGGCGGGAGGCCGAGGAAAAGGCGACGCTGCTGGCAGATCACCTGCAGGCCTTGACCCGCAGCGCCGGTCTCGCCACGCATCTGGAATCGCTTGGTGTCGCCGAGGACGCGTTGCCCATGCTGGCCGACGAAGCGGCCCGGCAGTGGACGGCCACCTTCAACCCGCGCGACACGAATGCCGGGGACCTGCGGCAACTGTACGAGGCCGCGTTTCGCGGACCGAGTGGTTCGTAAAGCCCGCAGGCCGGAAGCAGGGAACCCCGGTTGCCCCATGCTACGAAGCCCCAATGCTCCGCAGCCGGGGGCCTCCGTTCACGGTTCGAAGCGTTCCGAGGCTGCGGGCGTCATAACTTCCGCGTATCCTGGCGCGCCGTCGTCGGGGCCGGCGGCGTCCTGAAGCCCTCGGAAGATGTCGGACCCGTGTCTGTATGGAGCGGGCCTGCATCTGCTACACTGCGAACGGGCCAAGATCGCGGTTCGTCACGGAGAAAACCTATGGATTCGCAGGCTCGAATCCTCTGCAGGCTGTTCATCCTTTTCGTTTGTGGCCTCGCCGCAAGCCTGACGATAGACGCCCGTCGATGCAGGGCGAACGAGACGGCCGGCGAGTTGCCCGAATCCAAACCGCAGGCATCGGCTTGGCCTGTCTTCCGCGGCAACACGCTGGGCACGGGAGTGGCGGGCGGCGAACTGCCCACGAACCCGGCCATCCGCTGGCGGCGTGACATCCCGGGCGGTGCCTTCGAAGGCGCGCCCGCAATCGTCGGCGGCAAGGTCTACCTCGGCGATCTCGACGGCCGCGTCCTGGCCCTCGACCTCGACTCCGGCAAAGAGCTCTGGCAGGTCAAGTTCGAGACGGGCTTCGCCTGTTCGCCCGCCGTGCGCGAGGGCCGGATCTACCTGGGCGACTACGATGGAAAGCTGCGCTGCCTGAACACCGAGGACGGCAAGGAGCTCTGGAGCTTCCAGGCCGGCGCCGAAATCAACTCGGCGGTCAACTTCCATCGCGACCGTGTCCTCTTCGGCTCCCAGGATGCGACGCTGTACTGCCTGAAGGCTGCTGACGGAACCGTGGTCTGGAAATTCCAGATCGCCGACCAGATTCGCTGCTCGCCGACGATTGTGGAGGGCAAGGCGTTTGTCGCCGGGTGCGACGGCGTGCTGCACATCATCGACGTGGAGACGGGGATGGAGGCAGCCGGAGTTGCGATCAACGGCCCCACGGGAGTCACTCCGGCCGTGGACGGTTCGGTGGTCTACTTTGGCAACGAGGCGGGCGAGATGCTGGCCGTGGACTGGCGGCAGGCCAAGCTGCTCTGGACGTTCTCCGACGCCCGGGGCGGCCAGCCGATCCGCAGCTGTCCGGCGGTCGCCGACCAGAAGGTCGTTTTTGGCAGCCGCAACCGCAAGGTCCGTGCGCTCGACATGGCCACGGGTAAAGTGCTCTGGGAGTTCGAGACGAACCAGCGAGTCGACTGCTCGCCGGTCATCGTCGGCCAGCGAGTGTTCATCGGCGCCGTCGATGGACGCTTTTACGCGTTGAACCTCGCGGACGGCCAGAAGACGTGGGAGCAGCAGGTCGGCTCCGGACTGGTCGGCTCCCCGGGCGTCGCCGACGGCAAGCTGGTGATCGCGACGGAACGAGGCTCAATCTACTGCTTCGGTGAACCCTCCTCCCCCTGACGCAGACACATCCAACTCCCCGTGGAACCCACGCGGCCACGGCACCCCAGCGGGACAGTTCATGGCAACGGAAACCACAAAAACCGAAGTTGGCAGCTACTTCATTTCCAACTACCCACCGTTCTCGCAGTGGAGCACCGACGCCCTGCCGGACGCTCGCGCGGCCCTGGACCAGGCGCCGGGGAACGAACCGCTAGGGCTGTACCTGCACATTCCGTTCTGCCGGAAGCGTTGCAAGTTCTGTTATTTTCGCGTCTATACCGACAAGAACGCGAACCAGATCGAAGTCTACCTGGCGGCGTTGTCCAAGGAGATCGAACTGGTCAGCAAGCTGCCGTGCATGGGGGGACGGCCGTTCCGTTTCGTCTACTTCGGCGGCGGCACGCCCTCTTACCTGAGCGTCAAGCAGCTCACGTCGCTCGTCGAACGCCTGCAGGCGAACGTGCGTTGGGACCAGGCGGAAGAGGTGACGTTCGAGTGCGAACCCGGAACGCTCTCCGAACCCAAGGTGCTCGCCCTGCGCGACCTCGGAGTTACGCGGCTGAGCCTGGGCATTGAGAACTTCAGCGATCGCGTGCTGGAGGATAACGGCCGCGCGCACCTGTCGAGCGAGGTCTATCGCAGTTGGGACTGGATTCGCAACGCGCAGTTCCCCAACGTCAACGTCGACCTGATCGCCGGCATGGTTGGCGAAACCTGGGACAACTGGCGGGACTGCGTCCAGCGCACCATCGACCTGGCGCCGGACAGCGTCACGATCTACCAGATGGAACTGCCTTACAACACCGTCTACTCCAAGGATCTCCTCCAGTCGGGCGGCGAGTCGCCTGTGGCGGACTGGAAGACCAAGCGTGACTGGGTGCAGTATGCTTTCGAGACGCTGGGGACGGCCGGGTATTCGGTTTCCAGCGCGTACACGATGGTGCGGAACCCGGCGAAGGTCAACTTCAGCTACCGCGACAACCTCTGGCGGGGATCAGACCTGCTGGCCACGGGCATCGCCAGCTTCGGACACATCTCCGGGGTTCATTACCAGAACCAGCCCGAGTGGGATGCCTACGTCGGCGCGCTGCTGGAACGGAGCGAACTGCCGCTCTTCCGCGCGCTGCGGCCTACCCGCCAGCAAGCCTTGATCCGCGAGATGATCCTGCAGCTGAAACGCGGCTACCTGGACTTCCCGTACTTCCGGGACAAGTTTACGACCGACATCCTGCAGCGATGGCAGGGCGTCTGGGAAAGCTATCGCGACCAGGGCTTCGTGCGATTGCATCCGGATCGGCTGGAACTGACAATAGCCGGTCTTCTGCGAGTGGACAGCCTGCTCCCCGCCTTTTTCGAAGCCGAGCATCAGGGAGTTCGCTACACCTGAGAGGATGCGAGCGGGGCGGGCCCGGCGTTGGACGCCAGCCGATTTGCCATGGGGAGCGGGTCGGTCGCTTGCTGCGTTCCAGCATTCGCCGCGAAGGCCGATGTGGAACGTTTGGATAGGAAACCATGGTTCGGGAGGAGACTCTGATGCGGGAAGTTCGTGATTGGCGTGCCGTTTACCTGGCGTTCCTGATAACCCTTGGTACCGCGATGTGCTCGGTCGTCGGCTGCGGATCCCGCGCCGACAACGAGGCCGGTTCGGCCCCCTCCGGCCGTGTGTCGCGAGGCACGATCGGCGTCTCGCTGCTGACGCTGCAGAACCCGTTCTTCCAGGTCATTGGTGACGCCATCCGCCAGGAGGCGGCGAAGGAAGGCTACGAAGTGGTGGTGCTCAGCGCGGACGAGGACATCGTCAAGCAGGGGAACCACGTGAAGGACTTCATTGCCAGCGGAGCGAGCGCGATCGTTCTCAGCCCCTGCCAGGTGAAGGCCATTGGGCCGATCATCCGCGAGGCGAACGAGGCCGGCATTCCGGTTTTCACCGTCGACATTCCCAGCAAGCTGCCGGATGTGGAGATCGTGTGCCAGGTCGCTTCGGACAACCTGGGAGGTGGGAAGCAGGCCGGCAAGGCGATGATCGAGGCGCTGGGTGCGGAGGGAGGCAAGGTGGCCGTGCTGCACTTTGAGCAGGCCGAATCCTGCCAGCTTCGCGTCCAGGGATTCCAGGAGGTGATCGACGCGCACCATGCGGCGGGCGGACCGAAGATTGAAATCAGTGGCATCTACGAGGGAGGCGGCACGAAGGACCGAGGCGGCAAGGTCACCGAGGACCTGCTGCAGTCGACGCCCGACGTGCGCGGGATCTTCGCCATCAACGATCCTTCCGCGCTGGGCGCGCTGGCCGCTTTGGAAAAAGCGGGCAAGGCCGACCAGGTGGTGCTGATCGGATTCGATGGGCAGCCCGACGGCAAGATGGCGATCCGCGATGGAAAGATGTATGGCGACCCGGTGCAGTTCCCCGATCGCATGGGCGTGGAGGTGACGAAGGCCATCATTCGCCACTTCCAGGGCGAAGCGGTTCCCAAGGAACTGCTGATTCCCACGGAGTTCTACGACAAGGCCCAGGCCGACAAGGACGCTTCGCTGCGGTAACCAGGACATGCGTGGAATCGTCCATTTCGTTTCCCAGTACGGAACCATCGTCGCGCTCCTTGCGCTCTGCGTGGCCATCAGCGTGCTCACCTTTCGCGAGCAGCCGCTGGAGGGCGACGCCGGCGCGATGCAGGTGGCGGGACGCGTGATCCAGGAGCATGCGGCGCCGGGACGCGTACTGGTGGTGGTGCGAGCCACGGCTGAGGACGGGGGCTTCGCCGACCGCGTCCGGCAGGAACTGACCGCCTCGGGCCTGGAGGTCACCACCGTGCAGGGCGACCCCGTGGAGGCTCGGCAGGCGCTGGCCCGACTGGCGGAATCGAAGGCAGTGGTGACCGGGAACGACGGCCAAGCACCTCCGCTGCGAGCCATCGTCGCCAACTTCGCTTCCGCGCGATGGCCCGTGCTGGCCGATGTGGGCCGCGCCTTCCCGACGCTCGGCAGCGTGCCCGTCTACCAGCCGAAGCCCTACCGCTGGCCGACCTTTCTCAAGTATGGCAACCTGCTGAATGTCGCCAACCAGATCGCCGTGATTGCCATCCTCGCGGTCGGCATGACATTCGTGATCGTCGCGGGCGGCATCGACCTCTCCGTGGGAAGCCTGATCGCGCTCTCGTCCGTGGTCGCCGCCCGACTGGTCCGCGACTACGGAGGCGGCGCGGACGCGTCGAACGCCACGCTGTTCCTCGACTCCCTGGCCGGCATCACGCTCTGTGGACTCCTCGGCCTGCTCTCCGGCGCTCTCATCATCGGCATGCAGATCCCGCCCTTCATCGTCACGCTCTCGATGATGATGGTCGCCAGCGGCGCCGCCTTCCTGCTGGCCAACGGCAACTCCATTCCGGAACTGCCCGCCCGTTTCACTTCCCTGGGACGTGGCATGCTGCATTTCGGCGATGCACGCCTCGGCTGGGGCATCCCCTACGCTGTGCTGCTGACGCTGGCCATCTACCTGATCGCCCACCTGGCGCTCAGCCGCACCGTCTGGGGCCGGCATGTCTATGCGGTCGGCGACAATCCGCGAGCCGCCTGGCTGTCGGGGATTCCCGTGAGTCGGGTCGTGCTGTCCACGTATGTGCTGTCGGGACTGCTGGCCGGCCTGGGGGGCATCGTGGTAGGTTCGACCTACCAGAGCGGCGATCCTCGCTACGGGGCGATGTACGAGCTTTATGTCATCGCCGCCGTGGTGGTCGGAGGTACGAGCCTGTCGGGAGGACGCGGCACGATCTTCGGCACGCTGGTGGGCGCCTTGATCAGCGGCGTGATCAACAACGGCATGAACCTGATGCAGATCAATCCATACGTCCAGAAGATCATCCTCGGACTGGTGATCCTTGGAGCGGTGGCGCTGGACCGTTTCAAGAAGCGCTGAAACACGCCGGACAGGCCCAGGTCAATCGAACGCTTAAGCCGCCTCGCGCAAGTCGGCCCGCTCGCGGCGATACGCACGCAGAAACGCGAAACGCTCGACATTCGCTTCGATTCGCTCAACCATCGCTCGAGGGAACGGGCGACGAAGGTCGCGTCCGGGCCCTTGCCCTTCACCCGTTGACGACGTGCGTGCCGACGTCAGCTCGTGCACGACCAGTTGGCAGGCGTCTAGATACGCGGCATCCGCGTCCAGCCCGAGGTGGGCGCAGAGCGATGCGAGCACGCGAGTGGGCGAGGACAGCAGCTCCTCCAGCCGCGCGACAAGCACCGCTTCGGGACGCTCCCGGGCGACGCGGTCCATCACTTCACAGCGTCGAAAATAGCCCTCGACGAACCGCTGGATGGGAATATGAGGATAAGCGCGATGCTGGGACAGGACCACCTGGAAGGGATCGCGGATGAGCTGGATGATGCGCAGCGGAACGCCCAGTTCTCCCTCCAGCTCCTCAAGGCACTCCGGATGTCGCGCCAGCCACTCCGTCGCGTTGCCCGTTTTCACGTCTCCGATGACGCGAAGCGATTCGAAGCAGCCCTGCCACTGCCCGGGCACGGCAAATCGGTAGTCGCCATCCAGACGCAGGCGTCGGCCAGCCGCTCGATCCTTACGGTAGACCAGCCAGAGCAGCTGCGAACGCCGGTAGCCCTGCCTCAGATACTGGAGGAGTCCCGCGTCCGCGGCCAGGCAGGTCTGGGGATGGGCGTTCAGCAAGGCGCCGACCAGCGAGCCGCCGCCACGCGGGTGCCCCAGGAAGACGGCGCAGCGGCGGAGCGAATGAAAGATCGACCGGTCCCGCCAGCCCCCGACGAGCGACTCCACGAATGGCCAGGAAATTCCGGAAGAGCGAAGGAGCATGGCAGACTCCGCGAACCAAGGAAACCGGCGGGGACAGGAGGCGGGGATCCGGACCGGCGGGCGGGGAGTCCCCACGTCCGCCGGACCACGATGGTCCTCAAGCCGCGCGGCGCCGAGTCGACGCGGCGCGACCGGGCGGCACTTCCCCATCCGGACGAGAAAACGGCAGCACGGTCGGTCCCGATTCCTGCTGCGTCTCGAGGTCCGTGGAGTACCCCAGCCGCTCCATGACGTCTCCGGCCTGCGAGAGGAAATGGTCTCGGTCGGCCGGGGACAGCCGCTTGATCTGGTTGCGATTCACGTCCGCCAGGAAGTGACCAGCCAGCTCCGACGGCTTCAGCCAGACCACGTCCCACTCCTGTCCGCCCTGCAAGCGATGGTTGCCCTGGTCGTCCATGACGCGACGAACCTGCATGCGGAACTGCGTCAGGCGCTGCCGGTCCAGCTCCGCGACGCTGCAGGCCCTCTGCATCAGCGTCCATGGGTCGGCGACGAGATCTTCGAACCGGAAGATCTCATAGCGAGGCAATCGATCGGCGTCGGACAGTATTTTCTCGACGAGAACCCGGTAACGCCAGCCAATCTCCCGCGCAGGTCGTCCGCGACGAACGTGGCCTTCGCAGAGCGCGAAGCCGTTGCGGACGAGTCCGAAGAACGACGCGTCGGGATACATGTCGGCCCAGGCGTCGTTCGCGTAGATCATGCCGTCGATGTTTTTGCCAACGAGTCGTCCGGCGGCGAGTTCCTCGGGCGAGTACCGCGCATCCTGCTCTTTGTAGCCGTTCAGTCGCGGGTGGAACGAGCGAAGTTTCTCGCGGTAGAAGACCTCGTCGATGTGACGGCGTGTCCAAGCGGCCAGCGGGCGCCGGGGACAGACACGACGCGGGCTGAAGAAGTCCTCGCGCTGCGAGACGAACACAGGCAGTTCATGGAACAGGCACTTCCGCACGACGCGCCAGACACCGTCCGTGATGGTGGTGCCCTTGAAAAGATGATGCGTCTCGCCCACGGTGCAGACGTCCGGATGGGACGCCAGCAGGTTGGTGAGGATGGTCGTGCCGCCCCGCGAAAAGCCGTTGATAAAGATGGGTTTTTCGATTTTCATCCGTTGCTCTCCTCCCCGGACCAGATGCGCGGCCGCAGGGGAATCGTCGCCTGGAAGTCCATGCCACCCGAGACGCGTCGCAGACGCGAGGAGTCGCCCTGCGGCTCCGGATCGAACGAATACTGGAATGAGCGAATGTCGTCGGCGAAATGCTGGGCGACGCGATCGGCCAGTTCATCGGAGTAGGATGCGCGGTAGTCGGCGGACCGCTGGCTCTTCCGCTTGTGCGGCAGCGCGATATGCGGCAGCGGAATCTGCTCGAGGATCGCCGAGAAGTCTTCCTCCAATCGCTCGTAACGCCCTACGAAGTCGACCAGAAGCTCCCCCTGCACTCCCACCAGCGATTCCAACTGCGGACGCTGGAGCGCTCGCAGCATGGCGGGACGCTCCGCGCGTTCCGGCGGCGTCTCCAGCAGGTAGCCCACGAACTGTTCGAAGGTCTCAATCTTTTGCTTACTCAACTCCGCAGGGTACTCGCGCTGGAAGTGCGAGTAGGAGCTGACGACGCGGTCCCAGGGATTCCGCACGAACGCAAACTTGAAAAGGCTCGCGAAGACATCCGGTGGCAGCATCTCCCGGGCCGCCACCGCGGCGGCATGGCGGGGGATGCGCGCTCCGATCCGATGCCCGGTCGAAGCGCTCAGTTGCTGGGCGAGCCAGGTCCGCAACGCGTAGGGTTCACGCCAGAGTTGGCGTGATAGTGCCGCGCGGACACTCGTTCCACCCGTCTTGGCCAGATGCACAAACAGGTAGCCGTGGCGATGGGAAAGCAGCATGGTGTCGTCCAGATTTCCGAGTACCAGCAGTGCGACGCGTCCGGTCGTCGCATCCACACTCCCTGATCGGAAAGATGGCTGCCGGATCTGCACCGCAAATCCGACGCGACTGGAAAAGCTTGCCTCCCCGCGCCATCTCGACACTCGAAACACCAAGGCCTAGACTGGAGGCCCCCGGACGGAGGGACTTGACGCCCATGGCAGCAGTGGTGAAGCTGTCGCGCGGCGATGGCATCCGCCTCCGCTCCCTCCCGCCCTGTCCCGGCACCCTCCACGGGCAACGACGTGAACCCGCTTCCCCCCCACGCAACCAACCTGGCGGCCCTGGTTGGACTGTTCTATGACCGCATCGCCGACCTCGGCGACTTCGAACCGGTGGAAGCCGCTGCCGTGCCAGCTCCTTACCAGCAGCTGCTGGTCCATAACCATCACATGACCGTCACCGTGGAGGCGTTCCACCGCTGTCCGGTCGATGTGTCGGTGCTGGCAATCCAGCGGGAACCGGACAGCTATAGCCGAAAAATCGTGCTGCGACGCCAGACCGATGGAGCCGTTGTCCAGTTCGGCATCGTGCGGCTTTTCATCTCGACGCTGGCCCCCGAAGTGTTTCGCGAGGTGGAGCGTGCCTTCCTACCCCTGGGACGGGTCCTGATCGACCAGGAAGTCCTGCGTCAGGTTGCCTGCCACGAGCTGTTCCGCGTGCGTTGCGGGCCGGATCTGGCCGCCTTGTTCCAGACGGCGGCCGGGGCGGAAACCTATGGTCGCACGGCGCTGATCTACTGCAACGGTGCCCCGTCCATCGAACTGCTGGAAATCGTCTGCCCAGCCTAACCAGTCCACCCATCCCTCCCCAGCGGACGCCCGCAGCGTGCGGCAGGGACCGGCATGAAGCCTCGCCCGCCTTAGTGGGGCCCAGAAGTGCTTGGCCGAGCGGACGGTCGGACTTGCGTCGGGCGTCAATGCCGCTATACTGGCGGGTTTCCGGGAGGCACTTTGGCGTGCCTCCCTCAGAGGAGTGCGTGAAGGTTTTATTTCCATGATGTTCAAGAAGCGTCCGGTACGTTCCAAGCGCAAGGCGCGGGCTCGCACGAAGGCCAAGAAGAAGGACCCGATTTTCGTCAATGGCGAGCGTCCTCGTCCGATGTACGTGGACTACAAGGACGTGGAGCTGCTGAAGAAGCTTGTGAACCGCCATGGTCGCATCGTCGTGCGTCGCAAGACGGGCTGCTCGGCCGTGAGTCAACGAGCCGTGACGCTGGCCATCAAGCGCGCTCGCTTCATGGCTCTTTTGCCCTACGTCGGCGACTGATCCGGCTCTCGCTACGCAGCCATCTCCCCGCTCCACTTGCGAGTCACGATTCGCGAGCCTCGATTTGCTCGGATTGAATCGAGCAAACCCGTGGTGCTTCGGACGTCCCCATCCCTCGTCGGCGACGTCCCCGGGCATGTCCCCGGAGGACCTGACCGGGGCGCGGCACGGGTCTGCGGCTCCAGCCCTGGGTCGATCGGTGCCTTGTTCTTTTGGAGCGACCGCATGCCGTCCGGATACTCGCATACGCAGCGTGTGGAGTTTCGCGACACGGACGCGGCGGGCATCGCCCACTTCTCGGTGTTCTTCGTCTGGATGGAGCAGGCCGAACATGCGGCGCTCCGCGCTCTGGGTATCCGCGTCCTGCCGACGCCTGAGGCGGCCGGTGAGTCGGTGATTACCTGGCCGCGTGTATCGGCCCATTGCGACTACCGATCGCCGGCGTTCTTTGAGGACGAGTTGCAGGTCGATGTTCGCATCACCAAACTGGGCGAGAAGAGCGTCACCTACGGATTCCTGTTCCATGCGGGCGAACGGATGGTGGCGGAAGGCAGCTTGACCACCGTCTGCTGCCTGCGGTCTCCTGACGGCGAACTGGCGTCAACCGCGATTCCGCCCGCCCTGCGCCAAACGCTCGAGCGGTTATGCTGAGCGGACATCCTGCGGCGGGGCCTCCACGGGCCTGGCCGCGGCCGGTAGCCGGGTGACGCTCGCCAGGCTGCATCAAATGATTCCTGCAGCGTTCATGCAGAGAGGGTTTCATGGCCAACCTCGTCGTGCAGCATGTGACCAAGGAGTACCCGACGCCGACGGAGCCGCTGCGGGTGCTGGTCGATCTGGACTTGGAGCTTGCCCGGGGCGAGAACGTGGCGATTGTGGGGCCGAGCGGTTCGGGCAAGAGTACCTTCCTGCAGATCCTGGGAACCCTGGATCGCCCCACATCGGGCAGTGTTCGTCTGGATGGCCGGGATCCTTTCGAACTGAGTGAAGTGGACCTGGCCGCATTTCGCAACGAGCAGATCGGCTTCGTGTTCCAGGACCACTTCCTGCTGCCGCAGCTGACCGCGATGGAGAACGTGCTGCTGCCCGCCTTGGCCCGCGGGGCCGTGAAAGCGGACGCGTGCGCACGAGCCGTGGAACTTCTGGAGCGGGTGGGTTT
>JBIIEC010000654.1:0-4865 GCA_044238045.1 Pirellulaceae bacterium | reverse complement strand
TCAGTGGGCTTGGCCCAGGGTTGCTGAGAATGCCGCCCTGGGCCAAGTTGGGATGCGCTTCAGCATTGGTGGATGCTTGGTGTCATCCAATGATCTATGCATTGATGCGCTCATCATGCGCCGTGGTAGCCCCCGGGGGGATCGTCATAGGTGGTGACAGGATCTCCTTTATAACTCCTGCTTTCCCAGGCAGCCTTTAGCAGGTCATAGGCATAGGAAAAACCAATTACCTTTAGACCTTCTTTGAGCACAGCCACCCCGCCCCCTTGGATTGTCGTCAGCTCATTGGTAGAGAGTTCCTGGATTTCACCAGGGACAAAGTACTGTACGTTCGTGGTGGTGTTCATGTGTTCAGGGATTTGGTTATGTTGCGGGTCCACGGCGGGGCCTACATACACCCGTAGTTTCAACTGCCTTGTTTTGATTCACGGATGATGAATCCACACATCCTGAGGTGCTTCATCTCCCGGGTTCCTGGCGGCTCAGGCAGGTGGCCCAGAGGGCGCCGAGGGGAAAGAGCAGGGGCACCAGCACGCGCGCGCCCAGGGCCAGCTCGAAGCTGGTTGGCACCGCCAGCAGGCTGATCAGGAGCAGTGCCAGCAGGCGCGAACGGCGGCGCTCCAACACAGCAGCCAGCAGCACGCCGAGTCCTGCGGTCAGGGCCACACAGGGAAGCAGTCCCAGGGGGGAGAGCCAGTGGCGGCGAGCCAGGCTTTCCGCCAACACGGCCTGCACAAGAGGGCCCGGCAAACCGAGTGGATTCCCCCATCGTTTCCAGGATCGCTGGGATTCCAGAGCCAGAGGAACAATGAACAAATCCTTGGCATCCTCAGAGCCAGGTATTGCATTATTGCTGTCTTTGCCGATCAACACCCTGCTCCCGCTCGGTAGTTGTCGTGCTGCTTCGGCGATAGACAGCGACTTGGTGTTGTTGACTTTGACATCAGGTTGCAGGGAAGAGATCATCACAACCCTGAGGAGCGAAGGATCGAACCAATCGATCGTCCAATCGATCACGCTGCCGGCGGGAAGCGCGACAGGGCGTGAGGGAGGGTCGCTTTCCAACAAGTGGCTTGGAGCTCCGTTGGATATGCAGGGCACGGCAGATGAAGTAGATGTCATGGCCAGGGCTACGGCGAAGCTGCCGGTGCGCAGTGCCTGGCTCAATTGCAAAGGGGCAAATGCATGGTCCACCCCCATGCCCCCATCGCAACTGATCAGTCCGTTATGAATCAGCACCGAGCTGGGAAGGCTGCTTTTTCCTGTGTTGCTGCGCTGCTGTGCACCAGCCCCTGTGCTGTTGGCTGCGTACACGGCATCGGGATAGTAGATATTGAACAGTTGCTTCCGTCTCTGCCTGAATATCACGGAAGCCAGGTTGGCCGTTGCTTCTGGCTGGACGGCCTGGCCGCTCTTTTGGTCGTCTAGTACGACATCGAAGCCTACGGAAGGGATCTGATCAGCTCGAAGGACCTGGAGGATCTGGGCCAGCAGTTTCCGCGAGATGCGATCCCCCTGCCCCCTGGCCCCATTTGGCACGTTTGCGAACGCCGTATCGAGCATCCACACCACCAGCGGTGGCCCGCTGCGGCTGGACAACGAGCCTTGCGGTTGTGCCCATCCTCGCCAATCGCGCCAGATCCGCTGCGCCTCCAGGCGCAGATCCAGGAGTGCACTCGGGACGGGTGAGGGATGCCCCCAGCCAAGGCCATGCAGCAGCAGGCTCCCGATGCAAACCACGGCAGCGGCCTTCAGCTGCCTCGTCTGGCTCTGGGCCAGCCGCTGGCGCCAGAGCTGTCGGCGGCGCAGGGGCAGCCTCAGGGGTTGGGCATCACGCCGGGCCACCAGGCAGAGCAGCTGGCTGCTGCCGGGGAACTGTCGTTCGAGCGCAGCGCGCGCGCTGGCGGCGGCCTGCGGCAGGGATCGGCCCCGCTCCAGCTCGGCGAGCACGGGCAGGAAGGCCGCCAGGGCGATGGGATCCGGCACCTCGTCGCGAAAGGCCAGCAGCCAGGGCACACCGGCCTGGAGGCAGAACGGAATCAGTTCACTGCTGTGGCAACTGCTCAGGAGCATCCATGACAGCCCCCGGGCCGTGGCCTGTGCCATGGCGGCTCTGAGGTTGTCGCCCGCCAGCGCGCTGCCATCGCCCAGGGGCAGCAGGCCGACCTGGCCGCCGCGGGGCTCGCCATGGCCGAGGTAGACGAGCCCATCCCATCCCCGTGGGTCGGCCAGGCTGCTCCGCAGGTTGTCTGCGGTGGATTCCGCCCCGGTCAGCTCCCGCAGTTCGACGCGGCCGCCGCGCGCGAGCCGCCGCAGCGGCTCCATCTGGGCGTTGACCTCGAGGCCCTTGGCCGGGCCGACCACCACCAACAGCCGAGGCCGTCGCCATTGCGGTGGGCTGGGGGCGAGTTGGCTGGAAGGCTCGGCCGAGCAGATTCTCCAGATCGGTCGATTCAGGGGGAGGTCTTCCCAGGGCAGCTGTTCCGCGAGCTGCAGCGGGTGCCCGGGCGGGCGGGAGGCGCTGGCGGCGGCGGGGATCTCAATGCGAAGCGGCAGCTGGGGGTGCCGCCCCATGGCCTGAGGCAAGGCACCCCAGGCAGGATGGGCCAGGAGGCGCTGCAGGGCGGCCAGCAGCTCAGCGCTGGCTTCCTGCACCCGCCGCGGCTCGGTGCCCGCCACCATGGCGGTGTGGGTGGTGCGAAAGAGTCGCTGCCAGCGCTGCACCCGTTGGAGCAGATCGCCTGGCCTCCCCTCGATGTCGAGGGGAATGGGCGGCAGGCGCACCAGGGCGCTGGGCGTGAGCAGCTGGGCCGCCAGGCTCTGGCCATCACCGGTGTCCTGCAGCTGCAGGTCGAGGGTGGTCGCCACGGCAGGGGTCTGCATCAGGCGGTCGATGGCAGCGCAGGTGAGCTCATTGTGGGGTCATGGGTCTTGGGAGGGTGTGCGGTGATCGGTTCGAAATGGACTAAGCCAGAAAGCGACCCTTGGATGGGGGACGGTTTGCAAGAGTCCGCTGATGGGATCCTGCAGCTGAGGGCTTGGCTTCACGATGGAGGGGTGGGTGGTTTGCGAATCCTCATATAGAGAAAACATAAATTCATTGACGACTTTAAGGGTGGTGATTGGGTCCACCATCCATCCGACAGCGAATGTGGCAATCATTCCCAGTACTCGGTGCCCATCCCCATTATTGGTATAAGAAATGCGCGGCTGGGGTCTGTCACAAACGTTCCGCCAGTTCCTTTGTCATAGGGCACATAGGTGCCTTTGCGCTTGCCGCTCTTGATGGTCAGACCTGTCAGATTTCCATACCCGTCAAACTCGGGCCAATAATTCACGTCCGTGAATCCACCTCCTGATCAGCAACAAACCTCCGCAGACCTGAGCAGCCGCTCGGGCTGCGGTTTGCAACCGATTCCGGCCACGAGCAGACGCTGCAGCAAACTCTTCAGATTGAACCGGCGGTTGAAGCGATAAGACATCTCTGCAAGATAGCGATCTCCATACTTCTTAAAGTTAAATGCATGATGCGTGCCACTGAGCGCCGTTTTGACATTCCCCATGATTGTGTTTAGCCATTGAAATAGCGGCACATCCTTTGGCTTCCTGCCGCCTATGACGATCGGGACGTGCTTGCAGTTTGCCGCACCTACAGCACGGAAGCAGGCCAAGCCATCAGAGAACACGACGCTTCCTGGCGCAAGACTGTCCAAAGACCAGGCCGCAATGGCATCGTTTGTAAATCCACTCCCCACACGATTGAGCCTGAGATGAATAGGCCGGTTTTCATCGCTCATTTCCAAGGCTGCGACGAAGGGAACCTTATTCTCTGAACCCCGTCCAGCCTTGCCCCCATTGAACTCTCCGCCAAAGTAGGCATCATCAATATGGACAATCCCCTGAAGCAAGTATTTTCCATCGCGATCCTTCATTGCCTCCATCAGCTTATGCTTGATTTTCCAGCTAGTAGGATAGCTCACGCCAAGTTGCCTCTTAAGCTCCATCGCTGAAATCCCATTCTTTGCATGGGTGATCAGAAATATCGCCTGGAACCATATGGACAAAGGTAGCTTGGTGGAGTCAAAGATTGTTCCCGCTGTTACCGTCGTTTGGTGGCGGCACTGATTGCACTGGTACCTTTTGCGGCGGTCGTCGTGGATCACGCCGAACTTCTCACTTTCCCCACACCGCTGGCAACGGAATCCCTCGGGCCATCGGGCAAGCTCCAGAGCAGCGAGACACTTCTCCTCTGTCCCATAGGCCTGAATGAATTCAGAGAGGGAAAACCCCTCCTGGTACTGAACCTTGTTCTGGGCCACGCGAGGGTCCTCCACTAGTGCACCAGTACTAACCTAGCGTCTGGTTGGCGTGTGGCCAGGGTCTTGCGGCGCTTTGTTGCTGATCAGGATCCACCTTGGGCTCCAGCCATCACGTTGCCCCGATCACCGGCATGAAAGTGGCGCTGCATGGCTGATTGTGAGAGGCCGAAGGGAGACCTTCCAACCCATTCGAGCTGAGAACCATTGTCGCCACCATAGGAGACTGTCTCCAGCCGTTGAGAGAGATTGCCTTTTGGATCTTCGTAGAAGGGTGGTTAGCCGCCATTGTCGCCGCCCACATAGTCCCGCTGGCGAAGCCTTTTCCAGGTGCCTGAAGAGGCATCCGCCAATAGGTTGATAAAATCCTTTGGATGGAAAACTGGAAAACCAATGCCATTGACCACAGCCACTCCGAGGTTGGCTGGGGTGAGAGTGGACGGTCGCGGCGCCTATCAGGAAAGAAGTCCGCTCGGGGTGCTGCGCTCAGCACCTCATGAATCTTACTCCGAGTTGTAGGTCATGGACTTCGGCTCAGAGAAATAACAG
>JBIIEC010000079.1:0-17118 GCA_044238045.1 Pirellulaceae bacterium | reverse complement strand
CGCAGCTTCCGCCCCGGCCATCTGGATGTGTGGACCTTCAATGGAGTGCGATCGGCTTGGGCACCCGGGCAGACATTGAAGCTGGAAGTTGAACGATCGGGATCGCTTGCGGGAACCGACCGACAGACCATTCCCGTGAAGCTCTCCGTGCCTGAAGTGAGGTTCGCGCGTGTGCTGCTGCAGGATACCGACGCCGACGGCTTGGTCGACGCCTGCACAACGCACGTCATCAACGACTCAGCGGAACCCGTGACGCTGCGTGCATTGCGAGTCTGGAGCCCCGGGCAAGATGGTCGATCGCTCCATGATCTTGCCCCCGGACCGGAGGTCACGCAGTTCGAATCGCGGCCCGTCGAGGGAGTCATTCCGGCTGGCGAACGCGGCGTGGTGCGGGCTTCGCTCGGGCAACTGCCCCGGGCACGCGGAGTGATCGAGGCCCAGTTCCGAGGTCCGGGTGATCGAGTCTTCTCCTGCTGGGCGCATCTCCGCTTCAAGGACGATGGCTTTTCCATCGGCTCCGGGTGGCTCGACATCCCCAGCAAGCCGGGCATCTGTCCGCTCCAGCAGGAAGCCTTCCTGAAGTTGATTCACCGCATGCACGTTGATACCACCCACGTCGGCGAACTGGCCGGCTACACGGACGCGACCGGACCCGACGGGCTGTACACCCGCTATCCTCTGAAGCTCATGAGCGGCTTCGAGGACGTAACGCGTTACCGTGTCAGCGAGTGGTCGCGGCGGATTCACGGAGTCGACATCCTGGGGGAGCCGCAGATGGGCAAGACGCCGCACGAATCGTACGAGGTGTTGCGCCGGTACGATCACGCGACGTATCCGACCACGGTGACCCTGTCGGAAGAGCAGGGCTTTCGCTACTTCGCCGGTCTCTCCGACTATCCGCACTTCGATGCCTATCGCGTCAACGCGCCGGCGTCCGATCGCTGGAGTCTTTACGAACGATGGGGTGAGGAACGAATTCGGTGGGGAGCGCCGCTGGAGGGGATCGGCGAGATGACTCGCACGCTGGGTGACCTCAGCCGGCCCGCGCCCATCGCCGTCTGGTCGCAGAACGCCCATGAAGGCTGGGACAGTTACGCGGGTCGGCAACGGCAGTCGCCCACGGTCGATGAGATCCGCATCCAAGCCTATGAAGCGCTGGCCAATGGCGTCACGGCACTCTACTGGTATTCGCTGCAGTCCTGGTCCACGCTGAAGTTCCGCGATACGATCACGGAGACGACGCGAATCGGTCGCGAGATCCGTTTGCTGCAGGGCATGTACGAGCACGCCGACGCGTATCGCCACGAACGCCGTTCCGCCGAGGGGCGGCCCGACTGGGATCTGAACTCGCTGGTCTCGCCGGACGCAGCGCTGCTGTTCGCCATCGACCTGGCCTACGAGTCGGATCGCGAGCGTCGTGAGTTTCGCTATCGCGGATCTCGGGAGCTGAGGGCGGACTATGAGCTTCCCGCCTTCCTGCGATCGCCCGTGGACGTGTTTCGAGTGGACGCGGACGGGATGCATGAAGTGAAACACACGGTGACGGAGCGTGGAGTGTCGATCCACGATACGGTGGATCGCGTCGGCGTCTATGTGGCCGCGCGAAAAGCGGACCTGCGGCACACGCTGGGGCTGCGCCATCAGGAACTGATCCAGCGTGAGGCTGGTTACGGTGCCGATCCGGGGCAGGACGACGAAGCCTTCCAGACGCTGCTGCGCGCTCTGGGTTACGAACGCGTGGACGAAATCCGGAAGACCGGTTGGCTCCGTAAACTGCTCGACCGCAGCGTCCAGGCCGCTCCCGCATCGCCCTGACCGGTTTCGTTGGGGAGCCGATTCGCCGGGGCAGTCCCGGGTGTGGTCGCTCGATTCTGTTCGCGAGTCGGCCATCGTTAGCGCCGCAGGTGAGCGTTGGAGCAACGGGGCGGACCTGCGCAGCAGTACGGCTTGAAGCGATCGTTTCTGGGAGGCGTACGAGGGACGCGTCGACGTGACCTGCAGGGCGACGCCAGACGCGAGATCACGAGACCATCTCTGACTGGAAGACTCGACGCTCGTCACGATTCTGAAACGAACGGCGATCGGCCGCGGAATTAGGGCGTTATGTGGATACCCACACGCGGCGTCGGCGATTCCGTGAATAGGCTTCCAGGGCCCCGGCCCGTGTTTTTTCTCGCTTGGTCGACCGAGCGGCTGACTTGGGAGTCGCATGGCGAACGTAGGTGCAGGGTACTCAAGCGATCGGACCGGCCGCCTACTTTTTTTGCGGTTCGGCAAGCTGGATCGGTCACGCCGTTCCTTTGCGTCGGAACGAGCATCGCGGGCCGCGGGCAATGAGGATGTGGCGTACTGGCCATGCTTCGTCGAGACGTTGATCGCCTGGGTTGCTATAAACGAACGCGGCGCGCTCAGCGGACATCGAGTTGCCATGGCCGGTGCGTCTGGCGTAACCAGTTCCTGACGGCCAGGTTGCAGCAAGTGGTTCAAGGCGAGGCCTCCCCGGGGGGCATGGTATCGTGACGGCGTTGGATCAAGAAGACAGCGAGAGACTTGGCGATGAGAAGAATTCGGTCCAGAAGATCGCTCGACTTGCGCGACTGGAAACGCGGTTCCTGTTGGCGAAGCATGCCGGCGGCCTTTGCCTTGGAGAGGCTCGAAGACCGTTGTCTGTTGGCGTTGACGGTCACTGCCGGCAATCTTTCGCAGTATAAGACGACGGCGGGCTACGTCATCGAGGATGCGGAAAGCGTCACCATCGCGTCGGGCCTTACGATCGACGCAAAGGGCGGGGACATTACGATTTCCGCGCCGAGCATCACCGTGGGAGACGGCGCACAGTTGGTGTCGAAGACGTCCGCGGGTGTGGGCGGCGCGATTCAACTCACGGCCGCCAATCAGACGACCACGAACGCCATTAAACTGCTCAACCAGTTCTACGCCAATTTCGCGTCGGCCGCAGGGCAAGTCGCCTCCGTTATCGTGGGCGACAACGTGGTGATCGAGGGAGGGGATGTCACGATCAGTGCCGCCGCGGGCGATCAGCGGAAAAAATATGAGTTTTGGGACAATGCCACCGGGAACCGCTACATCGACTGGGGTGTCGACAAGGTCGCCGACCAGATCGCTAATGCGGTGAACAAGATCCTGGCCCTGCCTGTCTCGGTCGTGATCAAACAGCCCGAATCGAAGGTGGTCGTCGGTTCCAAGGCACGGATTGTGGGCACGGGAAGCGTGCAAGTCTTGAGCGACGCCGTGGCCAGGGCCGAAGGCACCGCCATGTGGTCGGTGACGATGGATGCGCTGAAGAAGGTCCTGAAGAAGGAGAGTTCGCGGTGGAGTTTTGCGGCTGGGTTTGCCTACAGCGATGTCGCCTCGTCGATCGAGGTGCGCGAGCAGGCCCGCGTGGAGTCGACGGGCGGCAGCGTCTCGATTAACTCGACGATCGACAACAAGACGACCATGAAGGCCCGGGTGCATCTCAACCAGGGCTTGTCGCCGATGAATCCGGAGAACATCGCTGTCTCGGCGGCGGTAACGATCCAGGAATCCACGTCGACCGTTGCCTTGCAGGCGGGTTCGCTGGTGAAGTCGCCATCGACCGTGGATATTCGCGCCGAGGCGGACGATGAGAACCTGAATCGGGCGAAGACGTCTTCGTTCAAGGACGGCCTCGTGGGGCTGACGGCGGGAGTTGCCGTCGGCAGTTCGACCGTGGAAGTCTTCGCGAACGGCGTGGTCGAAGCGGGATTCAACCAGCCACTGCAGTCGCTGGTGTTCGATCCCTCCACGAGCGTTGACTTTGCCACGGACTCCCTTCAGTTGGAGGCCTCGCATGCCTACAAGACGGGCGATGCCTTTCTCTACAGTCCCCGCGGCGGCGGTGTGATTCCCGGTCTGGTTGAAGGTCAGCTGTACTATCTGATCGTGGACGCGAACGATGCGAAACGCCTGAAGCTGGCTCGCTCGCCCGAGGAGGCGAGGAGTGGCAAGGCCGTGGACTTGGGGCCGGGGTTCGCCACGATCGGGGGATCGGTGGCGGGCAAGGGCCGGTTGGTGGTGCTGGACGTCGAAACGGGCGTGGAGAGCGCGCTGGTGGTCGACGCGACGCAGTGGCGGGATCAGTCGACGTTCGTGGACGGCGAACTGGTGGCGTTTTCCAATGCGGCTGGTCGATTCGTGGGACGCAACGACGCAGCGGGCCGTCTGCTCGGTCCGCTCGCGAACGGCTCCTACCGCATCCGCGTACTGCCCTCGGATGAAGGCGCCGACTTGGCACGCATCCAACTCCTGGACCAGGACGGAACTCCGTTTTCGCTGAACGGCTCCACGCACTTCGTCACGGCCGACCAGAAGTGGTGGCCGGTCACCGAGTTCGACGCGGACCTCGGCGCGATCACCTTGGGACTGGGCGTCAGTGATCGAATCGCCAATGGCATGCCGCTGCGTTACGTAGGCGGCTACTCGGCATGGTCGTCCGACCTGAAGGACGCAACCACTTACTACGCTGTGTTCGATCCCCAGTTTCCCAACCGGATCCAGCTGGCCGGATCGGAACGACAGGCGCTGGCCGCCAATCCCTTGATAAATACGGGCATTCCCACGCTGTCTTATGAGGTGAAGGCGGAAGAGCCGGGGGGCGCGTCGCAGGTGAAATCGTTGCCGGTGCTCGACTTCGACGGCGCCGACATGCTGATCTTCCCGGCCGATCCGGGCATCCCCGATGGCACGCCGGTGACCTATCACGCCGTGCCCGGCAAACGCATGGGGCAGCTGGTGAACGGGGAGCGGTACTACGCGTACCGGCGTGAGGGTGGCGGCACCGATCCGGACCTGCCCAAGACATACTACGGGCTCCGCTCCACGTCCGACGCAGACGCCGCCTGGGTTCGCCTCGCGGCGGTTCAATCGCTAGAAATGGACGACGGTCGGTCGTTGCCGATCGAGGCACTCGATGTCGACAGTGGCACGCTGGCCCTGGAACTGCCGATCGCGCCGATGCCGACCGTGGACGGCTCGTCGCTGGTCGGCGGTTCGCTGACGATTGCCGATGTCGCGCCCGGTTCGCTGCTGCTGAGCAGTTCGGCGACAAGCGGTTCGTTTGTCCTGCAGGCCGTGAAGGATGGCAGGACGGTGAACACGCGCGCCATCCCCTGGAATGCCACGCCCGCCATGATGCGTGACGCGGTGAACGACGCGGGCATTTTGGGAGTCGTGGTGTCCCAGGCATCGGGACGAGGCACGCTCGACAGTCCCTGGCTGCTGGAAGGCACCGGCCTCACCTCACTTCAATATGATTCCACCGGACTGCTGGACGGGGTCCTGTACGGCGAGTTCACGCAGGAGGGACTTCGCAAGATGTCCTCCGGCGCAACGGCCGGCACGTTCTCGCTGTCGGTCCCGGTAGGCGGGGAATCCGTCCGCTCGCCATCCATTCCCTGGAATGCGACGGCCCTGGAGGTGACGACGCAGCTGCGGGCGATTCCTGGTCTCCACGGCATCGCCCTCTTTGGCCGCGGTACGTCGAGCGACCCGTGGGTGCTCGACTTGCGCCTGCAGCCCGTGCAGGCCAGCGACTCGCTGCGGTTTCGCGATGCGTTCGGAGAAGACAGCCCAGGACTGGTCGACGGCGAAACGTACTTCGCGTTGCCTTTGCCACGCGACCAGCAGCTCCGCTCCGGTTCGCTCCTGCTCGGTCTGGCCGCGAGCCGGGAGGCTGCTGCGGGGTTCCAGCCGACTTGGCTGCCCCTGGACACAACGCTCGAATTCGAAGCGCCGACGTTGCCTCGCATGATCGGGCGCGAGCACGCGCTGGAGCCTCGTACCAGCGGCAGCATCACGATCCAAGCCTCGCTCCAATCCAACGATACCAGTCGCTCCTCGGCGAAAAATGGAAGCCAGCCGAAATGGAAGGACAGGATTCGTCCTGACATGGCTTTGGCGGCTGGCGGGCCGATGGCGCTGCTGAAACTTGTGATGTCGTTTGGATCGTCCGGGGTGGTGAGCAAAGACTACAAGACCTTGATTAACAAGGCGGTCAACCAAAACCTGGGCGGGCAGCAGATTGCCGGCGCCAACGCCAAGTCGCCGTCGGACCTGTTCGGACTGTCGGGATCGGTGTCCGTCCTGACGGGCAAGCGAACGGTGCGCGCGATCATTGGACCGCAGGCCCGACTGACGACGCACGGAACCGTCGTGATTGGTTCCAGTTTGAAGGAGGAGTTTCGCACGGAGGTCGAGGCGAAGGTCGCCAAGCCAAAGAAGGCGGACTACGCGGTGTCGTTGGCGGTGAACGTGGCGCTGATGGAGACCACCTGCCATTCCATCGTGCGTTCCAATGCGCAGATCTCTGGCGGACAGGGTGTGTCGATCGATGCGACGACTCGTTATCCGCTGCTGGGACGCAACGTCAGCGACGATGGCTGGTTGGCGTTTCTTCCCGAGGTCCAGCAGGCCATAGCCGTCGATTGGCTTGGGCAGGACATCAGGACCAGTGGCGAGGATGTCTTGGAACTCCTGCGCAGCGGCTACCGGCTCTACCATGTACGGGATGGTCTCCACAAGACGGGGACCAGCAGCGGAGCGGACCAGAAGGTCTACTGGCTGGATGACGCTGCCGAGGGATATGAGCAGGACACGCGGGGCCTGAAGAACCTGGACGCGGTGGTTGGGAAGGCGTTGGCCGGTTCGCTGCGCCTCGTCTGGGTGGACAACATCTGTGAATCGATTATCGAAGACGGATCGCAGATAAACCAAGCGGCGGGCAGTTCGATCGCGGACAAGCAGTCGGTGGCGGTGCGTGCGAAGAGCTACCTGACGCAGTTGGACATCATGGGGGCGTCCACCAAGAATGTCGACAGCGGCCTCGGATTCTCCGTCGGCGTGCTGACGCTCAGCGATTCAACCCGCGCGGTTATCGGAGGTCGGGATACGCTGCTTGATGCGCCGGCGGTGGTTGCGAAACAGGCTTCCCAGGCGGTCGTGCCCGCGGGACCGACGCGCGTGACGTTCGGCGACGGCGGACTGGTGGTGGACGCACGCCACTGGGGAGTGTTGCTGGCAGCCGGGAAGGCTGGCAGCAAGGCCACCGACTGGGGCCTGAGCGGCATGGCGGTTGTGATCGACGGCCGGACCAAAAAGCAACGCGTCGAGGCCGTCATCGAAACCCCCGCCACCGGCGTGGAGATCCAGCGTCGTGCGCAGTCTCGCGGATCGCTGTCAGTTCAGGCGGTGGGGAACACCTATTGGGTTCCCGTGGCGGGTTCGATCAACTCCGCTGCCGAAAAGATGGTCGGCGTTGCCACCGCCCTTGCCCTGCTGGACCGGGAGGTGGTCGCGCGCATCGGCCAGCAATCGGCAGACGCATCGCCGGCTGCGGGAGCGGCGCTGATTCGAGTCGATGGCGCGATCGATGTGAGCGCGCAAGCGGCGGGAGCCATCGCGCCCGTCGCCCTGGCGGGCGGGAAGAAGTCGTCCAAGAACGTGTACGAGGCGAGTGACACCGATTGGGAGGTGGACGAGCCGGACATCACGATGGACCGATTCGGAATCGGCATCAGCGGCGCGGTGGCGCTGACCGACGTGCAGGACAGGTCGCTCGCGACCGTCGACCTGCTGGGACGAGTGACCACCGACGCCGGGGCTTCGATGTCGCTGGCAGCGGATAACCGGACCTTCGTGCTCGCGAATGCCGGCGCGCTGATGCTGCGACAGGCGGCGGCCACGGAGTCCAAGTCGTTAGGCCTCTCGGGTGCCGTGGCCTTCATCACCGGCGGATCCCAGGTCGAAGCTTCCTTGCGCCGCGCGACCGTCGAAGGATTCTCACTGGGACTGTCAGCCCGCAACGCGCGGACCCTGGGGGTGATTGCCGTCAGTGGATCGGGCGGCAAGGTCGGTGGCCCCGGTTCCACGACCGTCACCTTCGCGGGGTCGTTCGCCTACCAGTCGCTGACGACGACCACGCTGGCCGTCGTCGACGGTGTGACCGGCACGAGTCTGCGCGGCGCGAAGCTCACGGCGGATACCGTGGACACGATCTGGACCGTCGCCGGTTCCTTCGTGGGCAACTTCGCCACGGTGCTTACGCGAACCGATTTCACGGATATCCTCGGAAACGCCGACAAGGGAGCTGACAACGGACGAAGCCTCGCCCTCGGCGCTTCGGTGGCGCTCGCGAAGATCAAGTCCGATACCCGGGCACTCGTCGGGAAATCCAGTCTCGCGATCGACGGAGCTGGTGTTGCGGGACAGGTCAACGTGCTGGCCAACGATGTTTCCAGGCTGGTGACCATCTCCGGCGGCGGGTCGTACGTGAGCACCGGAGGCTCCACCAAGGCCGTCTATTCCTCGGGTAACAACGCCGGCTCCACCGTCGCCGCGATGGTCGCCATCGCCAAGATCGATCCGACGGTGGAGGCGAAGGTGGTCGATTCGACGATCACGATCCAGGGCGAGGGCGATGTCGAGGTGGCCGCCACGACCGCGATGTTGCTGGTGGGAGCGTCCGGCGCGATCGTTCTGAATCGCGACGGCAACAGTTCGTTGTCGGCGAGCGTTGGCGCGGCAGTGACGGTCGTCAAGTCGACGACACGCGTGCAGGGCAGGATCGAGAAGTCTCGAATCACGACGGAGCGCGGCAAAGTTCGCGCGCGAACGTCGGTGGCGAATCCGACCGAGGAGGATTGGAACCGTTATGAGGCGATCTTCAAGAGCTTGCACATGCCGCAGGCCAAGACGGGTGGAGCCTGGACCTTCGCGATTGGCGCCGTGGCCGCCGATTCCAGCCTCTCGGTCGCCGCTTCGGTGAACGTGACGCAACTGGATGTGTTCGCCGACGCCGAGATTGCGAACTCCACGGTCGTGGCTTCGCACGGTGCGATCGAGGTGAACGCCACGAATTCGCTGAACACGGTGGCCGTCGCGGGATCGATCGCGACGACCGCCTTCAGCCCGGATCGATCCAGCCTGTCGGCAGGCGCCGCGGTATTGGTGGTGGACGCGGGCGGTGAGACCAAGGCGACGATCGACTCGTCGCAGGTAACGGCCGTGCGACCCGCTTCGAACACCTCGGACGCAGTGGGCCGCGTCTCGGTTCTAGCGACCGACAACTCGGACATCACGGCGATCGGCGCCAGCGGCGTGATTTCCGGCAAGAACGCGCTTTCCGCCGCGGTCGTGTCGACGCGACTGGTGGATCGTCGCGTGACGGCGGCCGTCACGGGCAAGGCGGACCAGCGTTCGGTCGTGTCCGCGGCGACGGGGCTGGAAGTGCGGGCGTTGGAAGAGATGCAGTTGCTGGCCGTCGCCGGCCAGGTGGCGATTCCCGCATCGAAGTCCGCTGGCGCTGCCGCCGGCGCTGCTGCCGCGATCCAGAGCGTGGAAATCGCGGTGAAGGCTGCCCTGGAATGGACCGAGGTAGTGGCTGTCGGAGCGAGCGTCGCGATCCAAGCCGACTCCAAGGGTTCGAACCAATCGTATGCCGTGGGAGTCAGCGGCGCCCTGGCCACGGGAGCGGGAGGCGGAATCGCCGGCTCCGGATTCTCCTTCGTGGGTGCGGGATCTTACGCTGCGAACGAGATCCTCCGCACGACGACCTCCGTCGTTTCGTCCCAGAGCAGCGTGACGGCCAAGAGTCTTTCGGTTCAGGCGATGGACGCATCGCAGGTGCTGGCAGTCGCGGGAGCGGTCGCCGCGCAGCTCGGCGGCAGTATCTCGTTGGCCGTCGGAGTTTCGATTGCTGAAAACCAGATCGGCAGCGAAGACGCGACCCGGCCCGCGGGCGTGATGGCGGTGGTGGACGATTCCACGGTGACGCTGCGCGGCGGAAGCTTGTCGGTTCTTGCCGATGCACGACCTTCGGTGACCTCGTGGTCGATCGCCGGTACCGGTCAGGTCGCCAAGGGAACCGGCGCGACCTTGGCGCTCGCGGGCGCGGGCGCGGGCAACAGCACCTACGTGGCGATCGACGTGCTGGCGGCCGTGCGAGCCAACGCCACGGTGACGACCGATGCGACCGTGGAAGTGTCCGCCAAGGACGCGACTTCGATCAGTTCCAACGCGGGCGGCGCTGGCCTGAGCGTGGCACTGAGTGACGCGGCGACGGTCGGAGTCACGGTCGGCGCCGCTCGCAACGTCAACACGATCACCAGCACGATTCGCGCACTGGTGGAGTCGGCGCGAGTCGAGGCGGGGGGCGACGTGCGCGTCACGGCCCGGTCCAGCCAGGAACTGGATGTGCTTGTGTTCGGAGTGGGCATCAGCGTCTCTTCTTCAAATGCCTTCGGCGCGTCATTCGCCGGTTCTGGCGCTGCGGCGTGGAATAAGCTGCAGACCAAGACCCAGGCCGAAATCTTGTCGTCGAACGTGCGGGCCGGAACTACGGGATCAGGCTCCGTTCAACTCACCGCAATCGACGATCCGACAGCCAAGACCCTCGCGGCGGCTGGTTCCCTGGCCTTGGCCGTGGGAGCGACCGGTTCGTTCGGCCTTGCTCCAGGAATCGTGCTGGCGGAGACGTTGACCGCCAACGTGGTCGAAGCACGGATCGGTACGGTGGACGGCAGCCAAGCAGCGCCGAACGTGACGGCGGAGGGATCGGGTAGCGTGGATGTGACCGCGCAGTCGCGAGCCTCGATCACATCCACGGGCGTCGCGATCGCGGCGGCCGCCGCCTTCTCGCCCTACTTCAATTCGGTCGCGTTCGCCGGTGCCTATGCCTCGGGTGTGGGAAAGACGGAAAACGTGGTCACGGCCGAGATCGTGGCGGGCACGGTGCGCGGCAAGCAGGTGAATGTCGAGGCCGACAGCGCGCACACGATCTTGGGGACCGTCGGAGCGGGCGCCGCCACGCTCGCCTGGTTTGGCGGATCGGTCGGCTGGTCGGAGAGCATGTCGACCGTGGCGGACAAGGTGGTGGCCCAGGTCGGCGCGGCGGTGGTCGAGGCGCGAGCCGGGGATGTGGTGATCCGCGCCGCCGCCGCCAACGACCTCTTCGCACACACGGTCGCCAGCGCGATCGCTATCGCCATCGGCGGCTCCCTGAACAGTGCCTCGTCGAAAGCCAGCGACCTGACGCAGGTTACGGCCCAGGTGTTGTCTCAAGCGGACATTCGAGCGAAACGCGCCGTCGACGGGGCGGGTGCTCCGGTCTTCGAGTCGGGGCGCCTGGTGGTCGTGGCGGCCGGAGTGCCCGGTTCGCACAGCGGCCGCGTCGAGGCCAAGTCGGAGGGCGGCAGCGCCGGCCTGATCACCGTCGGTCTGGCGGGATCGGAGGCGGAGAGCAAGGTACAGCGCCTCGCGTGGGTCGACGCGGATGTGGATCTCTCCCATGTCGCGGTCCTGGACTTGGATGCCACGAGCAAGCCGAGGGTGGAGTCAGAGTCGTTTTCGGTCGACTTGGCGGGAGTACTGGCCGTCCAAGCGAACAAGAGCACCGCGAAGACGGGAGGTACGACCCGCGCGGAGACCGGGGCCAACGTGATCCTTCCCGACGTGGTCCGCATCAACGCGTATGGCGGATCAACGATTGTGGCCGCCCAACGCGGAGGCAACGGCGGACTTGTGGTCGGCTACGGTTCGAACGTGGCCGCCGCCACGACCGAAATGGAAGTCAGGGCATCGCTGGGTGCAGGCAACCGGGCACCCGTCGGCCAGCAGGTGTCCATCCTGCTCGTGACTGCCGACCATGAAGATGACTCCGATGTCTTCGCGCTCGCCGGCGCCGGATCGCTCGGCGCGGCCTTTGCGGATACCTCCGTAACGCTCACCGATACCGCGAAGTCGCTTGCCTCCGTCGGAGCGGCAAACGCGAGCGTTCCTTTGAACGTCGGCACCCTGGTCGTTTCGGCGAATCGCGAACACAAGTATTCGACGCAGGCCGAAGCGTACTTTGGCAGCGCGGTGGCTGCCGTGGGACTGCCGAACGTCAAGTACGATGGAAGTTCCACGGCGATGAGTCGAATCGACGACCGCGCCGAAGTGGTGGCCAGTGGTCCGGTGGTGCTTCGTTCCGAACATCGAGTCACGCGCGTCGGCGAGGGACTGGCAGCGCGGCTGGCAGGCGGCGGCCTCGTTACCGCCAGCGGCGATTCGGTATCTGGCAGTACCAATACCCTGGCGTCGTCGTCAACCGTCAAGGTGGGCGACAGCGCCGTGATCCGACCGGCGAGCGATTCGGCGGCGATGGATCTTTTGTTGCTGCCTGCGAGCCACGTTCTGATTCGGGACAATGTGGGCACTTGGGGTGGCGGCGGCGTCGCCGTCTCGAAACTTGCCTCCGAGACCTTGGCGAACGTGACGACGGCCGTCGAGATCGGCAAGGGAGCGAGGCTTGAAGCGTCCGGCAACCTAACGATCGGCACGATCGCGGACGTCGATGTGACGAACGCCGTGACGGGTGGTTCTGTGGGCGCCTTGGCCAACATCGTGAACTTCGTCGCGAGTACGAAGGCGGAGGTCGAGCATAAGGTCGACGTGGGCGAGGACGTGTCCATGATCGCGGGTGGCGATCTGGAGATTGCGCCGGGCAAGAGCGTCGCAACCGAGGACACCTCAAGGGTTCGCGCCGAGGCGAAGGTGGATGGCTGGGTGGGAGGAGCGGTCACGAGCATCGGCGCCACGACACCGGTGGAAGTGCGAAACCACGCGTCGGTGGAGTTCGGTGATCGAGCCAATGTGCGCAGCGGCGGCAGTTTGCGGATCACAGCCGACCCGGGAACGCCGGTAACGATCAGCGAGGGCGCCGTCGAATACTATGACGTCGAGGCGTTGTGGGACAAACTCCTGGGGCAGGAGAGCAAGAAGTATTCCCTGGAAGAGGTCACCATTACCAAGACCTCCGAGGTCGGCCTGGGTACTGGCGGCAACTTCACGGCCGGCGTGCACGGCGACGTGAAACTCGTGATTCCCGCGAACTTCGCAACGGGAACGATCACCGGACAGCCGGCGACTCTGCTGGGCCAGCCGATCTCCGCGACCTACGATGCCGGTTTCGATCCCCACGCGTATATCAGCGATTCATTCGGCGCGGCTGGCGATACGCTCAAGCCGGGAGTACCCGCCGTGAAGGGTGCCGTCAAGGTGGCGCCCATCGTCACCCGCAGCGGCGGGGTGACGGTTCGCGCGAACACGTTTACGGGCGCGAGTCGACTGGAGGCGCGGAACGCGGACATCCTTGTCAGCAATAACAGCCCGCGACACCTGGTGCTGGACAACCTGCGGATCCTGAACGTTGCTGCCGGCAATGTGGATGTCTTCCAGTTGAGCGGCGAGTCAGTCGGCCAACCCGCCAACTGGACTTTGTCGTCCGATCCAAATCCCTCCTCGATACGCGTGGAACAGAACCATGGCGGGGCGTTGAGCGGGAGCGGTTATGGGCCGGCGGTGTTCCTGGACAAGCCAGCCAGCAATCCCCGCGGCCTGGTCGCGATCAAGAACGTGGCCGGTTCGCTGGGCGTGTTGGGAACGATCGCGGCGAAGTCGGTCGACATCCAGGTACCCACGGGGATCTCGGCGTTTTACGTGAAGGGAGCGTCGCACGCGGGCGGACCACCAGCGACGGCGCAGACCAGCGGTGGCACGTTGATCCGTGCGGTTGACGAGGACCTGAAGAGTCCGGACAAGGCGCTGATGTATGCCATCAACGCGTTGTATTCGAGTGCAACCAGCGAGGACGCGCTGAACGCGGTGGTCTATCCGGCGACGACCGCCGTGGTCTCCGGTGCGAATATAAATCAGTCCGTGCGGTCTCTGTACTGGGGCGTGGGCGTGCCGGGCGCTTCGTGGGGTGCCGGGGATGTGAGCAGCAGCACGGCGAAGTCGCTGATGGGCCTGTTTCGCAGCGATTCGGTGGATGCCTACGCGATCGATGGCGGTTACCTGCCGCGACTCAAGAAGCTGTCCACGACCATGGAGGACTCTGCTGCCCCGACGAGCGCTTCGGGACAGACCGTGATCCGGGCGGAGCAGATCGCAATTTACGCCGACACAATCAACGTCAATGGTGACATGGTCGTCGGAGACGCGGAATCGCCGGCGCGTTCCGTCGAGATTCCGGCTTCGCTGCAGGCGGAACTGGAGCGATACCAGGCCGACTGGAAGCTGGGCCGCGAACGAGATCCGCTGCTGCGCATCGCTCCCGAGAAACTCGCCACCGCCGCGGTTGGCGATCGGCTGCTTGGCGTGACCTTCGATGCGCGCACCGGCCGGTTGATTGTCGACGAAGCGGACATGGCGGCGGGAGCGAGACTGACGCTGGCGGGCAAGATCATCAACACCAGTCCGCTGGCGGGCAAGATCCAGGTCGAGAGCGGTGGTGGCAATGTGTCGATCCGGAACCGGACGCAACTGCCACTGGTGACCCAAAGGATTTCCACGCCGGGCGCGCCGCTGTCGACGACCATTCGCATCGTGGACATGCTGAAGGACGCCGCAGGTCGCCAGACGATCTACCAACTGGTAGGGGAGGATATTCTGGTCTACCAGGGTGGCGAGACGGCCGACCTGCTCTCGGGGGCTCCGCAGCAGTTGCTGCGCGGCGGCGGCGCCGCCTATCGCCCCGTCGCGAACACTCGCTGGGAATGGACAAGAAGTGCCCAGTTGGAACGCACGGTCAGGCTTTCCGTTGTTTCCACCGACAGTGTCGAAGGCACCACCGACCGCTCGACGACGCCTTGGGGTTTTTCCAATCCGGCCGACCCCTGGTCGTACACCGGGAACGACGCCACTTCCGGACGCGTCGTGTCGGGGACCGCTTCCGATCCCGCGTTGCGGCGCGTCATTAAGGCGACGCTGCCCAGCCAATACCATTATCTCCACCGATCCTCCGACGGCCGCAGTCGCGTCTACGCCTGGCCCGACAAGGTGGGAATCGAGGTGGTTGACTCGATTCGCGCCGACTTTCCGATCGCGATCAACTTCAATCGCCGACCGTCGTTGGGCGTGGAGATCCAGTCGACCTCGGACGTCCGTTTGGTGGCGGATCTGCTGTCGACGACGGTAAAGATCGTCACCGATGGTCACATCCGCACGGGGGTCGGTGAGCAGCAGGCAAGGATTGAAGCGGGCCGGATCACGTTGCAGGCGGGGAAGGGGATTGGCACGAGTGACAGCCCGGTGTCCCTCGAGACAGACACGCTGGGCGTTGTGAACGCCGCGGGGGACGTCCACCTGTCAGCAAACCAGGGACTCCTCGGCAAAGACCTGACCCTGGAGTCGCTCCGGGCGCCCGGAGCCGTCACGCTGCGTGCCGGCGGCGACCTGCGCGCGAACGTGTCATCCTTGCCGATCATTGTCGCGGGAAGCATCACGCTGGAGAGTACGTTCGGTGCGATCGGCGATTCGACCTCCCCGATGACTCTTCGAAACGTGGCGACCAGCCCGCTGCGAATCGAGACGCTCTCGGCCCTCGGTGCGATTCACGTACGCTCCGTCGAAGGGGACGTGCTGCTGGGAACGATCGCGTCGGATGGCGAGGTCGCGATCACCGCGAAGGGCAGCCTCTACGATGCGCATACTTGGACGGCGAACGCGGATCGCGCGGCGCAGGTGGATGCGATCCTCAGCGACCTCAGGATACTTGAGGATGCCAAGGCGATCGCCGAGGCTGTCACCCAGTTCCAGGCCGAGGTGAGGAGTCATTACACAAGGCTCTGGGCCCTGCGAAACGATGGGGTCCTCTTCGATGGTCGCCTGCAGTTGCGACAGGAAGCGTACGGGAAATGGGCCGTGCTCGCCGGGCGGGCGCTGGGGTTGCCCGAGGGGAGCCAGCCCAGTGCTCAGTCGGTACTGGACTACGCCATCAAGGCGTACGAGTCCGAACGCGGATTCTTCGCTCGCTTGATGGGAGTTGGCTGGGAACAACTGGCGCCGTTTGTCGCCTTTCAAAGCGACTGGGTCTACGAGCTGACCAGTTCTCAACGATCGAAGCTGGCCACGGACCTGGGCCTCGACGCCAAGTCGCTGCTGCGACGAGCGGGGGTCGACTTGGCCGAAGCGATGCGCCCCTGGGACCCGGCAGTGCGCGTAGGCGGCCAGGTGAATGTCACGGGGCGGAACGTCACGCTGGTTTCCACGGAGGGAACCGTGGGCAAGATCGGCGACGCCGTGACGATACTCGGAAGCGAACTGCGCGCGGGTACCCTCACCGACACGCAGCAGTTCGAAATGGAGATGGCGGGGCAGCGAGGGGACGCAGTACGCGTGCCTGGTGGCGTGCGTTTCCGAGTGCTCCGGCCGATCGTGCTGGCGGCGGACGGGATGCTACGGGCGGAAGGCCGTCGCGGCGTCGCGGTAGCCCAGCCCGCGGGAGCCCTCACGCTGGGCGGCATTCGCGCGGAGTTGGGCGACGTCAACGTGGCGACCACGGACCAGATCGTCAACGGCCCGGGCTCCACGGGGATTCTCGCACGCGCGTCGGCGGATCCTCAGTCCGCCACCACCACGGTCTATTCCCGCTCCGGTTCGATCGGCGCGGCGGATTCCCAGATCGTCGTGAAGGGTGGACCGGTGATGGCCAGCGCGCTGCAGGGCGAACTGCATCTGGATGCAATCGGCGGCGTGCTGTTCGAAACGCCGCCAGTTCCGCAACCCGAAGTGCCGGTCGATCCTTCGTTGCCCAAGCGACAGGAACTGGATCGCCTCGACCTGACACCAGAAACTATCCGTTCCTTCACGCTTGGCGGCACAACGGCCGGCAATGGTGCCGGCTTCCACGATCAGCTTCAGGTCCAAGGCCAAGCCATCTTGGATGGCGTCCTCTCGATCCAGTTGGCCGAGGGCTACGTCCCACGCGCGGGCGACGAGTTCGTCATCCTCACCTACAACAGCGTGCGGGGTGCGTTCACCTCGGGTCGGGGGCTTTTTGGCCTCGCCGATGATCTATGGTTCCAGTTGGTGCAGACGGGGAACGAGACGACTGCCGGGACGCTGACGCTCGTGGCGCGCGAGTTCCTGCCGGGCGTAACGGCCTCGCTGTCTGTGGCCGATGCCGTGGGCATTCGCGTCACGAACCTACGTAATCAGATCGGCGAACTGCTTAACTACAACTACTTCAAGCAGGATATCCAGGTTGCCTTTGAAGGGGGATTCACGTTCGGCGACGTGTCCGCGTACGGTCGCGTGGCC
>JBIIEC010000447.1:0-4872 GCA_044238045.1 Pirellulaceae bacterium | reverse complement strand
CAACGAAACAGAGATCGCCCAGCTGTTGGGCGAGGCGCTCCGAGCCAAGGGTCGTCATCCGATGATCCTCGACACCTGGGCTCTCGTGCACCTGCTCCGCGGTGAATCGCAGCAGGCAGTCGACCTGCTGCTGGAGGCGATCCCGCAGTCCGATGCCAGTGCGCCGATGTTCCTGCACCTCGCCGCCGCCTGGAATGCCCTGGGCGACTCCGACAAAGCACGCTTTGCCCTCACCATGGCCCGCAGTCGCGGAATCGAGAGTGGGCCAATGCTGGAGGTCGATCGCGAGATGCTTCGCCAACTCCATGAACAGCTGAACAAGGTCTCCCTATGAACGAGCAGCCACCTGTCCCGGTGCCGATCCAGGTGCCGCCCGTCTTCGCGGATGTGCCCCATGCCCGCCCGCGCCGTCGCGGGGCCTGGCCTTGGCCGCCTTCCTTCGCGCTGGCCCTGGTCCTGCTGACGATCGCCCCCGCCATCTGGCATGGCCAGATCCTGCGGCGTTGGGGAATTCACGACGAACTGGCTTACCATGCCACGACGATCGAGGAACTGCCCACGCAACTCGGCGCGTGGCGGCTGGTGGCGAAAGGCGATCCCGTGGAACCGCATGTGCGCGAGCAGCTCAAGCTGCAAGGGTACCTGCATCGCGTCTACGAACACGCCGAGACACGCCAGCGAGTGTCGCTGCTGCTGATGGTCGGCACGGCCGGGCCGCTCGTGCGCCATCCTCCTGAAATCTGCTACGGTTCGCAGGCCAATCGCCTCGAATCGTCGACGCTGCTGGAGGTGGAGCAGGAGGGACATGCGTCGCGGTTCCGGCTGCTCGAATTCTCGTCGCGCTCGCCTGTGCCCCAGGACTTCCTCATCGCCTATGCCTTCGGCAGCGAAGGCCAGTGGGACAACCCGTCGTCACCGCGACTGGCCTACGCCGGCAAACCGATGCTCTACAAAGTCCAAGTCCTGACCGACGCGACGCGTGAACGCGATCGCCTCAAGCCCGCGGGCATGAAGGCCTTCCTCGGTGCGCTGGTCCCCGTGCTCAATGCGCGCTTCGAGGCCGGGAAGGTTCCGGCCAGCACCTGAGGGCGCTGGCAATCACGGGGTACCCACCTCGGCGTGTCTGGCGACGGTGTCGAATCCACGCCCATGCGATAGGTTCCCGATCCGTCCCGCGACCCAGGCCTCGGCAAAGCAGGTTCGCCTGCCCGCCCCTAGCCCACTCCGGGGCCTTGCCAGCATCCGGCAACCTATCGAAGGCCGGGCGAGTCGTATCGAACCCAGGGCAAGTCGCCTTCGCGTATTGGTCTTGCACGAACAGTTTGGGGCGGAAAAACGATGGTTTCCAGACCGGGGGGAAACGCGTCAAGTGCATCTACAGGCTGGCCAGTTCAGGGCCAGTGATCGGTTCGTCTTGGCACGAAAACGGCGATCTGTTAACTTCCCTCTCGCCGCGTCGGGACCTTCTCGCAGGGCGGCGGATGGCTCGCAGGGCGGCGGATGGTGAGTTGAACATCCGCCAATTGCCTTCCCGGAAGGTTGTCGCACGGTTGATGGATACGGCTGGTTGATACGGTCAATTGGCACGGTCAGATTTGCAAAGCGAAGGTAGCATTTCCGGGGTCGACTCCAGTAGTTGCCCGGGATGGCGAGCCTCGCATCATCCCAAGCATGGTTGCGAGTGGATGCATGGTCGAACTCCGACACGCGGGTGTGGCGTGCCGGGAATCGATGGGCATGGAGGACAGCTAATGGGTCTGGATACCAAGCAGGAGATGAAAGTTCACATTCGCTGGATGATTCGACGGGACATGCCCGAGATTCTCCGGATCGAACAGTCGAGCTTTGAGTTTCCCTGGAGCGAAGAAGATTTTGTACGCTGTCTTCGCCAGCGTAACTGCATCGGGATGGTGGCGGAAGTCGACGATCGCATCGTGGGCTTCATGATCTATGAACTGCACAAGAACCGCCTGCACATCCTGAACTTCGCCGTCGGCTCGGACTACCGTCGCCGGTCGGTGGGGCGACAGATGGCGGCCAAGCTGGTCAGTAAGCTCTCTTACCAGCGTCGCACTCGGATCCTGCTGGAGGTGCGCGAGACCAACCTCGACGCCCAACTCTTCTTCCGCAACGTCGGCTTCCGCGCCGTCTCCGTGCTGCGCGACTTCTATGAAGACACGACCGAAGACGCCTACATGATGGAGCATCGCTACCAACCCACGCTGGAAGAAGCGTTGGAGTCGGGCGATCGCATCTCTCGCCTCGCGGGCTGAAGCCGCCTGCCGTCGCAGGAACGTCTACCCGGGGAACGGCTGGTTCACCCGGGCGCGGATCGGTGATCTCCTCACGCCTCGCCAGGATCGTCTGGCGAGACCGCTAGATGCTCGCGGCCGTGAACCCCGGAACATCCGTCACGATGCAGCCCACGGGTGGATTGCCGTAGCCACGCATCAGGTCGACCGCGTCCTTGGCGTCTCGCAGCACGGCGCCCGAACCTGGCACGACCTGGGTTCCGGGCACGACGAGGATGGTAGCGTCCAGCGTGCGCGCGAAGGGTTCGACCAGCGTTGAGTGGACGGTACCCAGGTCGACGAAGACGCGATGGAAGTAGGTCTTCCAGAACTGCAGCAGTTCGCGCAACTGGCTCAGGTCCGTCTGGTGCGGGATGCGGGAGAGTCCCAGGACGTCGTCGCCCGTGGGGACCAGCCAGAGATGCGGATGGGCCGTGGGACGGATGGCTTCCCAAGCGGTCTTCTTGTGGGAAAGCACTTCGCAGAGCCCCGGTTCGTCGAGTGCTCGCAGGCCGCGGGTGAGCGACTGGTCGGCAAGGTTCGCGTCGACCACCAGCACGTCTTCTTCCATGGGCCCCAGCCACAGGGCCATCTGGGCCAGCACATCGGCCGTGCGTCCCGTGGACCGGGGGGCCACGCAGCCCATCGTCTCGGGCAGCTCGCCTCGCATGCGACCGCGCAGTCGATCGACGATGCGTTCCATTTCGGCCTGGACACCGGGACGCTGCAGCGAAGACGCGATACGCCGCTCGAAGTCGGTGAAGGCAACGGCCGGTTGCATTGGCACGGCCGCTTCCGCATGCAGCGTGGAGTCATAGAAGACGCGATCCAAGGCCGCCTCGGAGGAGACCGGCGCTGGCATCTTCAGCACCACGGCTTTCGCGTCGACCGCTTCCACCGACGCGTCCGCCGGCGCACTGGCCGCGGCTTCGTCGACTCGATCGCTGGTGCTGCCGTCGCGGGGCTGCCCGTGCGACAGCACCTCGTCCAGTTCATCGTCCAGGCGTACCATCGACGGAGCGGACACGCCCAGGCTGCGGAAGATTGCATCCATGTCCGCTTCGATCACCAGCGAGTCTGCAGCCGAGTCGAGCGGCTGGCTTCGTCGGGAAGGTCGGTCTTCAACACCGGACGCTTCCGTGTATTCCCGCGCCAGTCGCTCCAGTTCGTCCAGGCGATGCAGCGACAGGATGTCCTGCTGGTCGTCGTCCGTCTCGAAGGCTCGGCGCGCGGTATTTTCGTGCGCCGTATTTTCGTGCGCCGTGTCTTCGCAAACGTCGACTTGCGGTTCGCTGGGTGGCGCGGAGTGCAGGTCGTTCTTTACCGGAAAGGCGACCGTTCGCGGCGCCTCGGGCTCGGCGGACGCCTCAGGCGCGGCTGAGCCCCGATTGCCGACGGTATCCATCGCGGTTGGGAACGGTCCGCTGTCTTCCTCGGCGAAGAACAGATCGTCCAGTGGCACGATGACGGGCCGATAGTCGGAGGCGGCGAAGGAATCGCCGAGCGAGCTGGGAGGATCGTAGCCGCCCGCTTCCTGGACGAGTCGCGCCAGTTCGGCCCAGGTGGACAGGACACCCGCTTCCGTGTCCATCCGTTCCTGCCATGCTTCGACGGCGGGCGGGTTGGCCGGTGGAGACGGCGGCGCACTCGGTGTCTCGAGGACGTGCGAGGTCTCGAGGACGCGCGAGGCCGTGGGCGACGCGAGGCCATCGGTGTAGTCGATCGGCTCCTCGTCGTCCGCATCGTCCAGGTCTTCCCAGGCCCGCTGGTCGCGATCGTGCTGCGGCGCGGCGGAGGCTGCGGGCATGGCAACCTGCTCGGACGCAGGCTGCTCGCGCGGGAGTTCCTCCGCGAGCGCCGCATCGAGGGACGCTTCGGCGCGGTCGATCAACTCCATCACCTGCTGCTCGGAACGCACCTCTGGATTGGCGGGTGCGACCGAGTCGGCCGCTTCCGTACTTCCGGCCGGCATCAACTTGCCGTCACGCTCGAGTCTCTTCAGGGCATTGGTAAGGCTCATCGCGCAGTTCCCCACGGAGCGGCTTGCGTGGCAGTTCAGGTGGCGGGTTCGTCTCGATCAGCTGCGATGGATTCGCAGGCTCGAGAAGAGCCGTCGGTAGTTGTGCGACGGCCCGTTGTCGGTCGACTTTGTCCCGGCTTCTGGTGTGGCGGACGCTGGAGTGGCGGACGCTGACGTGGTAGCCGCTTCGGGCGCATCCAGTCGCAATTCGCGGTGGAGGATCGACGGCAGCTCCGGAGTCTTCACGAACAGTTCCACGGGCGGGGACACCAGGGATGCGGCGGGCATCGCGGGAACACTAGGCGGCGCGGGCGCGGCCGGTGGCTGGATCAGAGTTTCAGCGGCCGGGTACACCGCGGCCGGGATCGTCTGGAGCGTCACGTTGGGCGCGGCCGGCACGCGGACTTCCGCCGACATGGGCCGCAGGGCCGGGTGCGCGCTCACCAGCGACAGGTCGGCCATCGGTGTCGGCCCCGGATGTCGCTGCTCCATTGCCAGATACGGATCGTAGACCAGTTCTTCCTCCGCGAACTCTTCACCGAACGGGTTGGCCCATGGGGT
>JBIIEC010000474.1:0-4342 GCA_044238045.1 Pirellulaceae bacterium | reverse complement strand
CCAGCAGGACTACTCCTATCAGCGTCCCCATCGACGCAGTGCGACCTATGCTCCGCTCGCACGCCCCTCGCTGGTGTCGCGCGCCAATCCTTCGGTCGCTTGCGTCGTCGACACCTCCGGCTCCATGACGCCCGCCGAACTGGGGCGGTCGCTTTCCGAAGTGCATGCCGTGTTGAGGCTGCTGGGCACGTCCGTGACCATCATCCCGTGCGATCAGATGGCCTATTCGCCGATCCGCGTTGTCTCCCGGGGCGACGTGGAGCGGCTGAAAAGCGGTCTGCCGGGGGGAGGCGGCACCAATCTGGTCGTGGGGATCGAGGCCGCCCTGGCTCTCCGCCCTGCCCCGGATGTCGTGCTGGTGCTGACCGACGGGTACACGGAGTATCCCGAGAAGCGTTACAACGTCCCGGTGTTCTTCGGCATTTTCGTCAGCGGCTCGGCGAGCAAACTTCCGCGCCACGCCAAGCCGCCGGCACCGGTCTGGGGGCCCAAGGACTATCTCTTGATCCGCGAGTGACCGCGGCCTTGGGTTACGATCGCCACCGAGTCTGCGGTTGGTCGGGTTTGGGGGTACGAGCCGACCGTCTGCTCGACAGCCCTGTGGGGTAACCGATCGACTTCGAGGCCTTCCGCGTGCCGAACTCCCCGCCCGACTCTCCCGCCGCGTTCCTGCGTGACTTCCTGGGCGACTCGCTGGCGGAGCGGATTCGTCCCGGCGCGGTGCCGCCCCGGTCTGGCGGCCAGTTCGTGCTCTACTGGATGCACCATGGGCTGCGAGGCCACGAGAATCCGGCCCTCGATGTGGCGATTGCCGCCGCGCGGCGATATGCCCTGCCGCTGCTGGTGTATCAAGGACTATCCGAACGCTACGCCTTCGCCAGCGATCGCCACCACGCGTTCCAGTTGCAGGGCGCGATCGACGTCCATGCCGAACTGCAGGGCCGCAACATCCGTTCGGTTTTTCACCTCGAACGGCAGGGCCACCGCGGTCCGCACCTGCGGTCGCTTGCCCAACGCGCCGCGCTTGTCGTGACCGAGGAGTTTCCCACGGAGCCGATTCTGGGCTGGAGCCGACGTCTGGCGGCGCGAGTGGAGACGCCGCTGTGGCACGTCGACGCTTCGTGCATCGTCCCGATGCCGCTGGTGCCCCGAGCACACGACCGCGCCTTTGCCTTTCGCGATGCCACCCGCAAACTTCGCAAGGATCGGCTGACTCGCGTGTATGTCGAGCAGCCCGATCCGTCGGAAAGGTTCGAGGTCGGCGATCTGCCGTTCGAGCCGATCGACCTCGTTGCTGCAGGTCATCCGGAGAACCCCGCGATGCTGCGTGACCTGGTGGCCGCATGCGATATCGACCACGGCGTCAGTCCGATTCCGCACACGCGCGGCGGGTCGCGTGCTGGTTACGCGCGCTGGAACGCCTTTCGCGCGCAAGGCCTGCGACGCTATGCCGACCATCGCAACGATGCGCTCCGCGATGGCGTGAGTCGCATGTCGGCGTACCTGCACTATGGCATGGTGTCGCCCTTTCGATTGGCGCGGGAGGCGGCCGAGGCGGGCGGGGACGGCGCGGAGAAGTATCTGGATGAGCTGCTGATCTGGCGCGAGTTGGCCTACTGTTTCTGCTACCACCGCGACGACCACGGGCAGCTGTCGGCGTTGCCGGAGTGGGCCGTGGATACGCTGCGGGACCACGAAGGCGACGCGCGGCCCGCGCTGCTGGATGCCGAGACGCTGGCCCGCGGCGCGACAGGCGAACCGCTCTGGGACGCCGCGCAGCGATCGCTGCTGATGCAGGGTGAACTGCACAACAATGTGCGGATGACCTGGGGCAAGGCGTTGCTCGCCTGGACGCGCGATGCGGCCGAGGCACTCGAACGGCTCATCGACCTCAACCATCGCTACGCGCTCGATGGTCGTGATCCCGCATCGTACGGCGGGCTGCTCTGGTGCCTCGGCCAGTTCGACCGGCCCCACACGCCGCCCCAGCCGATCCTCGGCATGGTGCGCAGCCGCTCGACCGCGCAGCATGCCGAACGCCTGGATGTCGATCGCTATCGGGCGCGAGTGACACATCCGTGGCACGATCCTTCGCCGCGCGTTGCGGTCCTGGGAGCGGGCCTGGCCGGATTGATGGCCGCCCGTATCTTGCAGGACCAGGGGCTGCAGGTGACTCTGTTCGAGAAGAGCCGCGGTCTGGGTGGACGCATGGCCACGCGGCGCGTCGATCCCGGCATGGGGTTCGACCATGGAGCCCAGTACTTCACCGTGCGCGATCCCCACTTCGCCCGCAGCGTTGCCGCTTGGGAACGCCAGTCGCTGGTCGCCGAATGGCAAGGCACGATCGTGCGCGTCGACGCGCCGGCCTCGGCGGGCGATTCGCCGCGCGTCACGCCGGGCCAGGGAGGCACTCGACGCTTCGTGGGCACGCCCGGCATGACCTCCATCGCCCGTCACCTCGCACGCGATCTGGCCATCCGGCTCGAAACCCGCATCGTCGCCGCGCATCGCGAAACGACCGGCTGGGCACTGGTCGACGACCAGGCGCAGACGCACGGTCCCTTCGACTATCTTGTCTCGACGATCCCGGCGCCGCAGGCGCTCGAACTGCTGCGCGACCATCCGCTGGCCGCGAATGCGGGGCGGATTCCCATGACGCCCTGCTGGACCGTCATGGCCGCCTTCACGGAACCGGTCGCGGTAGAATGGGACGGAGCGTTCGTGCATGGATCGCCCCTCGGTTGGGTCGCCCGAAATTCGTCGAAACCAGGCCGCGCAGCACAGCCCGAATCCTGGGTCGTGCAGGCAGGGCCTGAATGGTCGGGCTTGCATCGTGATCGCGAGAAAACGCAGGTAACGGCCGCACTGCTGGAAGAGTTTGCGCGTATCACCGGCGGTACCCTGCCGTCGACGGTGCATGTCGACGCGCATCGCTGGCTCTACGCGGCCAGTCCCGCGGCGGGCGAGGAACAGACGCTGTTCGATCGTGACACAGGCTTGGCACTCGGCGGTGACTGGCTCGCGGGCGGACGCGTGGAAGGAGCCTTCCGTTCCGGTGTAGTCGCCGCCGGTTCTATTCTTCGCGAAGTAGCCATGCCATGATGCGTTGCGGCTGGCCGACGGTCTGGAACGCGCAGACGCACGGATTCGCCCAATTAGCTGGCCTTGCCTCGGACTTTCCTTCAGGATGCCCCCTGTCATGACGATGGCCGCGATAGTCTATCCCCACCAGTTGTTCGCCGATCATCCGGCTTTGAAAGGCGTGGACGACGTCGTGCTGGTGGAGGAGCCGTTGCTGTTCACGCAGTACGCCTTCCACCGCCAGAAGCTGATCTTCCACCGCGCGTCGATGCGCCGCTACGCCGACCAGCAGCGGAAAAAGAAGTTTCGTGTCCACTACCTCGAGGCGAGCGAACTGCCGACGACCGGTGCGCTGGCCGACTGGCTTCGTTCCCAAAAGATCCAGCAGGTTCGCTACGTCGATCCGTGCGACGACTGGCTTAACCGTCGCTTGGCCGCAGCGCTGCGGGAGCAGGCGATTGCCGCCACGGTGATCGACGACCCGTGTTTCCTCACGCCTCGCTTCGCGATCGATGACTTTACCGCCGGCCGCGAGAAACTTCATTTCACCGAGTTCTACATTGGACAGCGGAAGCGACTGGGACTGCTGCTGGAGAAAGGTAACAAGCCCACGGGGGGTAAATGGAGTTTCGATCCCGAGAACCGCAAGAAACTGCCGAAGGGCCTGAAGCCCCCCGCAGTATCGTTGCCGACCGAGGATGACTACGTGCGCGAGGCGCGGCAGTACGTCCGCCGCGCGTTCTCCACCGCACCGGGTGACGACCAAGTGTTCATCTACCCGACCGACCACGCAAGTGCCCGGCGATGGCTGGCTGAGTTTGTCGAGCGGCGGCTTGAACAGTTCGGCGCGTACGAGGACGCCATCAGCGCGCGGGAGGATCTTCTCTTTCATTCCGTGCTCACGCCGATGCTGAATGTTGGCCTGCTGTCGCCGCAGGAAGTGGTGGATGCTGTGCTGGCGCGGGCCGAGGACGTGCCGCTCAACTCCCTGGAAGGCTTTGTCCGCCAAGTGATCGGCTGGCGAGAATTCGTCCGCTTGGTCTACTTGGCGCGAGGTCGGCGCCAACGGACGGCGAACTTCTGGAATCTCTCCGCGCCGATGCCGGCCGCGTTCTACGATGGATCCACGGGGATCGAGCCGGTGGATCATACGATCCAACGCGTTCTGCGTCTCGGCTACTGCCACCACATTGAACGCCTCATGTTGCTCGGCAACTTCATGTTGCTCTGCGACATCCATCCCGATGCGGTCTACCAGTGG
>JBIIEC010000078.1:0-17173 GCA_044238045.1 Pirellulaceae bacterium | reverse complement strand
CTCGATTTCGGCGGGAGCGACCACGTCGCGCGCGCTCTCGTCACCGGTCCAGTCCGGCAACTGGCATTGCGATGCCTCCCAGCCATGATGCACCAGGCGGCCACGGAAGGGCGGGGCGCCCGCTGGCTTGCCGGTGATCATCAGACGGCCGGTCGGAATCGTCACCGGCGTCTCCACCGTGGCGTTCTCCGCCGCGTCCAGCACCGGAACCAACGCAAAGAAACGCTGGAGCACCGTCTGGCAGTCGCGCAGCACATCCCGCGCGGCCGCTCCAATCTGCTGGTCGGTGTACTGCTGCAGCGGCTCCTGCACCAGGTCCACGAAACGCGCTTCCCGCTGCAAGGCCGCCAGCAGCGTGATGGCGTCGCTGCGGCGCGGCCGCGGCGGTCGTGCCGCCGGAGCTGGCTGCGGCGTCGGGGCAGGAGCGGCCGGTGCTGTCGTCGCCGGCGCCAGCGCCGCTCGCGCGCGGTCGGTCGTGATCGAGCCGAACAGGATGCCAAAGAAGAACCGGAAGGCTAGGCCGATGCGTCCCGGCTGCGCGTGCGTTTCGGAGTTCATGGTTTCACCGCCGTGGGTCTTCGGGGCAGGAGTTCGATGGCTGGGAGAGTCGACCGCCAAGCGACCGGCCCGATCATCTGGCGTGCGGGGTTGGCCGGGAGCAACGGTGGCTGGGACGAGGCGCCGCCGCCACGACACTGGGAGTATGGCTGCTGCTATGCAGGGGAACGGGATTTTACCCCTTCGGACTTCACGCCAGTAGTGCGGAAACCGCCAGCCTTGCCCAGACTTCGAGATCGCGGCGAGTCGAAGTCGAGTCGCCTGGGTCGATCCCCGGCCGAGTGCTCTTCACAACGCCGAGATCGTCTGCGGAATGCGGTCGCGTGATCGGGCAGGCCAATTTGGATGTTGGTGTGGGCGTTTTGCGTTGAGTTTTCCGCGATTAGGGGTCGTAGTCGATTTTCTGGTTTTGAGCGTCGATACGAATCTGCGGGTAAGTGAAACGCTAAGGGGGGTGGAGATCCATGTTGAGACGCTCAAAACACTTCATGATCGTTGGTGTCATTGCGGCCATGGCGGGTGCGACTCGAGGCCAGTCGCCGTTGCCAGCTTCTGGGCCTGCTGTCGGTTTCGCTGGCGGGGCATCCGTGGCGAACGCCGCTCCAGCGGCCAACCCCGGACTGCTCGCTCCGGTCACGCCGGTCTCCTACGGGCAGCCGGTGAGTGCTGGGCAGCCGGTGAGTGCTGGGCAGCCGGCCGCCGTCCAGGTCGCGGGGATGCGGCCCCAGGCCATGGTCACTCCCGCCTCCACTCGAACGGTTCCCGCGGCAACCGTCGGGCACGCGACGCCGGCCGTTGGCGTGGCGGGTCCCGCGATGGTGGGGCCGGCCACCGTCGGTTCCGTGATGCCGTTCACGCAGACGAGCTGGGGGGCGAATGAGCCGGAGGTGATCGCCGAAGGCCAGGTGGTCGGAGGTGATGCGATGATGGTCACCGACTGCGGGCCGGAAGCGTGCGACGTGGGTTGCGAACCCTGCAATCCGCTGTGGACGCACTTCAGCGGTGTCCATGCCTCGCTGCTCTACTGGCGTCCGCGCAACATGGACGTGGCTTACGGAGTGCCGATCGACGGACCGATCATCGACGATCCGGGCAACAACCCGATCCAGGTTGGTCAGGTGGGCGTCGTCGACTTCGACTACGAACTGGGCTTCGACGTGGGCTTCAACTTGGCCTGCAATTCGATGACCAGCCTGTACGCTGACCTGGTGGTCTTCGATGCCAACACGACGAACTCCATCAGCACCGAAGCTCCGGACGTCATCCGCTCGCTGGTCTCGCATCCGAGCAGCACGAGTGCGGCGACGGACTACCTGACGGCTTCGGCGGAGCTGGACCTGAGCATGAAGCTGTTGGACGCGGGGATCCGGCACCTGTTCGTGGGCGGCCAGAACTACGCGGTGAACTATTCGGTGGGCGCACGATACGGCAAGCTCGACCAGCAGTTCGGTGCGACCTTCGTGGACAACGGGACGGAAGACGTCGCCACGGAGATCGACTTCGAGGGCGCTGGATTCCGGCTGGGTCTGGACGCGGAGCGGCAGTCGTGCCGCAACCGCCTGCGGGTCTACTCGAAGGCGGCATCGAGCTTCTTGGCGGGCCGCTTCAACGGTTCCTACTTCCAAGGCCAGTCGTTCGACCCGACCGTGGTCGACACCTCCTGGGAAGCTGGTCGCATCGTCCCGGTGCTGGACCTGGAAGCCGGTGCGGGATGGACCAGCGCCGGTGGCTGCCTGCGGCTGAGTGTCGGGTATGTGTTCAGCGCCTGGTTCAACACGGTGCAGACGGAGGAGTTCATCCAGGCGGTGCAGCGGAACGACTTTGTCGACCTCGGCAGCACGACGACCTTCGATGGCCTGCGAGCCACCGCCGAGATCCGCTTCTAAGCATGAACGACGACCGCGGCCCTCTCGCGGCGACCAGGGGTGAGTCGCCGCGAGGGGGGCCAGTCACAAATGGGGGCGGGTCACGTTTTCGCCGCGAGACGAGGGCTGGTATCGCCCGCCTCGCATGCGAAAATGCGACCTGCCCCTTTCGTCGTTTGCGTCACCAGGATCATCGCTTTGCCCCAGGAAGCACCTCGCATGAACGCTCCCCAGTCGGCCAGTACGACTCCTGCCACGGATACCGGTTCGTCGCGCCTTGTGTCGCTCGATGCGCTCCGCGGCTTCGACATGTTCTGGATCCTGGGCGGCGACAGCCTGGCCTACGCGCTGGGCAAGATCAGCAACGCTCCGTGGGCCCGTGTGTTGTCGGAGCAGCTGGACCATGTCGCGTGGGAAGGCTTCCACTTCTACGACCTGGTGTTTCCGCTGTTCGTCTTCCTGATGGGCGTCTCGACGGTGTTCTCGCTGGGCAAGCATCAGGAGTCGAGTCGGCAGGCGGCTTATGTGCGGCTGCTGCGCCGCAGCCTGCTGCTGTACCTGCTGGGCCTGTTTTATTATGGCGGCCGCAGCCTCGGGGATGAGCCCGAGATGTTCCGATACGTGGGCGTGCTGCAGCGGATCGCCATCTGCTACCTGTTCACGGGATTGGCGGTGATGCATCTGTCATGGCGCGGCATCGTCGGGCTGGCGGCCGCGCTGCTGGTGGGCTACTGGGCGGCGATGAATTTCGTGCCGGTGCCCGGGTTTGGCGCGGGAGTGCTGGAGGAAGGCAAGAACCTGGCGAACTATGTCGACCAGCGCTTCCTGCCGGGCTTCAAATGGGATGGCGACGGGCAATGGGATCCGGAGGGATTGCTGAGCAACGTGCCGGCGATCGCTTCGGGGCTGCTCGGCGCGCTGGCGGGCATCGTGCTGCGGCAGCGCGACGTGCCGGGAACGAAGCGGGCGGCCTGGCTGGTGATGGCGGGCCTCGCCTGTCTCGCCCTCGGCTGGCTCTGGGGACTGCAGTTCCCCATCATCAAGAAGCTGTGGACCTCGTCCTACGTGCTGGTCGCCGGCGGCTACAGCTTCCTGTTGCTCGCCCTCTTCTACCTGGTGATCGACGTCTGGGGTAAACGCCGCTGGGCCGAGCCGTTCCTCTGGATCGGCGCGAACTCCATCACGATCTACCTGCTGGCGGAACTGCTGGACTTCTCGAAGATTGTCCGCCGCGTGCTGCACCAGGATACGCTGGAGTCCATCGCGCCGTATGGCGATCTGCTGGTCGCCCTGCTGTCCCTGGCGCTGGCGGTGTGGATCTGCCGGGAGCTGTATCGGCGGAAGATCTTCCTCCGCGTCTGACGGGGGCCGACCAGCCGGAGTCGATCCACGGACGCAGCGGCACGCGCGCCCTGCGCAGTGACTTCACCGAGTCAGCCACGCGTGGTCTTCGGCGGTGAAGACGAGGGGGTTCCGCGGGATGCGGCCGACGTCCAGGCGCCGCGCGAACTCGCGGGCGTCCATCTCCTGGCGTGGCCCGAGTCCGGACCATTCGGCCAGCAGGCCGAGGATGCGCGTGGCGGGTACGCCCGCGTCGCGATAGGCGGCGATGCGGCTGTCCCCGTGGCGTTTCGCGAGTCTTCGTCCATCGGGGCCGACGACGAGCGGAAAGTGCCAATAGAGTGGCAGTGGCTGGATTCCCAGGCTGTCCTGCAGGATGCGCTGGCGGGCGGTGGAGGCGAGGAGATCGTCGCCACGGACGACATGCGTGATTGCCTGCGCGTCATCGTCGCAGACGACCGCCAGCTGATAGGCGGGAGTGCCTTGGCGCGTGAAGACCAGAAAGTCCCCGACCTCCCGCTGCACATGGCTGCTCTGCGCTCCCCGCCACTGGTCGACGTACGCAATCGGCTCGTCCGGGACCCGCAGTCGCCAGGCGGCCGAAGCGATGGTGTCGTCCACGCCGTCGTCGTCCACGACCAGGGGCTGCGGATGGGCGGGTCGGCAGGTGCCGGGGTAACGCAGTTCGTGGTCGCCTTCCTGGGGAGCGGACAGGCTGGCGGCTTGGATCTGGGAACGCGTGCAGTGGCAGGGATAGATGAGTCCTCGCGCGGCCAGCTGCTGCCAGGCGTGCGTGTAACGGTCGCGCGCCTGCGTCTGGTAGAAGGGGCCTTCGTCGTAGTCGATGCCGAGCCAGTCGAGGATGTCGATCGCGTCGCGATCGGCTCCCGCTTTGATGCGCGGACCATCGAGGTCGTCGATGCGGAGCACGATGCGCCAGTCGAAACGCCGGGCCATGGCCCAGTTGAGCAGGAAGGTGCGCGCGTTGCCCAGATGAAGGGCTCCGGTCGGCGAGGGCGCAAGCCGCGTCGTGGGGATCGAGGGGTGCGACATGGTCGTGGGCGATGCGGATGGCGGAGGTGAATCGTGTGGCGTGCCGGCCGAGTCTCGACCGCCCGGCTGCTGTCGGAATCCCGCAAGGGTATGGTCGCAGGCGGGCCTGCTTTCCACTGCCGAAGGACCCTTTGTGGTAGTCTATCGGAACGCGCGTCGCGCCGGACAGAGCCGGAGCGGGTGTCGCAGGTGGGCCAGCCGATGGTTTCCGCGAGCGGTCCGCGGGACAGTGTGCCGGCTCCGCCACGGCAGCTGGACAATTTCATGAGTGCCCCACACACTTTGCCGCCCTCTCCGTCGCCGTCCTCCTCGTCGACCGCTTCTTCATCGGCCGGCTCGTCGTCGCGGGATAGCAGTCGGAAGCGTTACGAACGATACCAGCGCGACCGCGAGGAGCGGGTCCGTCAGTCGGGCCGCGACCGCTCCAAAAAAAGTCGCTCCTCGGATCGCTCCTTCCTGCAGCTGCTTGGCAATTTCCTGCGGCTGGCGCGCCCCGAACGCGGCTCGCTGCTGATCGCGCTGGGAACCCTCACGGTCGCCACGATCCTTCGCCTGTTCCCTCCAGCCGCGACGAAGGTCGTGATTGACCAGGTGCTGGGGAAAGAACCGGTCTCCCCCTGGCTGGTCCGCCTGGGCCTGCCCGCCGACGATCGCCTCCAACTGATGCTCTGGACGGGAGCGGCCGTCATCGCCGCTTCGCTGTTCGGCACGGCGATCCATCTCTGGGGACGGTGGGAGGCGACGAAGGCGCACAACAAGATGCAGGTGCGCCTGCGGCGGCGCGTCTTTGAACACATGGTGCGCCTGCCGCTGCATCGCGTCTACCAGCTGAAGTCGGGCGGGACGACCAGCCTGCTGCGCGAGGATGCCGGGGGTGTGGGCGAGCTGGTGTTCAGCATGCTCTACAACCCCTGGCGGGCGATCGTGCAGCTGGCGGGCAGCCTGCTGGTGCTGGTCTTCGTCGACTGGCGTCTGCTGGTCGGAGCCCTGTTCCTGCTGCCGGTTGTCTATGTGACCCATCGCACCTGGGTGCGCCGGATTCGTCCGGTCTTCAAGGATGTCCGCGCGCAGCGACAGGAGGTGGATGGTCACGCCACGGAAGCGTTCGGCGGCATGCGCATCGTGCGCACCTTCCACCGCGAACGCGCGGAAAGCGGCCGGTTCGTCCGTGGCAACAATCTCATGGTCCGCCAGCAACTGTTCGTCTGGTGGTGGTCGCGGCTGATCGACCTCATCTGGGAAACCCTGATCCCCGTCGCGTCCACCGGACTGCTGTTGTATGGCGGCTACCGCGTGCTGCAGGGACACCTGACGCTTGGCGACCTCACCATGTTCCTGGTCTTCCTGGCCATGCTGCTGGGACCGATCGCCACGCTGGCCACCAGCGCCACCATGTTCCAGAACCAGCTCGCCGGACTCGAACGAGTGCTCGACCTGCTCGAGGAACCGCTGGAATCCGGCTGCCTGCAGCCCGGCAGCTCGTTGGCGCGCACCGAGGTCCAAGGCCGCATCCGCTTCGAAAACGTGGGCTTCCGCTACCCCGAGACCGACCGCCTGGTGCTGGATGGCATCGACCTGGATGTGCAACCGGGGGAGATGATCGCGCTGGTCGGACGCAGCGGCGCGGGCAAGACCACCTTCTGCAACCTCGTCGCCCGCTTCTACGATCCCACCGAGGGCCGCATCCTGGTCGATGGCCACGACCTGCGTGGCGTTTCGCTGTCAGACTACCGCCGGCTGCTGGGGATCGTCGAGCAGGATGTGTTCCTGTTCGATGGCACCGTCGCCGACAACATCGGCTACGCCCGCTCCGACGCCTCCCGCGAACAGATCGTTGAAGCTGCCCGGGCGGCGAACGCGCAGGCGTTCATCGAACAGTTGCCGAACGGATACGAGACGATCATCGGCGAACGCGGCGTGCGCCTCAGCGGTGGCCAGCGGCAGCGGCTGGCGATCGCTCGCGCCGTCCTAGCCGATCCCCGGATCCTCGTGCTGGACGAAGCCACCAGCAACCTGGACAGCGAGAGCGAGCGGTACATCCAGGAGAGCCTGGCGCGATTGATGGAGAATCGCACGAGTTTCGTGATCGCCCACCGCCTGAGCACGATCACGCATGCCGACCGCATCGTGGTGCTTGAACAAGGCAGGATCGTCGAAGTCGGCTCCCACGCCGAACTGATGGCCCGCAGCGGTATCTATCGCCAGATGGTCGAACTGCAGACGAACGCGTGAGCCGCAGGCCGTCGCCTCTCTCCCTCGCCCGCATTCACCGTCCCACCGGAGTGGTGGCGACGCGAGCCGCAGGCGTTTCGAGGATCGCCTTCTCCTTGGAGACATCCAGCGTTTCGGAACCGCCCATTCGTGGCATGGCCGTGGTGGGAATGACCCGCTGCCAGAGCCATCCGGTCAACGCGACGCAGAGCGCAAACCAAGCGTAGGGAAGCACCTGGAGGCGGAATAGATTGAGTTCCCTGAGCCAGGGAGTGCGAATGCGGGCACTCTTTGCCACGACTAAACCTCCGACTCGTCCTCACGCATGAACAGCGAGACGCGCTGCACGCCTTCCGTGACTTCCAGCTCACTCTGCAGCTCGTGGCTGCGAGCCGGATCCCGCAGTTGGATCCGGTACGACATGTCCATGTTCTCCCCGACCTTGCGCGAAGCCGCCAGCTGGATGCGACGGCTGTGGCGACGCAGCACCGGCGAAAGATTCAGGTCCGGCGTGCAGAGCAGGTTCAGCACCACATCGTAACGTTGGCGGCTGCCGAACTGCGTCACGCGCAGGTAGACCGAGATGGCGATGATCACCAGGGCCCCCAGCAGCGCGGTCGACTCCTGCCGCGTACCCACCGCCATGCCCTCGACGATCGCCCACATCACGAAGTACGTGTCGCGAGTGTCCTTGAGTACGTTGCGGAACCGCACCACCGCGAACACGGCCAGCAGGCCGAAGGCGATGTAGACGCTGCCCGACATCAGCATCATCATCAACGCCACCAGCACCGGCATCACGACCAGCGAGGCAGTGAAGGTCTGCGAGTAGGACAGCACGCGGTGCGTCCACATGTACGTCCAGCCGATCATCTGGCCGATGACGAACGCAAGCAACAGCAGGAACAGCACCTGCTCGGGGCTGCCGACCGAATCGAAGTCGCTGTAGAAGAGGAGGTTGATCAGGTCGGTCATAGAGTGATTCGTGAGGGTCGGACGCTACTCGGATCCCGTTCTCGCAAGGCGTCCACGCATTGGACGTACTTTGGAACGGACGTTCTCTTCAGGTTGAAATCCTCGCAAAGCTGCTCCATCCAGTGTGGGAACCGATCCGTAAACTTCAGTTCCAGCACGACCCCCTCCAGCTTGGGCCGCGCGCTGTCCCGGGGAATGGACAGGTCCGTCCCCGGAACATAAATGCCTCCCTCCAGCTGCCGGTCGAAGGTCACCCGCACCGAATTGCTGTCGGGGGAGACGTACGCCTGGCGGTGGTAGTAAACGTAAGTGCAGCCCGACGCACCGATCCGGTCACGCAGCAGACAGAATTCGTCGAGTGCGTCGAGCGTCTTGGTACTTGGACTTTTCTTGCCGAACAGGTACGACGGCGAAGCCGGGTAGCCGGCCAGCACCATCTTCGCCCCCTCCCGCGTCACCGCTGCCCGCTTCTTCTTGATCACATCCGTCTCGCGACGCTTGATCTCCAGGAAGGCAGGGTTTTCGGGATTGTCGTCGTAGAAGCGTATGCGAAGCTTGAACCGGTTCTTTTGGCCCTGGATCGTCTGGTCGTACAGCAGCAATCCGCTGTTGTCGAGGTACAGGCTGCAGACCGGATAGCCGATCCCGCCAAACTTCAACAGGTACTCGTCCGGCTCCAGGTAGGTCTCGACGAACGTACGGATCGCCCGCGCCCGTCCCTCGTCGACGTAGTACTTGTACTCGAACCGACTCGACTGCATGCTCTGTTCTGCCACGGCTCTCGCCCTTCTTGGTCTGTCGCGTGGAGATCGCCTTCGAGCCCAACAGTTTAGCCACTTTCGCCGAAAGGTCACGATAGCGATTATAGATAGACCTTGGCGGTTAGAAAATGCGCAAATGGGCTTGGTAGGGTAAATCGCTGGCCCCGGCCAGCACCCGTTAACTCACCTTGACCCGGGGATCAGTTTTCCAAACAATCCGCCGCCCTCGGTGAGGTCGGCGGAGCTGCGGAACGGCGGATTTTGCTCCCCCCTGCGGTATGGTTGACCCAAGGCAAGATGGCCAGGGGCAAGTCTCCCGATACCGGATGCCCCGTCCCCTCGAAACCAGGAACCATCCCCGGTCCCAGGCCGCCAGCCGCTCGCTCGATGCGGTGCCCGGGCTCGCCGGCCCCGCGTTCCCGGCCCCTCGTTCCCGGCTTAGCCAACCCGATTTCCTCCAGCTGCAAGGATGCCGCCATGCTCCGCCGTTGTCTCTCCTCCGTCCTGGCCCCCGTCCTGTTTCTGGCCCCCGTCCTGCTCCCGGCCCTGGCCGTCCCCTCGCAGGCCCAGGCCCAGCAGTCGGTCGTCTTCCAGAAGCGGCCCGCTCAGGCTGGCGACTCGGCGGAACAATCGATCCAGTGCGACCTCCAGTTGATCATGTCCATCCGGCAGTCGGGCCAGACCGTCCAGGAGCAGAAGCAGGCTTTGCAACGCGAACAACGCCGACACCTGACGATCCTCCAGGTCGAAAAGGACAAACCGCTGCAGGCTGAAGTTCGCTACGAGGCTTCGTCGGTGACCGTTCACCAAGCCGAAGGCAAGCCCGAAAAGATCTCGCAGGCGGTCATGGGCAAGGCGTACCGGGTGACCCGCAAAGGCAAGGAACTGCTGGTCACCTACCCCGATGGCAAGGTGCCTGCGGCGGAAGAGGTCGAGATCGTCCGCTCCAATATGGAAGCGTTCGGGCTGCCGAACCCGATCGCGGAGTTCTTCCATGGCAAGAAGGTCCGAGTTGGCGAGTCGCTGACGCTGCCCAGCGACCTGGCTCGCGAGCTGCTCGGCTTCGCCGAGGCGCCCGGCACGGTCAGCTCGTTCCAGCTCGCGCTGCAGGAAGTCCGCGCCGCCGAAGCCAAGGGCGAGTCGCCGGTTGCCGTCTTTACCATCGAACTCCGCGCCGATGACGCGCAGCAGAACGGCGTCCAGATGCAGCTCACCGGCCAACTGGAGATGGAGGTGGCCACCTGCCGCTCCCGCGTTGTCAAACTGGCTGGCCCCGTGCTGGCCGAGGAGACGCACGGCCCCAAGAACGGCGAGTTCCAAGTGCGCAGTGAAGGCGATGTTGAAGTCGCCGTCCGCGCGGACTACACGTCGCGCCGCTGATCGCCACCGCGCGATCGGTACGAGCAACCGACGCCAGTCGCCAAGCCGTCCTCCACTCCAACCGGGCGGCTGCCTCTTCAACCGGACGGCTGCTCGTCTTCATAGCCGCCGGCCTGGAAGGCGGCGACCAGATCCGAGGTGTTGAACCGGCCGTCGGCGTTCCAGTCGCCTTCCGACCAGTGGGCCTGCCGGCCCGTCTCGAAGTGGCCGGCTTGGAAGATGGCCACCAAGTCGGAGGAGTTGAACCGGTAGTCCAGGTTCACGTCGCCGACCTGCGTCTTGAACAAGTCCTCCACCAGATAGTCCAGGTCGCGGCCATTGATGGCCGTATCGTGGTTGACGTCGAACTTCGCCGGCCCCGTCGCGCCGACACTCAAGGCCGCGGCCAGCAGGTCGACATCCTGGATGTTCAGCTGCCCGTTCTCATCGAGGTCGCCTTCGATGACGGGCGGATTCGGATCGCGCCGTTGCCCAAAGTCGAAGTCGCCCAGCAGATCTCCGTAGGCGATGGTGACCCGATGGTCGTCCGAGCCCGCAGGCGTGATGGTACCTTCCAGCTGGTACGAGAGGCCGAATGCGGGCAGCATCGGGCTGGTATTCTCCCAGAGCTGCGCCTCGTAAGCCGTCTTGTCCGCAGTCGCTCCCGGCGCCACCAGGGTGACCTGCTGACTGCGGATCGCCAGCGTGCAGATGTCCCCCACCTGACGGCCGTAGACGCGGATCTGCACGCTCCCGTCCACGCGTTCGGCTACCGACGCCTCGGGCAGCACCTGCCCACAGCCGTTAGGCCATGTCACCTCCAGCGTGAAGGTCGTGGTCGCCTTCTGGTTCGCGTCCCGCGTGGCTTGCACGTCCAGCAGCTTGAAGTCGAGGGCGACGCCCGGTGGCAGGTCGGCGCGTGCCAACTCCATGGCAGTGAGACTTGCCATCGGTGAAGTGGCGAGCATGCCGGGCGGCACCACCTGACGCAAGGCGTGCGTCCCTGCGGGCAAGGATTCCAAGCGGTAACGCCCCGTCTCCACCTCCGGCGTGGCGGGATCATCTTGGAGCGACAGAGTCGACCATTCACCCGGCTCATGGCGGCCGTTGCGGTTCGTGTCCGAATACACCCGGACGCCCGCGATCGGCGGCTCCGAATTCTCTCGCTTCCCGTTGCCGTTCCCATCGTTCCAGGTCGTGCCCGTGATCGCACCCGTGGTCGTGACAGGATGGTTCCCAAAGTCGACGCCGCCCGTCGCGCCGCCCTCCTTCACCGTCGCCAGCTGTCCGAGGTTGTAGGGAAAGGAGATCCGGCGCCCCGGGTTGGGATAGGTCTGCCGATAGCCCAACGGCACCTCTTCCAAGACCAGATGCATCCCCGGATCGACCGTCAGCCAGTAGAACCCTCCCTCGTCGAAGTCGGTGTCTGGATTGTCCATCTGCGTGCGCGTGGAGGGCTCGCCCGGATCCAGCTTCCCGTTGGTGTTGGCATCCGAGTAGATCACGACGCCACCCAAGCCCGGTTCCCGGTCATCGCGTCTTGCGTTCCCGTCCAGATCGGCCCACTTCAGCCCGGTGATCATGGACGGCCCTTCCTCCGATGCACTCCCGAAATCGGCGGTCGCGACGCCACCCGCCCGCACTTCGATGTTGAACGCGCCACGCCAGATCGGCGGCGGCACGATCGGATCCGGAATCTCGATCGGGCTCACAGACACCGGCGGATGCGTCTGCTGGAAGCCGGATAGCACCTCCTGCCGCAGCGTATAGAAGCCCGGTTCGAGCGAGGCGAACGCATAGCGGCCCGTCTCGACCACGACCGTACCCGGGTCGTCCGAACTCGTGACCCGGAAGGGCTCGTCCGCGTCCCGGGTGAGGTTCCGGTTCATGTCGAGATAGACGGTCACGCCCGCCAGGCCGGGTTCGTTCGGTCCGCGCAGCCCATTCGAGTCGAAATCGCGCCAGGCGGTTCCCTCGAGGGTGCCCGGAACGATCGGGTCCGCGAACACCGGATCGCCCGCCAGCAGCGACCGGTCCTCACATCGCTCGAAGAGCAACAAGCCCCGCGGCCTGCGCGCAGTACTCCGCGCGAAACCGTGGCCCGCACCTGCCTCGCGGCCGCCCACCGATCCGCCAGCCGGGGCTTCCTTTGTCGTCTCGCTTGAACGAAGATATCGCGCGGCCAGATGTCGCAGATGCCTCATGGCGGATGCCTCAAAAAAAGGGATGCTGGGACGCTTCGCCCGGTACGGTCGCCCGCCGGTCCGCCCGCGCGACCGGGGGTGGCGCGAGGCAAATTGCGGCGATGGCTTCGATGCCCCGTCGTGGTACGCGTTCGAAAGGCGACCACGCAAAACGCGTCGTCCCGAGTCCCCTGGCAGCGGGTAACGCCCCGAACATTCCTTTATCTTCCCAGAATGTGGGAGCGCGTCAACCTTTGGGGATTTCCAACATGCGGCCGCCAATACCCTGCCGTTCGTCCGCCGCCGTTCGACACGAACCCGATCAGGGCCATCCGTCACGGTGCGTTTCGATGTGTTGGCTTGACTGGCTGGCGCTGGCGAGCTTTCTGGCCTTCGGAACGTTCGCCGCGGTCGCGACCGGCGGTCCACAGGCGTGGGGAGCGGAACCGGGAGTGGCCGTGGAGCGGCGTTCATCTTCGGATGCGCCTGCGGACGCAGACGCAGATCGAGGCGAGGTCGCCGTTTCGAAGAATGAACCCAAGGACGAGTCGCCGAGCGGTGCCGGGCCGCCGGACGCGAAGCAGCCCGCCGCGCCCCCGGGCCGCGATGCGTGGACGCCTCAACTGGAGCGACTGCGGACACTCGTCTATCGCCGCCCCCAATCCACGGCCACGTTCGACCGCTGGTACGACCTGGCGAGGCAGGCGGGCGCGTTGCCGCGACTGACCGACGAGGTGCAGGCGTATCGCCGCGACCATCCGCGCGAGGCAGCGGCGCAGATGGTGGCTGCGCTGGTGAGTGAGAAGGCGCGCGACTGGCCAGCCGCCTCGGAGGCCTGGAACGCGGCGGCCACGCTGGCTCCCCAGGACTACTTCCCCGCGTCGCGTCGGGCCGAACTGCTGTTGCGTCGCCAGGAGTTCGCGGCGGCGGCCGAAGCGTTGGCCGCGGCGCTGCAACTGGAGATGCCGCCGGCCGAATTCCAACGCCTCGCGCGGCAGCAGGTCGCCCTGGCGATGCGCGGCGGCGATGCCGACGCCACCGCTCGCGCGCTCGATGCCTGGCGCCAGCGATCGGCCGAGGACCCGGCGGCGCTCCGCGAAATCGCCCAGCGTTACCAGCAGATTCAGCGCCCCGACGAGGCGCGTCGCACCTGGCAGCGGCTCGTGTCACTCCGCCGCGCTCCCGCCGACCTCCGCTTCGATGCGCGCATGCAGCTCGCGCTGCTGCAAGCCCGGCAGGGAGATCCGCTGGCCGCTCGCCAGGACCTTCGCACCCTGCTGCAGGAAGTGGAACCCCAAGGCACACGCGCCGACCAGTTGCGGCAGGCCATCCACGCTACCTTCGCTCGTACGCCGGCCACTGCAGCACCGGCTGGCGGAGCTACCGAGGAGCCGACGGCGACGGCCGTTGCCGACGCGCGGGCCGATTTCTGGAAGGCCTACAGCGACGAACATCCGTCCGATCTGGAGACGCGTATCGCCTGGGCCGACGCGCTGGCCGATGCCGGTCGCGTGGATGCGGCGCTGGACGCGTGCCGCGCATCGCTCCTTCGCGCGCCGAACCACCGGACGCTGCGCGAACGCATCGTGAAGCTGCTGATCCAGCGCGGCGACTACGACGCGGCGGTTGGGGAGCTGAAATCGCTGGCGGATCAGGCAGGCGACGACTGGTCGCTGCTGGTGGAGGCTGGCAAGCTGCGGCTGCATCGTGACGAACTTGAGGACGAATCCGCGCAGCAAGCCGCCATCGAGCTGTGGCGGCAGGCGGTCGACCGCTTCCCGCGCGATCCGCTGGTGGCTCGCGCGGTGGCCGACGCCAGCCAGGAAGCGGCCCTCGGCGACCTGCCCGCTGCTTGGGACGGCCGCCCGCGCGACGCCTATCCCGAGGATCTGCGCCGCCGGCGCACGCTGCTGTGGCAGACCGCGGAGGCCCAGTATCGCGAAGCAGCACGCCGCGATCCGTCAGCCGACCACGCCCGCCAGGTCGCGCGGCTGCTGCACCGACTTGGCCGCGCTGAGGAAGCGGTCGAAGCCTGGCGACAAGCGGCGAGCGCCGCGCCCGAATCGGCCGATCGCTGGCTGGAGACGAGCAGCGAACTAGCTCGAGCCGGTTATATCCAGCCCGCGCTGGAAGCCGCCGAGAAGGCCACACTCGTCGATGACAGCTCCACGCAAGCCTGGACGCGCTGGTTGGAGCTGTGCGTTGCCCACCAGCAACTCGACCGCGCCGAAGCGGCGCTGGCCAAGATGCGCACCGTCCGTCCAAGCGATCCAGCCTGGCAGATGGAGGTGCGCCAGTGGCAGGCGCGCCTCGCTGTCGTCGCGCAACGAGCACCGTTGCGTCTCGAGCAACTCGATCGTCAACTGCGGGCGACCCAGGATCCGGCCGCCCCGCGCGACGCCCACTGGATCGACGCGGCCTGGGAGTGGCTGCTGCTGCGGGAAGCGACCGGCCAGCTGCAGGCGGACGACGCCGTGCTCGGTCAACTGGCCGCCCTGCCTTTCGAATCGCCCCAGGAGCGCCTGAGGCTGGCCGTGCTCATGCAAGAAGCCCATCGGCTGGACGAAGCAACGCGGCTCTATGAGGAGGCTGTCGCGCAGCGTGGCGGCCCTCGCAAGGAAACCTTCCGCCGCTGGACCGAACTGGAACTCCGCCGCGGTCGCCCCGACGCGGCATTGGCCGTCGCCCAGCGGATGGCGCGCGAGCTGCCGCGCGACGTCGAATCGCACCTGCTGCTGGCCACCGTGCTTGGACGCCAGGGCGATCGCGAAGCGCAGGCCGCAGAGCTGCGGACTGCCATCGGCTTCGCTCCCCGCGACGTGACGGCCCGCCGCCAGCTCGCGTCGCTCCTGCAGCAGGAAGGTCGCGCGGACGAAGCGCGCGCGGAGGTCTTGGACGCCGTGCGGCAGTCGTCTTCCGTTGCCGAAATGCAGTCGCTGCTTACCTGGCTCGCCAGCTGGGCTCGCAGCACGACCGAACGCGATGAAGTGGCCGATGCGCTGCGCGGCATGATCACCGCCGAACCTCGCCGCCAGGAAGACCGCGCGCAAGCCCTGGCCTTGTGGCTGGAGCAGACGGGCGACGCCCGCGCGGCTCTCCAGCAGCTGGAGATGCTGCAGGCTCGCCAGCCGCTCGACGCGGCGCGGCTGCGGAAGGTCGTGGAACTGGCGAGGCAGACCGACGAACATGAAATCGCCATCCGTTACCAGCAGCAGCTGCTGCAGCTGAATCCCTCCCCCGCGAATCGGGAACTGCTCGCGCAACTCTACCGCCAGTCCGGTCGCCTCGCCGATGCGGCCGCGATCTGGAATGAGCTGCTCGACTACCGTGGCACGGAAGAGGAAGCGACGCGTCTGGTGGACGAACTGATCGCGCGATCCGACCTGTTCGCCGCGCAACGCCTTGTGGAAGCGGCGTTGTCGCGCCACGCTGACAGCTGGCGGCTCACCTACCGCGCCTCGCTGGTTCATGTGGCCCTCGGGCAGTCGGCCGCCGCTCGCCATGAGCTGCTGCGGCTGCTCCAGCACTCCCCCGGCGATGCAGGCCGCGAACTCTCGCCGCCGCGCTCCGTCGCGCAGGAACTCGAACTGCTCGACTGGGTCGTGGGCGTGGATATGCGGCTGCGGATGGCGCGGTGGAAGCGAGCGCAGGCGGGACGCGATCGCGAACGGGATGCCACGCGGTATTTCGCCGAGGAGCTGATGCAGCCCCTGGCCGATGACGGTGCGGATCGAGCACGCATCGCCGCCGCGTTGATCGGCTTGCGTCTCCTGCCCGATCGCATGGGCCGCGAAGAACTGCGTGCGCTCGCTGATACAGCGCCGGGCGACGAGGCCCTGCAACGCGCCATCGCCACGGCCCTGTGGATCGACGGTGACGCAGCCGGTACTTCGATACTGCTGCATCGCATCGACACAGCAGACGATGGCGGCACAAAGGCCGCGGCGTCCGCCAACCCGGCCGTCTGGTCCCGCGTCCTGCGCGTGCTGCTGTTCGGCCAGGGCGAAACCCTCGCCCATGCCGATGCATTGCGACAGGTGGGCGAAAGCTGGAATTGGCTGCGTCGGCATGACGACGCGTCGGCAGCATCGCTGCACGCGTTACTCGCCACGCGCACCTGCATGGCTCCGGCATCCGCTGCGCGCGACGAGCGCATCGAGGCCCTCGTGCGCGAGACCACCACGGTCGACTCGCTGGCTGAATGGATCGTCGCGATCCGGTATGTGGCGCCGGAGCTGCTGGAGCCGCTGGAGCCGCTGCGCGAGACGCTCTGGGATGCCGCATCTCCCACGGGTTCCCTCGCGCCGCCAGGCACGCGCGTGCGCGCCGAGACGGCGCAGCAGATCGTGGAGTTCGCGCTGCAGCGTCCGCAGCCCGATGCCCAGTCGTGGCAGTCGTTCGTCGCTTCGTGGCTCCATCGCTTCTGGTCCAGCGGCTTGGACGACGATGCAGCGGCCGCGGGCTCGCAGCCGGCGATCGCGAGCACGCTTGATCGTCTGCGACGGAAACTGCGCGAGGACGCGTCGCTGGAGGATCAGCAGCGCGAGGGTCCGGCGTTGGGATTGGCGGGGATGGCCGACGGCAGCCCCTTCCTCGATCGCGACGCGGTCACCGACCTGCGCCGACTGCTCACGCCCCCCGGGCCGGATTGGCAAGAGATCGAAGCCCATCGGACGCTTCGTGCGCGTCCGCGCGCCGCGCCCGCCGTTCGCGATCGCACGCGTTTTCCCACGGCGGATCGTCTCTGGAACGAACAGGGACTGGGGCTGCTGGAGCGGATCGCCGCCGCCTTCCCCGAAGTCGCGGACGGCGAGGGGGTTTCCGCGCGGGCGGCCTTCGAGCAGCGACTACAGCAAACTTGGCGGGA
>JBIIEC010000446.1:0-4920 GCA_044238045.1 Pirellulaceae bacterium | reverse complement strand
GTTCGACAGCCATTCGCCGCGATCCTGGGCGGTGGCCAGCTGCGCGGAGGCTTGATGGTCTTCGAGGACCAGACGCAACGATCCGGCGGGCTGCATGGGGCCGTCGAGCGTCCAGGTGCCGGATGGAAAGCCGGACTCCGCGCCCGAGGCAGCGGCATCGCTTGGGGCTGCCACGGCAAGGCCCGATGCTTTCTGGAAGGCAGCCCAGACCCGTTCACGTTCCAGGCGGTTGAAGTGGTAGTTCGCATAGCCGCGCCGCTTTTCGAGCCACCGAGCCACGTCGGGCGGAACCTTTCCCGGCGCGTCGGCCGGCTTCGAGCCGTCAGGCTGCGGGGCTTCTGGTTTTGGGCCCTCCGCAGGCTGCGGGCCTTCGGGTGCGGGCGGCTGCTCCGGAGCCTTCCCGGGTGGCGGCGGTCCCATGGCGTTCTCGGTCAGCAGCAACAGTTCCTCGCTCGAATGCAACGGTTCCAGCCGGACCAGGATCTCGTTACGTTCACCCTCCCGAAGATAGACCAGCGGAATCCTCCAGCCCTGCGGATAAGTGCCGAGCGCGTTCTTGAACGCATTGGTGCTGGTGATCGGTCGCCCGCCGAATTCGACGACTTGGTCGCCATACCGCAATCCGCGGCGGAACGCATCGGAAGACTCGAGGATGTTCGTCACGACGACCGCTCCACGCTCGTCCGTCGCCACGGTCGCTCCGAGCGTCGCGTGATCGACGATGCGACCGCTGCGCAGGTAGCCCAGGAATCGCTGGATCTGGTTCATGGAGATCGCGTAGCCGACGCCGACATTGACGCGTCCTCGCTTCTCAAACGAGCAGCGACCGTTGATGCCGATCAGCTCCCCCTGCGCGTTGAACAGCGGACCGCCCGAGTTACCGGGGTTGATGGCTGCATCGGTCTGAATGCAGTCGGCGTACTCCAAGATCGAGCCGGAGGGATATTGATAGCGGTGAACGCCGGAGACGACGCCGAAGGTGATGGTCGGTCGAAAGTCGGTGGCCAGCAGGAACGGATTGCCGGCGGCAAAGCACTCTTGGCCGACGCGCACCGTGTCGCTGTCCGCGATCACCGCCGTAGGAAAGTCGTCGCGACCCAGGAGCTTGATCAGTGCCACGTCTCCCGTGGGGTCGATGCCTACCACCACCGCGTCGTACAACTTGCCGTCATTCATGCCGCACTTCATGTGGTCACCGCAGGGCTGCGCCACATGGAAATTCGTCAGTGCATAACCATCGGGCGTGATCACCACGCCTGATCCGCCGCCCGCCGCCTGCTCCGCCCCAAAGATCGCCAGGGTCGGCACGCTGGCCCGCTGCATGGCCGCCACCCGTGCGTCCTCCGCGGCGCGGAGAGCAGCGGGAAGTTCCGCGACCTGCTGCGACGTACCGACTGACGACGAATCCACGGCAGGCGTTTCCGTGGATTGCTGATCCGTGACGGGCTGTTCCGTAGCTCCACTCTCGGCATCGGTTTCTGGGGAGGCGCTCGCCGCTGCGTTCTCCTCCGGAGCGCCCTGGGCTTGGGCTTCTGCAGCCGGAGCCGATGAAGCCGGTGCCTCTTCCTGGGCGATCGCGCGCAGGGCGAGAGGGTCTGCGAGGGCGAGCCAGGTCAGCAGGTGCGTCAGCGGGAGGTGGCGTTGGGTCATTTCACAAGCCTTGCGTCGCCGAGGATCAAGTGGTCTGCCACATCCGACTGGTCGCCGTAATCGACCAGCAGCGTCAGGCGATTGACGCCGGTGAGGTCGATATCGAGTGACACGGCGTCGGCACCGGCTTCGATCGACTGCTGGAAGCGTACGCCGTCGTCGGCGAGGACGGTCAACTGTACCTTGCCCAGGCCTGATCCCGGGTCGATCCCCGCCAGGCAGGCAAAGCGGCGGTACTGGCCGGCGAGGCGGTAAATAAGCTGCGTCCGGCTGTGCAGGGAGAGGCCGCGTGCGATCGGCTGCTCGTCTCCGCCCACAAGCAACGCCAGCGGTGTTCCATCCGGCCGAACATCTCGCACGGGTTCGTACCAGCGCTGCAGCGACGCCTGGATCGCGGGGATCCGGATCAGGGGCGTCCACTCGCTGCTTTCCGGTTCCAGCTCGCTCAGGTAGGTAAGGCTCAGGCTGGCGAGATCCAGATGGTCGACCAGCGTCATGGGCACCGATACCCGGACCTGGGCGACGGTTTTGACTCGAAGTCGATCGCCGTCCATGGCCACCTCGTCGATACGAAGCTGGCCGCCCTGCCGCAGGGCGAGCGTCCCGCGAGGTGCCGGCAGCTGCGCTGCTTGCGGACGATAGTAGGAGATGCCGACGACCTTGTTCCGCTTCACGTCGATCGTGTCGCCTTCGAACTCGAATTTCAATGCTTCCGGCTGCACGTCGCGGAGGATCCCCGCCACGCTGTCGATGCCGCCGTTCTTGCGCAGCACCGAAACGATGTCGGTCACGACGGCACGCTGCAACTGCTCCTCCCAGCCACGTTCGATCGCTTCAGGAAACTTTCCCATCCGCACGGCACGCAGGCTTTCGGCGCCAACAACGATGGGCTCGCTACCGGGCCAGCCGATGGTGGCTTCGTTCTTCGTCGTCACGAAGCTGGTGGCGGGCAGCGTGCTGCCGTCGATGAACTGGACGTTCAGCGATGCATCCGCGCCGGCCGACGTGGTGTCCTCGGTGGGATGGATCCAGCGGAGCCGCTGCACCTGATTGACGGGAATCCTCTCCAGCGGCGCGTCCGCGCTGGCTCGCACGACCAACTGTTCGGCTTCGATTGCCTCCAGCAGCACCTCGCGCGCGGGTCCCTCGACAGGACGGAGCTCCACGGGCGTGGCCGCGAGCGTCAACGTCATCAATGCGGCGGCAATCCATGGCATGGCTTACTCCTCCTTTTCCCGGGCGAGCTTGCGGAAGTATTCCTCGATGACATCCCGGTAGTGCGACGGCAGGTCGCGGCCGAGCTGCTGGAGTGCTTCCTCACGTTCCTTCGGCGGCAGGTTGCCCCAGTCGGTATTCGAGCCGAGGTCCTTCGGATTCACGTTCCCAGGACCCTTCTGCTCCGCCGGCATGCTGTCTTGCATGGGCTGGGAGGGACCCGAACCTGGGTTTCCCGAGGAGGAGGAGGATTGCGAGGACGATGAATTGGCTTGTTCTTCGAGTTTCTCGATGAGCTTGTCGAGCTTCTTGATGACGTCCTCTTCTTCGGTCCGCACCAATTTGCCCGCTCGACCATGGCCAAGCGTGACCTGGATGCTGTCCATCATCCGCGAGATCTCATCGAGGCTGTCGGGTTTCAGCGGCAGCATGTCCGCCTGCATCAGCTTCGCGACCTTCGCATACCGCGTGGGAACGGTGGTTTCATTTTCCAGCAGCTTTGCCAGCGTGCCCAGGCACTCGTCGCGTTTCAGTTGTCGATGCTGGGCCACTCCCTGGAAGAAAAGTAACGCGGCGGGATCGAACACATCCCCCACCGTGACGCTGCCCAGGACCTCCTGCAGTTCGCGATAGAGCTGCTCGTTGGCCAGCCACTGGCCGTAATAGAGTCGCAGGTTGCCGCGAACCCAGGTCGGCAGGCTCTCGTCCGCCAGCACATCGACCAGCGGTTCCATGTCAGGACGCCAGGGTCCACCGCAGCGGATGACGAGCTCCTCGACACGCGGGTCGAACGCCCGCAGTGACTCCACGAGCCGCCCCACGTTTTGTGCGGGCGTGGGGTTCGGCGCGTCCTGCCAGGCCGATCGTGCGCGTTCCAATGCGTCCGCCGGCTTGTCCAGCGTGGCCAGCCAGCCCAGCACCTGGTCGCGCACGCCCGACGCTTCGGGCGCTTGCCAGGAGGCACGCCGAGCCAGCGGATCGTCCTCTTTGCCGAGAGCCGAAGCCGTGGCGAGGAGGATCGCGAGGAAGGCGAGCGGCCGCCATTGGTTTGCGTTACGAGGATGTCGATGGCTCATTGGTTTTTCCCGAGCACGATGTCGCGCGTGAGCTGGCGGATCCGCAGTTCGCGACCGGCGAGGTCGCGGAGCCCACCGAGGAGGTCCTGCTGCGTGGCCTGACCCACTTCATGTTCCGGGTCGGCCAGCCGTTTCGAATAGTCCGTGGTGCGTTTGTTGACACGCACTTGCAGGGTGCGGATCATCTTCAGCTCCGCGATGGCGTCCACCAGCGGCGTGTCTTCCGGATCGGTCGGTTGCTGCTGTTGCTGTTGTTGCTGCTGCCGACGCTGTTCCGCATCCTGCTGGGCCTTCTGCAACGCAGCCACGATCTCCTCCAACGCGGCCACGATGTCCTCCTCCAGACCCAAGGTGATCGGGTCGATCTTGACCTGCGTCAGACGATCGACCACCGACTCCATGTCGCTCCGCATCTGCTCGACTGCCTCCGGAAAGGCAACGGACGAGCCCTCTTCGCGCAGGAGCAGCAGCGCTTTGTCGGTCTCCGCCAGGATTTTACGCTCGTCCAGGCTGAGCTTGCCGGACTGCACGACCTGCTGATTGGCCTTCTCGTCGGCCGGCAACTGGTCCAGCGCCCGCGTGTCCTCGTACACTTTGATCTGCCACTCCAGCATCTTGCGGAATCGCGACTCCAGGTCGGCCAGCGTACGCTGCACCTCCTCTTCACGCATCTGCCGCAGGATCTCTTCCAGCTCCGCCTTGGCCTGCTCCAGCAATCGCCTCGCTTCCTCCTGCTGCTCGACCGCACCCTCCCGCTTTGACTCCTCCAGACGCTTCTGGGCATCGCGCATTTTCTGCTGCGCCTGCTCAATCCGCTTCTGGCCAGGAAACGATGGCTGCTGCTGTTGCTCTTGGCTTTGTTGCTGACCTTGCTGCTGACCTTGCTGCTGACCTTGCTGCTGACCTTGCTGCTGACCTTGCTGCTGACCTTGCTGCTGACCTTGCTGCTGACCTTGCTGCTGACCTTGCTGCTGACCTT
>JBIIEC010000445.1:0-4926 GCA_044238045.1 Pirellulaceae bacterium | reverse complement strand
CAAGGAGCAACTGCGGCGGGGTGTCGGCGTGGTGCTGCAGGAACCGTTCCTGTTCCGCGGCACCATCTGGGACAACCTGGTCTACGGCGAGCCGACGGCGAGCCGCGAGCAGGCGATCACGGCCGCCAAGGCGGCGCAGGCCCATGACTTTATCCTGCGTTCCCCGCTCGGCTACGACACGTGGCTCGGCGAACGCGGCGCTGGCCTGTCCGGTGGCGAACGCCAGCGGCTGTCCATCGCCCGCGCCCTGCTCTACGACCCCCGGGTGCTGATCCTCGACGAAGCCACCAGCAGCGTGGACACGGAGTCGGAGAAGGCGCTGCAAGACGCGCTGCGCGTGCTGACGCGCGGCCGCACCACCATCGCCATCGCCCACCGACTCACCACGCTCCGGGATGCCCACCGCATCCTTGTCTTCGACCAGGGCAAGCTGATCGAACAGGGCGCGCACGGCGAACTGATGCAGCTGGACGGACACTATGCCAAACTGGTCAAGATCCAGACCCGGCTGTCGTCCGACGCGTCCGTGGACCTGGTGTTCTCGCGTCCCGTCGACTCGACGACGGAAACCGGGACGGTGGATTCGGGGACGGTGGAGGAGGAGTCGAGCACGGAGGTCACGGACTACGCGCCGAAGTGGCTCGATCCGGTCGCCACGCAGTTCGCTCGCGACGACCATGGCGGCCTCGCTATCACCGACGCGACGGGCCTGCTGCACCGAGGCGTGTTCGCCGTCCGCCTGTTCCCGGCCAGCGAACCCGAAGGCTATATCAGCCTGCGGACCTGGGACCGAGATGGACGCGAACAGGAACTGGGCCTGATCCGCCACCTCGCCGAATGCCCCGTCGAAGCCCGCGCGCTGATTGAGGAAGCCCTCTCGAAGCGCTACCTGCTGCGACGGATCACCGGCGTCGACTCGATCCGCCAGGAGTTCGGCAACCTGACGCTTGGCGTCCGCACGCCTCACGGCCCGGAAACCGTGATGATGCGCTGGACCCAGGGCTCCGTGCAGGACTTCGGCCAGCACGGCAAGATCCTCGTCGACCTCGAGGAAAACCGGTATCTGCTTCCCGATGTTGAGCAGCTGCCCGACGTCGAACGGGACCTCTTCCAGCGTTACATCTACTGGTAACGCACGCCCACCGGCCAGGCCGGCCGAAACTTGACTCGGCCGGCCCCTCGAAGTAAATCACCCTTGCGTCCGGCAGCGGCCCCCTGGCTTCTGCCGGACGCGTCGTGTCGGGCCCCAGGTTCCCCGTCCGCGATCGCCCACCCTTCCGCTTCCCACCTGCAACTCTCCACCGCCGTCGCCAAGTCGCTGCATCCGCCGCCTCTTTCACGTCCCCGAGCCACTCGATCGACCAGCCTGACTGCAACCTGATTGCCTCTCCTTGATTTGCCTCGCTGATTTGACACCCTGATTTGACACCCTGATTTGACACCCTGATTCAAGGCGTATCTTCCCATGGTCCAGCAATTGACGCGCGCGAAATCCAGTTTCGCATGGAAGGTGATTTCCTCCCAGGACGCGGAGATTGAACCGCTCGTCCGGCGATTGGCCGGGCTCGCCCAACCGTCCGACCAGCCCCACGACCGGCGGGATCGCGTGCGAGTTCCCTTCTCCCGGCTCGTCGCGCTCACTCCCGTCGCCAACGCGTCCCTCGACGACCCTGGCGATCCGGTGTACGTCGTCGGCAAGAACCTCGCGCAGCAGGGCCTGGACTTCTTCCACAGCCAGCCCTTCCCGCACCGCTACGCGATCGCCAGCCTGGAAACCGGGCCGGGACAGCAGGTCCACTTCCTGATGAAGGTCACCTGGTGCCGCTTCCTGCAGGCCGGGTGGTACGACAGCGGCGGGCGGTTCGTCAAACGTGTGGAACCGGTCGCGAACGACGTCACGGAAGAAGCCTGCGAAATAGGCGCGGAGAACTGACGCGCGTGCGCCCGGGCCGCGTCTTCGCGCGAACCGCGCGAACCGCGTGCTACGCACGGCCACGATCGAGTCACCCCAGGCGCGTCACTAGAAGCCCATCACCAGAAGCCCATCACCGCGAGCGATTTCGCGGTGATTCGGTTCGCGGCGAGCGTGCCGTCGATCAGTCGATGAACTTCCGCTCCACCAGCACGCGGATGATCTCGTCGACGCACGCTTCGACCGGCATCTTGTCGGTCTGCAGCGTGATGTCGGCCGACCTCGGCGGTTCGTAGGGAGCAGACACGCCGGGGAAGTGCTGCAACTCACCGGCGTCGGCCTTGGCGTACATGCCGCGACGATCGCGCTGGCGGCAGACCTCGATCGGCGTATCCATGTGGATCAGCAGGAACTGGTCGGCTCCCGCCAGGTCGCGGGCCTTCTCGCGAAGCTCCTCGGTGGGAGCGACGAAGGCCGCGATGCAGATCATGCCAGCGCGGTTGAAGAGACGCGCGACTTCCACCGTCCGCCGCAGGTTCTCGGACCGCTCGTGATCCGAGAAGCCCAGGTCACGGTTCAGGCCGAGCCGCAGGTTTTGGCCATTGATCATCGTGGCCGCGCGACCCGTGTCGAACAGGCGACGCTCCAGCGCGTAACCGATGGTCGTCTTGCCGGAACCGGTGAGGCCGGTGAGCAGGATGGTCACCGGCCGCTGCCCGAACCGGACCGCTCGTTCCTCCGCAGTCACCTGGCCGCCCGAAGCCGTCAGGTGCTCGCTGGTGGGCGTTTCATCCCAGGCCGGGCGTTTGCCGTGGTCGCTGGCCCGATCCAGGATCATGCCCGCGCCGACCGTGGTGTTGGTCATGCGGTCGATGACGATGAAGTTGCCGGTGGAGCGATTCTGGCGGTAGCCGTCGTAGATGATGGGCTGGCTGAACGTCAGTCCGCAGCGCCCGATCTCGTTCAGCGCCAGCGTCGAACCCTCCTGCCGCGACAGCGTGTTCACGTCGACGCGATACCGGAAGTTCGACACGGCGCCGGAAACCACCTTGTCGGCGTGCTTGACCAAGTACGACTTGCCCGGCACCATCGGGTCCTCGGACATCCACACCACCATCGCCTCGCAGCGATCCTCGACGCGGGGCAGGTTGCCCGGATGCACCAGCATGTCCCCGCGGCTCACGTCGATCTCGTCCTCCAGCACGATCGTCACCGCCATCGGCGCGAAGGCTTCGCGCAGGTCCCCATCCATCGTGACGATCCGCTTCACGCAACTCGTCTTCCGCGACGGCAGCGACATGACTTCGTCACCCACGCGGACAATGCCCGAGGCGATGGTGCCGGCGAAGCCGCGGAAGTCGAGGTTGGGGCGGAGCACGATCTGCACGGGGAAGCGGAAGTCGATGAGGTTGCGGTCGCTGGCGATGTGCACGTTCTCCAGCATGTGCATCAGCGTCGAACCCGTGTACCACGGCATGTGCGGGCTGGGATCGACGACGTTGTCGCCGTTGAGCGCTGAGATCGGGATGAAGTGCACGTCGTCGGACATCAGGCGGGTGGTGAAGTCCGAGTACGCGGCCTTGATCGTCTCGAATACCTGCTCGCTGTACTCCACCAGGTCCATCTTGTTGATGGCCACGAGAATGTGCTTGATGCCCAGCAGGCTGGTGATGAAACTGTGCCGCTTCGTCTGCTCCACGACGCCATGGCGCGCGTCGATGAGAATGATCGCCAGGTCGCACGTCGAGGCGCCGGTCGCCATGTTGCGCGTATACTGCTGGTGGCCAGGCGTGTCGGCGATGATGAACTTCCGCCGCGCCGTCGAGAAGTAGCGATAGGCCACGTCGATCGTGATCCCCTGCTCCCGCTCCGCCTTCAACCCGTCCGTCAGCAACGCCGGGTCGAAGTCGCCGCCCGTCGTGCCATGCACGGCCGAGTCGCGGCGGATGGCCGCGAGCTGGTCCTCGTAGATCATCTTCGAATCGTACAGCAGGCGGCCGATCAGCGTGCTCTTGCCATCATCCACGCTTCCACAGGTCAGGAAGCGAAGCAGTTCCTTGCGTTCGTGCTGCGCGAGGTAGGCATCGATGTCGGTCGCGATCAGGTCGGAGTGGTGCGACATGGGCTGCGAGTTCCTGCCACAGAGGGGAAGTGGATGGTTCGTGGGAATGAGCCTGATGAAGGCAACTGTCTGACGACGAGACGGGCAATGGCGAAGTGGGCAACGGCGAAGTGGGCGATGCGTATCGAGCGAATCGACGGCTCCCGCTGATCGGCTGCCATGGCCTGCCGCATCCAGCCGGCGATCGCCAGCCGGTTACTCCCGTCCGCAAGGCCCGCCGGCAGGGTCCGGCTTGGCGAGGCGAACCGGTGGAGCGGCCCGCCGCGATCAGAAGTAGCCTTCCTTCTTTTTCTCTTCCATCGATCCGGACTGGTCATGGTCGATCACCCGGCCCTGACGCTCCGACGTCTTCGCCAGCAGCATCTCCTGGATGATCTCGGGAAGCGTCGTCGCGGTCGAATCGACGGCGCCGGTGAGCGGGTAACAGCCGAGGGTGCGGAAGCGGATCAACCGCTGCTCCGGAACCTCGCCCGGCTGCAGCGGCATGCGGTCGTCGTCCACCATGATCAGCGTGCCGTCACGCTCCACCACCGGTCGCTTGGCGGCGAAATAGAGCGGCACGATCGGGATCTTCTCGAGGTGGATGTACTGCCAGATGTCCAGCTCCGTCCAGTTCGACAGCGGGAACACGCGGATGCTCTCGCCCTTGTTCACGCGGGCGTTGTAGAGATTCCAAAGCTCCGGCCGCTGGTTCTTGGGATCCCAGCGGTGGTTCCGGTCGCGGAACGAGTAGACTCGTTCCTTCGCCCGCGACTTCTCCTCGTCCCGCCGGGCGCCGCCAAACGCCGCGTCGAACTTGTACTTGTTCAGCGCCTGCAGCAAAGCCTCGGTCTTCATGATGTCGGTGTGCTTCTTGCTGCCCACCGAAAACGGATTGACGCCCGCCGCCACC
>JBIIEC010000444.1:0-4936 GCA_044238045.1 Pirellulaceae bacterium | reverse complement strand
GCCGCAGGATATCTACTTCAGCCGCACCTACCAGGACTGGGTGGCCAGCATCGGCTTGACCTACGAACTCACCGAATCCACGCACCTCGTCGGCGGCGTGTACGAAGGCTACCGGGCCCCGACGCTGGACGACCTGACGGCCAACAAGACGTTCCTGCAGAATGCGCAGTCGAGTCCCAATTTGGGCAGCTTGAACGTGCAGCCCGAGAACAGCTGGACCTACGAGGTGGGTTTCAAGGGCGATGGCGACCGGTATCGCTACCAGGTCATGCAGTGGTGGATGCAGCTGGACGACTACATCGCTCGCTCCGTGGACGGCGCGGGGAACGTCTTCCTGGGCAACCACCAGGCTTCGCTCCATGGCACCGAACTGGACGCCGAGTGGCTGTTGGGAGGCGGCTGGGCCACCTACGGCAACTTCTGGTACACCTTCGGCCGGGACCTCACCGAGAACGAACCGTTCAGCCGCATCCCGCCGACGCAGGGAATCCTCGGCCTGCGTTATCGCGAACCGGTCACGCGCGGCTACTTCGACATCTACACCTGGCTGGTCCGCCACCAGGACCGCTACAACTCGGTGAACCTCACCGACAGCCGCTTCCCGGTGGGAGGCACTCCAGGCTACGGCACGCTTAACCTGCGGATGGGTCGCAGCATCGGGTCGGATCCCAGCCAGCGCATCAGCCTCGCGCTGGAAAACCTCACCGACAAGTACTACCGCGTCCTGGGCTCCGGCGTCGATGGGCCAGGGTTCAACGCGATCCTCGGGTATGAGTGCGCGTGGTGAGATGGGAACGCGCGGGTAAGGGGTTCGGCGATCACCTCCATAATGCTCCGTGGTTCAGTCCTCCCGGCAGCGCCCGAAGGGGCGTGGTTTTGCGGCAGGTCCTTTTATTTGCCACGAAGAGCCACGGAGAGCCACGGAGATCGACGCGAGAGGACGACGTCAGGGATCGCGGCGGAGGTTGACGTCTTCGGGGAGAGCGTGCTGCGCGATGTACCACGACCGCCAGCTGGCTTCGTCGTAGAGGAAGTTTTGATCCGTCAGCGCCACCAAGGCCTCGAGCACGCTTTTGTTTTCCAGGCGTTTCGTGATCTTGGTGGGCTTGGAGCCGACGGAGAGTCCGCCGAAGCCGCCGTTCGGGCCGCTGCCGAAACTGGGGCGGATATCGCTGGTGGGCTGCACGATGGTCGAGTGTTCGGTCACCAGCGACTGGATCAGCGGCAGCACGGCGCGACGGTCGCCCATCTGCCCGAGTGCCACGGCCGCGCGATTGATGGTGGCGTTGCTGGGACTGCTCAGCGCCCGCGCGAACGCACCCACCGCTCCCGAAGCCCCACGTTCGCGCAGATGCCGGACGCAGCGCAGGCGAAACTCCCCATCGTCATCGTTGAGCGCGAGGGCCACGAGCGTCTCGAGGGCGTACGACGTGGGCAGGTCGGCCAGCGTGTCGACGAGCAGCTCGCGGATCTCCGGCCGCGACTCCCGGTTGATTGCCTCGGCCAGCGCGGGCGCGGCGAGCGGGTCTTGGATGGCGCGTATCTTCTCCACCGCCTCGGCGTCGCGACGGCCACCGATCCAGTCCCGCCACATGGTCAGGTTCCGGTTCCAGGCCTTCTGCTGTTTGTCCACCTGCTGTTGCTGTTCCAGCGCGGCAACTTCCTGCGGCAGTCGCCACTGGCCTCGGTAGCGGACCAGCCCCTGACGCTGCATCGCCTCCTCTGGCTTCAACCACTCGCCCTGCACCATGCGGTAGCCGAGCACGCGGCGGGCTTCGGCGTGGTTGGGATCCCAGCGCAGCACCTCGCGATAGTGGAACTCCTTGAGCTGCGAAAGCTCATGCTCCTGACACCAGCGAGCCAGCTTCTCATGACCCTCCGCCGTGTCCTCGGCCGCGGCCAGCAGTTGGTCATACTCCAAGTCGACGGCCGAATCGTCCTCGCAACGCGCGACCTCGCTGGCCCGCACGGCCACCAGTCCGCCATCGGGCAGGCGCAGGATGTAGTTGACCTTCTGCTCGTCGTCCTCCTCCGCCGGCCGCTTCTCCAGCTTCCCCGTCAGTCGACCACCATCGCGCAGATGCAGCGTCTCGCCGTGGAGCCTGGCCGGCGGGAACGCCAGCGCGCACAGCGACGCGCACACCAGCGAGCAGCAGACGACGCGGACCATGGTCCCTAGACGGGGCCCGGGCGACGTTCGTGCGGGCGGAAGGTTCAGGAGAGTCATGCGACGGTTCCGGTCCCAGGGACCGGCCTGAACGGAGGAGGGATCAGGGACGCAGCGAACACGAAACGAAAACGGGACGAAAACGGGGCCAGCATGCCGCAGTCGCCTGCCTTGATTCTAGCCAGCGGGAGCGCACCCCGCCAAGAAAGCCGGCGGGCGACCCGATTATTCCGTTGCCGGGGCGTTCTTGGGACGCATGCGACGAGGCAGAAAAAGCCGGAGGCCCGCACAACCGCCAGGGTTGCCGGGCCTCCTTCGATCATCGGCAAGGACCAGTCCGCCCCCAGGTGAAAACCTGCGGCGCGGCTCGGTCGCGGTTTAGTACATATCGTAGTCGCCGCCGTGTCCCGACTTCTTCTTGTCGTCGTGCTTCGGCTTCTCCGCGATCAGCGCGTCGCTGGTCAGCAGCAGCGTGGCCACGCTGGCGGCGTTGGCCAGAGCGGTACGGGTCACCTTGGTCGGGTCGATGACGCCGGCCTGGACGAGGTCCTCGTACTTGTCGGTCAACGCGTTGTAGCCGTGGTTGCCCTTCTGCTCCGCCACTCGCTCGCAGACGATGCCGCCGTCCTGGCCCGCGTTGTCCGCGATCATGGTCAGGGGAGCGCGGCAGGCCCGCAGGACGATGCCGTAGCCGACCTGCTGGTCGTGCGTCAGGTCGGAGCCGGCCTTCACTTCGGACGAGGCACGCAGCAGGGCGACGCCGCCGCCCGGCAGGATGCCTTCCTCAACGGCCGCTCGCGTGGCGTGCAGCGCGTCCTCGACGCGGGCCTTCTTTTCCTTCATCTCGCTCTCGGTCGCCGCACCCACGTTCACCTTGGCCACGCCACCCGCCAGCTTCGCCAGACGCTCCTCGAGCTTCTCGCGGTCGTAGTCGCTGGTCGAGTTCTCGATCTCGCGACGGATCTGGTCGATGCGAGCCTTGATGTCGCCGCTCTTGCCGGCACCTTCGATGATCGTCGTGTTGTCCTTGTCGACAATCACCTTCTTGGCGCGGCCCAGGTCGGAGATGGCCAGCGATTCCAACTTGATGCCCAACGCTTCGAAGACCGCCGTGCCGCCGGTCAGAATCGCGATGTCCTCCATCATGGCCTTGCGGCGATCGCCGTAGCCGGGAGCTTTCACCGCACAGCACTTGACGGTGCCGCGCAGGCGGTTGATGACCAGCGTGGCCAACGCCTCGCCTTCGACATCCTCGGCCACGATCAGCAGCGGACGGCTCTGCTGCACGACGCCTTCCAGCACCGGCACCAGGTCCTTGATGTTGGTGATTTTCTTCTCGAACACCAGGATGTAAGCGTCTTCCAGGACGCAGGACATGGTGGTCGGGTCGGTCACGAAGTAGGGCGACAAGTAGCCGCGGTCGAACTGCATGCCCTCGACCCATTCCACTTCGGTCTTCAGGCTCTTGCCCTCGTCGACCGTGATCACGCCGTCCTTGCCGACCTTCTCCATGGCGTCGGCCAGCAGCGAACCGATTTCGCGGTCGTTGTTGGCGGCGATCGTGCCGACGTTGCTCATCTCGGCCTTGTTCTTGATCTTGATCGACATCTTGGCGAGCTTGTCGGTGATGTCCGAGACGGCTCGCTCGATGCCCTGCTTCATCTGGATCGGGTTCACGCCCGCCACAACGGCCTTGAGGCCTTCATTGAAGATGGCCTCGGCCATCACCGTGGCCGTCGTCGTGCCGTCGCCCGCCACGTCGCTCGTCTTGCTGGCGACTTCGCGGACCATCCGGGCGCCCATGTTCTCGTAGACGTCTTCCAGGTCGATTTCCTTGGCGACGGTGACGCCGTCCTTGGTGACCGTGGGCGAGCCGAAGCTCTTCTGGAGGATGACGTTGCGGCCCTTCGGACCCAGCGTCACCTTGACCGCGCGAGCCAGCTTGGACACGCCGCGGCGGATGGCCTCGCGGGCCTCCTGGTCGAATGCGATGATCTTTGCCATGAGGAATCTCTCCTTGGGATTATTTTCGAGTCAGCGGCACTAGGCCCGGGCGTCGGTAGAACGTCCGACAACACCCCCGCGGGCGGGTGGCCGCCTGGAATGCGCGTTATCCGAGCACCGCGAGGATCTCGTCCTCACGCATCAACAACAGTTCGTCGTCGCCGATCTTGAACGTCTCGCCCGCATAGCTGCGGAACAGGACCCGGTCGCCCACCTTCACCTGGAACGGGCTGCGCGAGCCGTTGTCCAGGAGACGCCCATCCCCGATGCTCACCACCCGGCCGCGCGCCGGCTTGTCCTTGGCCGAATCCGGCAGGACAATGCCGCCCGCCGTCGTCGTCTCGGCCTCATCCCGCTCGATTACGACACGATCACCCAGTGGTTGCAGACTAATCTTGCTCTTCGACTTTGTCGCAGTTGCCATCAAACCTGACCTCCCGACACCAATACAACTAAAAGAAAAGTTCTTCTTGAACCGCGATCTGCCGACGACACCTCGGTCGGCAGCCTGACTGCCATTTTGGACGGACTTCCGTCCGGCGGCCCCCTTAGGAAGCAACTGTTGGGCCAAACCGACGCGAATTAAGTAAGTCACGATCTGGCCAGCGTTTAGCAAACCGGACTCGTTTTCTTGGAGACGGCGAGGAGGCGGAGTTGGCAGGGTAGGCGAGGATCGTGAACGGTCTGCTGCCATTTTGACAGGGGGCCGTTGTGGCGCATCCGGCAGGAAATCAGAATAGGAGGGCCGTGGCCACCGGCGATGAG
>JBIIEC010000443.1:0-4946 GCA_044238045.1 Pirellulaceae bacterium | reverse complement strand
GATGCCCTCGGCCTGCAGGAACTTGATGAGCCCCGCCAGGCCGGCGGCCCACAGCATGGCGACCGCCTGCTTCATGCCCACCGAACCCTCCGAGTGGTGCAGCGTGTCCATCACCACCGCCGCCGCTCGCCCCTCCGGGAACGGATGCTGCTCATCATTGATGAACCGCCGCTTCATTGGAAACGCGAACAGCACGCCCAGGATCGACACCAGCACGTTCCAGATGACCAGTTGGTACCAGGGCAGCAGCCGGTTGTCGACGATCATGTAGGCCGCCATCGACGACGTCAGCGGTGCCGTCATGTAGCCCGCCGATGTCGCGATCGACTGCATCGCGTTGTTCTCCAGGATCGTGAACTCGCGGCACAGCTCGAACTTCCGCAGCATCTGGAAGAAGGCGAAGGCGAGGATCACCGACGTGATGCCCACGCCCAGCGACCAGCCCGTCTTCGCGCCGATGTAGAGGTTGGTCGCCGAGAGCACGCCGCCCAGCACGAATCCCGTGACGGCCGAACGCAGCGTCAGCTGCGGCATGTCACCCCGGTAGATCCGCTCCAGCCACCAGCGGTCCTTCTGCTCCAGGGTCCATGTCCGTACCTGCTCGTCGCTCAACTGCTCAATGGCCATGGCAATTCGCCCGCTGAAAAGAGGTGCCCGGGTCCCCCGACGCTGGGGGCATTGTGGGGATCGCGGAGCCCAGTGTCCAGACCGATCCCCCTAGCCGTTATATTGGTGGGCTCTTCTCGATCACGCCCAACCACACCGAAGGTGACGCATGGATGCAGACCGCGCGAGCTTTCCACGCCTGATGATCGCCAGCGTGCTGCTGGCCCTGAGCTTCCTGCCGCGCGCGGCCGCCCGCGCCGCCGAACCGGAACGTGAACTGCTCGACAAACGAGCGGCCCTCCAAGCCCACGACTGGTGGGACAATCGGGACTGGGACTGGTACGAAGCTCAACTGCCTTTCTTCGAGTGCCCGGATCCGGAGCTGACGAAGACCTATTACTACCGGTGGGAGCTGATCACCAAGCACCTGACGTACGGCTCGCCCCAAACGGGGTATGTCTTCACCGAATTCATCGACCGGCCCTTCTGGTCGGGGACCTACGGTTCGATCAGCTGTCCGGCGGGCCACCAGATTTACGAAGTGCGCTGGCTGCGGGATCCTCGCTACGCCCGCGACTACACGACCTACTGGTTTCGCACGCCGGGCGCCGAACCGCGGCGCTACAGCACCTGGCTCGCCGATTCGGCATGGGCCCTGCACCAGGTCCATCCGCACGCCGAGTGGCTGGTGGACCTGCTGCCCGACCTGCGCAAGAACCACCAAGGCTGGGAGCGTGAACATTTCGTGCCGACCATCGGACTGTTCTGGCAGACGGGCCACGACGATGGCATGGAGACGAACATCAACAGCCGCCAGACGGTCGACTGGTTCCGCGGCGCGCCCGGCTACCGCCCGACCCTCAACAGCTACCTCTGGGCCGACGCCCAGGCCATCGCCCGCGTCGCGGAACTCGCCGGCGACCAGGCCGCGGCGCGGGAGTATCGCGAGAAGGCGGCCCAGCTGAAGTCCAACCTGCAGCGGCGGTCGTGGGACGCGTCGCGCGAATTCTACTTCCATGTGTACCAGAACCAGGAACAGAAGGACGGGCACACGATCGAAGCGCTCGACCGCACCTACGAGAGCGGCCAGTTTCGCGGCAACGGGGAAGGGCGCGAACTGCTCGGCTACGTCCCCTGGCAGTTCCAACTCCCCGATGCGGGCCACGAGCAGGCGTGGAAGTTCCTGATGGACCCGAAGTTCTTCTACGCGCCGTTCGGACCTACCACGGTCGGGCGCAACGATCCGATGTTCCTCGTGTCGCCGCACTGCTGCGTGTGGAGCGGCCAGTCGTGGCCCTATGCCACCACGCAGACACTCAAGGCGATGGCGAACCTGCTGCAGCACTATCCCCAGGGACCCGTCACGCGCGACGACTACTATCGCCTGCTCTCGATCTACTCGAACACGCACCGCAAGCAGGGCCGACCGTATCTGGCCGAAGCAGCCCACCCCGACACGGGATCGTGGGAAGGCCATGACACCTTCAATCACAGCGAACACTACTTCCATTCGGGCTTCGTCGACCTCATCATTACCGGACTCGTGGGCCTCGTGCCGCGCGATGACGACCAGCTCGAGATCCGCCCGCTCGCGCCGACCTCCTGGGACTACTTCGCGTTGGTCGACGTGCCCTACCGAGGCCAGCGGCTGAGCATCGCCTGGGACCGCCAGGGCGACCGCTACGGCATGGGCCCCGGCCTGCATGTGCTGGTGAACGGCCGAAAGCAAGCGTCGTCGCGCGAGCTGCAGTTGCTGGAGGCATCGCTGGCCGCGGCGAACCCGGCGACCGGTTCGCAGCCTGCGTCGCCCGATACACAGGCGGCTGCCGGGCCGACGCTCCAGTCGCTGCGCACGCGGCGCGTCAACTACGCGGTCAACAACGACGCCTGGTACTTCCCGCGCGCCGCCACCTCCGACCAGAACTCCATCTGGCCACTGCACACGCTGATCGACGGCAACTACTGGTATCTGCAGAGTCCGCCGAACCGCTGGGTCATGTCGAACGCGTCGGATACCCCGACTTGGATCTCGCTCGATCTGGGCGTGCCGCGCACGTTCGACGCGGTGCACCTGTACTGGCTGGAGGACGCGCCGGAAGTCATGCCACCGTCGGAGGTGCAGTTGGAATCCTGGAATGGATCGGAATGGCAGCCGATCCGGCCGACGGCGATGGTGCCGGACCGACCGACGGGGCGACGCGCGAACCGCTTGGAGTTCCCGGCCGTCACGGCTTCGCGCGTGCGCGTGACCTTCCGCGCGCCGGTGGGGCAGAAGAGCGGCCTGACCGAGCTGGAGGTGTGGGGCACGGCCACGGGCGACGTCCCGGCCGCTCCCCTGCCCGCGGGCAACCTCGCGCGGGCGATGGAGGGCAGCGAGTATCCGCGCCTCACCGCCTCGTTCACCTCGCGCTTCGATGACATCAAGATGGCACACGATGGGCTCGTCAGTTTCCGCCCGGGGCCGCACAACCGCTGGACGAGCTACGAATCGAAGTCCGCGTCGGACTGGCTGGAACTGGACTTCGGCCGCCCGACCGAGGTCGGACGGGTGGAGCTGGCGATCTACAGCGATGGTGGTGGCGTGCAGGCACCGGAATCGTACGGCGTGGAGTTCTGGGACGGCGCGGCCTGGCGGCCAGCACAGCAGGCCGCCTTCACGCCGCCGCGGCCGGCCGGCGGCCAGTGGAACGAAGTCCGCTTCACCCCTGTCCGCACCGCCCGCCTCCGCGTCACCTTCCAGCACCGCGGCGAAGCCCGCAGCGGCGTCTCCGAAATCCTCGCCTGGGCGGAATAACGAGACCGGACCTGACGCATCCCGGGAGACCATCATGCAAAGCCTCTGCCATCATTGCCAACACTGCCGCACCATCGTCTCCGGCAAAGGCTCGCGATTCCTGCTCTGCCAGCACGCGCAGGAGGACCCGCGTTACGCCAAGTATCCGCCGCAGCCGGTGATTCGCTGCGCGGCGTACGCGGCGGAGCCGATTCCCTCTCGCGAGAAACCGGAGGACACCGCATAATGCGGCCGTTCGCGCGGATCGGTTGCGCGACCGTATTTGTCCCTGTCGCAGGAGTCCCACGATGTATTTTGCTCTGCTGCTTGCTCTCTTGCTCTCCAGCGTGGTGTCGGCCGGCCCCATCGAACCCACGGGGCGCTGGAATGGAATGATCGAAGACCTGACGCTGCGCGAGAAGGCTCCCAAGTCGGGCGTGTTGACCAGCGCCGCGCAGTTCCGTCAACTGTGGCAGGCCTGGCGCGACGACGAGGCGATTCCGGAGATCGACTTCGCGAAGAACCTGGTGCTGGTGGCGACGGTCGAGGGTCCGAACCTGGTCATCATGAACCCGGACCTGCAGGCGGATGGCGACCTGCGTTATGTGGCCGCCGGCACGCGGCGCGCGGGCCCTGGTTTCGGCTACCTGCTGCTGCAGATCCCGCGCGAAGGCGTCCTGTCCATCAACGGGCAGGATCTACCCGCCGAAGCGGATACCGCCGAGGGGGAAGCCGACGGAGACGAAGGGGTGGCGACCGCGACCGACGAGGAGATCATCGTGCGCGTCGTGGGCCGCTTGAAGACGGGCGTGATGGCGATCGGCGGCGAGTCGACCGGCACGACGATCACGTCGCGAGGCGTCACGTGGGAGCTTGAGCTGGGCAACGATGAAGCACGCCAGCAGTTGGCCCGGTCGCTCGACGGCCAACTGGTCCGCGTGCGAGGCAGCCTGCGCCGCGTCGACGGCGTCGAGCGGGGTCCGCGCTGGATCGTCGCGGTCGAACGCCTGAAGAAGGCCGGCAACTGACCAGCGGTTGTCACTCCGGCCTGCGTCAGCCTCCCCGCAGGCGGCGTTTCTCCGTGCGGTCGATCTGCACGATCACACCGTCCTGGACGCTGATGTGCACCGAGCCGAAGCGCAGGCCGCGCAGCGATTCGCGGATCTCGTTCCATTCTCGCTCCGAGGGAGTCCACGGCCGTGTGGCTCCCTCTGGTTCTTTTCGATCAGACTCGTTCACCGTCGTCTCGCCTTTCTCGTCGCGATGACTGCCGCGCGCCGCCCCTGGTCGCCTGGCTGTCAATCGCCTCGTTGCTGATGGCCCCGGTTCAAATCGCATAGTCTTCCGGAAGGTAGATCCTTGGCCGGCGCGGGTAGACGAACACATCATCGCCTCCCTGCAGTTCCAGCTCCTCGAACTTCTCCAAGCTGAGATCCACCTGCATTTCATTTCCTTCGCTGGAGACCAGGGTCACCTTCGCGACGGAGCCGGCGGGATTCACGCGCACCACCCGAGCCGGCAGGCTCTGCTTGCCGTTGCGGGAGCGGAAGATATCGAGTTCGTGGGG
>JBIIEC010000442.1:0-4947 GCA_044238045.1 Pirellulaceae bacterium | reverse complement strand
GCGAACGAGGCCTGGTCGAAGTCCACCTCGTCCGGGATCTTGGCGCACAGGTTCACGGGCACCGAAACGAGTTCGGCGTGGTTGCCGTTGCTGGCAACTCGGTCGCCCACGGCAAAACCCTCAACGCCCTCGCCCACCTCGACCACCACGCCGGCGTTGCAGTAGCCCAGCGGCAGCGGCTCGTCGAGCTTATTGAAGACCGCTTCGAGCGTGGGCAGGAGCCCATCGGCGCGGATCTTAGCGAGCACCTGCTTCACGCGGTCGGGATTTTGGCGAGCCTTCGAAAGCAGGCTTGCCCTGCCAAACTCCACGAGGAAACGCTCCGTGCCCGCCGAGATCAGGCTCGCGCGGCTCTGCACCAGCAGCTGTCCGCGCGACGCCCGGGGGCAGGGAATCTCCATGAGTTCCAGCACGCCCGAGCGGAGGTTCTGCACGACTTGTTTCACGCCAGCGTTCCTTACGCGACGGGCGTTACCGCCAGACGCCCCGCGTATCGACCACCACCTTCTCCTGCAGGATCCGCCGCGGGATGCTCTTGAACTGCCGATGGTCCGTCAGCAGCACCAGGATATGGCACTCCTCCAGCACCGTGCTCAAGTCGTGCAGCTCGAATTCGCTGAAACGCTTCGACGACACGTGCGGATCGCACGCCATGATCTCGCCCAGGTTCATCGAGTTCAGGCCGCGGACGATGTCCAGCGACGGGCTCTCGCGAAGGTCATCGACGTCGGCCTTGTAGGTGAGCCCCAGGCAGCCGATCTTGGGAGCGGCGAACTGGCGGGCGAGTCGGGCGATGCGATCCACGACATAGTGGGGCTTCGCGTCGTTCACTTCGCGGGCCGTACGGATCAGCGGCGTGTGCTCTGGATCGGCGTGGACGAGGAACCACGGGTCGACGCTGATGCAGTGACCGCCGACGCCCGGGCCCGGCGACAGGATGTTCACCCGCGGATGCCGGTTCGCCAGCTCAATGATCTCCCACGGGTCCAGCCCCAGTCGCTCGGCAAAGACCGACAGTTCGTTCGCGAAGGCGATGTTCACGTCGCGATACGAGTTCTCGACCAGCTTCGTGACCTCGGCCGCCAGTGCGCTGGTGGGCAGCACGCTGCCGTTGACGAACGATTCGTAGAACGCCTGCGCCTTCTGCGTGCAGGCCGGAGTCACTCCGCCCACCACGCGGTCGTTCTGCACGACCTCCAGCAGGATTCGGCCCGGCAGCACGCGTTCCGGGCAGTGCGCCACGAACACGTCCTCGCCAACCCGCATGCCTTCCGGGATGGCCATCTTCAGCACGATGTCTTCGGTGGTCCGCGGCGGGCTGGTCGATTCCAGGATCACCAGGTTGCCCGGACGGACGTACGGGCGGATCGCCTTCGACGCCTGCTCGACGTAGGACAGGTCGGGCGAATGGTCGGGGCGAATCGGCGTGGGCACGCAGAGGAAGAATACGTCCGCCTCCTGCGGCTCATACCCGGCCTTCAACTGGCCGCTGTTGACCGCCGATCGCACGACGATATCCAGGTCCGGCTCCTCGATGTGGATGCGTCCCGCGTTGATCGTGTCCACCACGTCGGCTCGCACGTCCATGCCGTGCACGTGGAACCCCTTGGTCGCGAGCACGCTGGCCGTGGGCAAGCCGATGTAACCGAGGCCGATCACGCAGACGCGCGTCTGGTTCGGCACGAAGGTAAACGGAAGACTGGGCGCGATGGTCGTCGCTGTCGTCATTTCTGCCATTCCTGTTTCAGCATCAGTTCCACAATTCGCTCCGCCGCATGGCCGTCGCCATAGGGATTTACGTCGATCTGCCGCCGAGCGTACAACACGGGATCGTTGAGCAACGTCGAAAGGCGTTCGACGATCTTGTCCACCGAAGTCCCCACCAACTCCACCGCTCCCGACTCCATCGCCTCCGGTCGCTCGGTCGTTTCCCGCATGACCAGAATCGGTTTCTTCAGGGAGGGCCCCTCCTCCTGGACACCACCGGAGTCCGTGAGAAGGATGGAACTGCGGTCCATCAGCCAGACAAATTCAGGGTAGGGCGCCGGTTCCACGAGGTGGATATTCGGCCGGTCACCCAGTATTTCAAAGACGGGACGCTGTACATTCGGGTTCAGATGCACCGGATACACGAACTCCACGTCCGGGAACTGGTCCGAAAGACGACGGATGGCTTTGCAGATATCCTGGAAGCCCTGCCCGAAGTTTTCCCGCCGATGCCCGGTGATCAGCACCATGCGGCGATCACCCAGGGCTTTGTATTTTTCACTCCAGGGAGCGTCGTTCGCTCGTTCGCGTTCGACGGCCCAGAGCAGCGAGTCGATCACGGTGTTCCCCGTGACATGCACAGTCGCCGGATCCACTCCCTCCCGCAGCAGGTTGTCGGCGGAACGCTGCGTGGGCGCACAGTGCAGGTCGGCCACCAAGCCCGTCACCCGCCGGTTGAACTCCTCAGGCCACGGCGCCTGCATGTTCCCCGTCCGCAAACCCGCCTCCACATGCACCAGCGGAATGCGACGATAGAAGGCCACCATCGACGAAGCCATGACCGTTGTCGTGTCGCCCTGCGCCACGATGCAGTGCGGTTCCACCTTCTGCACCACTTCGTCCAGTCCCTGGATGCAGCGAGCCGTCAGCTGCGCCAGCGACTGGTTGGGCTGCATCAACTGCAGGTCCATGTCGGCGTGCAGGTCGAAGTAGTCCGTGACCTGCTTGAGCATCTCCCGGTGCTGGCCCGTCAAGCACACCACCGTCTCGATCGACTCCGGACGCGCCAGGCAGGCTTTCACCACCGGCGCCATCTTGATCGCCTCAGGCCTCGTTCCAAAAATCAACAGGACACGCAGCTTCGACATAGGGGTCCGTTCTTCGTTTCCGCTCGGGATTAGCGCGCCGACGCCTCGTGATGCACCGGAGCAACCGATCAACGACCGCTCGTCGGAAGTCAACTCGCGGGCAGCCTGCTTGCCGCCCGAGGAATACCCCGCGGCCGCTGTGTCCAAAAGTGTATCGCGTAATTCTACAAATCCGGTCATTTCGCGACCGGCTGCACAAAAAAAAACCACACGAGCCCCGCGCTCGAGGGCGACCACGCGGGAATGCGGTCCGCACCTCCACGATGACCAGGGCTCCTGCCTTGGCTCGACTCACTCAACAATCCAATCTACCGGAACCCCCGAGTCCGCTCCGCGCAGGTCGACGCTCGCGCGAACGCTCGCCACATCCTTCCGCATGGCCCGGAGTCGCCCAGCACCGGGCGCTCAATCCAGCCTTCGCACCTGGCGCCCGGGGACGCCAAAAATCAACATGCCGGGCCCCGCGTCCTGCATGCACGCCGAGTTCGCGCTCAATTTACAGCGGGCGCCCAACTTCTTGCCGGGAGCCACCGTCGAGTGGGTGCTCAGATAGACCTCGCTGCCCAGTTCCACGAATCCGTTCAGCGTGGCGTAGGGAGCGAGCAGGGAATACCGTCCCACGAGGCAGTCGTGGCCGACGGACGCGTAGTAGTTCAAGTGCACATGCGGTTCGAGCGTCGTGCTATTGGAGACGACGGCCAGCGGATAGATCACGGCGCCCTCGCCGAGTCGCGAGGTACGGGCCACCCTCGCCTGGGGGTGGACGAATGTCACGAAACGCCCGCCCCGCGCCTCCAGCGACTCCACCACCCGTCGGCGCGCTTCCATGTGCCCGATCGCCAGCAGGAAACGATCGTCGGGCTCCGGTTCATACTTCTCCGGATCGGACAGCACCGGCAGGTCCAAGCCCCAGCCGTCCAGGCACGTCGCATCCTGGGCGAGAAACCCCTTCAGTCGAAACTCGGCGGCCGACAGGCCATCCCAGATCATCTCGAGGATTTCGCGGCCGAATCCTCCCGCGCCGACAATCACCAGGTTCTTCATGCGACACCTCGTCGTTCCCTACCGCCCCGGACGAATCCCCCGCGAACCCGGGAACCCCGCCGCTCGTCCCAGCGCGCCCGGCACTAGATCGAACTGCCCCCGTCGATCGCGATCACCTGCCCCGTCACGAACTGGCTGGCGGGCGACAGCAGGAAACGCACCCAAGGAACGACGTCGGCCGACTGGCCCAACCGGCCCAGTGGCGTGCGGCGAATGATCTGCGCCCGCTGCTCTTCTCCCAGCGAAGCCGACATCTCGGTTTCCAAGTAACCGGGCGCCAACGCGTTCACTCGAATATTACGCGGCCCCAGTTCCCGGGCCAGCGAATAGGTCATGCCGATCATCCCCGCCTTCGTGGCCGCGTAGCCGGCCAGCCCCGAAAACCCGCGCAGGGCGATGATCGAAGAGATGTTGAGGATGCAGCCATGGCGCTGGGCCAGCATCCAGCGGGAGCATTCCTTGGCCAGCAGCAGGGCGGCCAGCAGATTCACATCCAGCATCCGTTCCAGATCTTCCGCGCGAGCCAGCGCGAGGACGCCATCGGTGGCAATGGCCGCGTTGTTGATCAAGGCGTCCAGGCGTCCGAATCGTCGGTGCGTCTCCCGCACAAACGCCGCCAGTTGCCCCGCATCAGCCGCATCCACCGACTGGAACCAGAACGACGATGCGTACTCCGACTCCATTCTCTCCACAAACGGCGTGCGCTGGCGGCTGAAGGTGGCGACCGTATATCCATCCGCGAGCAACGCTTCGGCTATCGCCTGCCCCAGACCCCGACTGCCGCCCGACAACACCACCACTTCGCTCACGTCTCGGCCTCTCCCCGTCCGCTCCCGGACAAATGCTCGCTCCGCTTGCCCACTGGGCACGCACGGCCGGCAGTGCCTCGCGCAAACACTTGGGCCGCAACTCAGTCCTTGCCCGTCGAACTCTCGGCCGCACCCTCTGCAGGCTCCGCTTCGCAGCCATCCCCGGCCGATCCTGCCGCGCCCGCCATCCACTGTCGGTAGAGTGACACGAGTTCCCCGACGGTCTGCACAGGCGCCGC
>JBIIEC010000077.1:0-17364 GCA_044238045.1 Pirellulaceae bacterium | reverse complement strand
TCCAATTACCGTGTCGCTGGACGGCACCATCATCCGCGCTCCCCGCATCGATACGACCACCGCCCAGGCGACCGTCAGCGCGGCGAGTGGCGAGACGATCATCCTCGGTGGACTGATCACGAACAGCACGCAGAATATCGCGCGACGCGTGCCCTACCTGTCGGACATCCCCGTGCTCGGCAACCTCTTTCGGTACGATGGCACCGCGAACAAACGCACCGAACTGCTGATCATCCTGACGCCGCACGTCATCCGCTCCTCCCGCGATTCCGAACGCATCAACCAGATGGAGATGGCCCGCATGTCGTGGTGCACGGCTGACGTGTATCGCGTGCATGGAGATCTGCCCGCCGGACCCCACACGGGGCCGGTATTCGACCAGGAGACGCAGATCATCTATCCGCATGACAACCCACGCGGCGAAACGACGCCGGCCGAGCCAACGGCCGAGTCGACCGAGCCGGTGGAAGCGCTCGATGCAGCCCGCCCCGAGGCACCGTCACCCGAAACTCGGTCCCCGGAGGCTCCCGAGCCGGAACGGGTGGCGCCGGAACTGTTCGATCCCGAACCGCCCGAGCCGCCGAAGCCGGGGCTGGGCGCTCGCGATGCGAAGTCCGCAGCACGCCGCGTGAGCTGGTGGCGCGAGGACGAGGAGTCGCCGTCCCAGGAACGACGCACCGATGCCACGAAAGACCAAGTCGTGAATGACACGAAAGACCCCAAGTCCGCCGAGCGCCGACGCGCCAGCCGCTTGCAGGAGGATCGCCGATGAGTGACCACACGCGTGCCGCTCGACGAGCGAACCATTCGATGCGCGATGACCGGACGCACGGACCAAGCCGACTCGAGGGGTGGTCGCCACGGAAACGATTCCTGACAAGCGTCAGACCACCTGCGACCTTCGTGCCCTGCGTGGCAATACAACTGCTGCTGTTGGTCGTGATGGCAAGCGGCTGCGCGCAGTGGGACACGAAGTCGAAGGCGAAATGGCCATGGCAGAAGGAAAAGAACAAACCCGCCGATGTGGCGCAGATCGTGCCCATGTGGAGTGACACGGTGCTGTACGAAGCGGGCAAGCCGGGCATCAGAGGCTTTGGAGCGAGGGTCTATTTTTACGGCGAAGAAGCGAAGAAGCCCGTGGCGGTGAAAGGCGATATCATCGTCTACGCGTTTGACGCGAACGACGAGACACGCATGCCGGTGCCCGAGAAAAAGTTTGTGTTCACCGCCGAACATCTGGAAAAGCATTTCAGTAAAACGCAGCTGGGGCCGTCGTACAGCCTGTGGATTCCCTGGGACGAAGTGGGCGGCGCGCCGCGGCAACTGAGTCTGGTGACTCGCTACGAGGGCGCGGATGGCGCGGTCGTTGTGTCGGAACCGGCTCGCAAGCTGCTGCCTGGAGTGCCTGAAGAAGCACGCGAGGGAGCCTTGGCGAAAGATGCCTCGGGCAAGAAGACCACCGACGGCAAGGTTGTGCCCGCATCGTTCGAGAGCGAAACCGAGGCGAATGGCGAAGCCGCGCCGGCCAGTCGCGCGGCGCTGACCGTGGATCTTCCCCCGAGCTTCTCGCGCAAGCTGCGCGGCAAGCCGACCGAAACATCGGCCGGTGCGGAGCGCACGTCCGGCGACGGCGCCGCAGGGGAACGCGAGGATTCGTCGAGCGACGGGGTCGGCAAGTCGTCGGCCGATGCGGCAGGCTGGTGGGGGCCGGAATCTATGGACGGGGCTTCGACGGAGCCGTCCGGGAAGGAGTCGGAAGAGGCAGTGGAGTCGCTGCCGGCGGCCGATCGATTGTCAGCTCACTTCGAACAGCGGAGATACCAGGCTCGAACTCCACGAGGTGTTTCGCCAACGCCCGTTCCTCCTCGGAGGCGACCGCACCGCGGAGGATGGCTGTCCGGCCTTCCACCCACACCTCGATCGGAAGCCCCTGCTTCCGTACCTGCGCCGTGATGCGGTCAGCCAGTTCCTGGCCGCTGGTGGGATCGTAGTCAAAGCCCACGGCGAGCCGTGGCGCGTACATGTCCCCCTTGCCGGGACGCGGCACGGCGCGATTCACCTGGTTCGCCTCATCGGCCGCCGCCTGGACGCCCGATGCCGCCGAACGAATGGCCGCGCCCAGGCCCGATTGCTGCGTACCCACAAAACGTCCGGCTTCAGAACGGTCGGAACCGACGAAATTCGCGGCGCTGCGATTGCCGCGCACGAACCGCTGGTTGCGCACCGTGCCCGTCTCGGCACCACCCCCCGGACTCGCCTGCCGCGACAGCGTGCGACCCACGGTCCGCGCGCCAAACATCTGCGCATCGGACGATGCCGCGGACGCAAACCACGCGACCATCGCCAGCAGCGACATCCAAGCAGACGTTTTGAGCGAACTCTTCATGGTTGGGACCGGGTATATTGGCGCCTGGCCTAACCGAAGGCGAGTCTCCATGAGACGCGACCGATCAAGCCTCAGTGCTCTCTGTGCTCTTGGTGGTTCCGAATTGGTTTCACGGCCTTCAGCCGAGCCGAGCTGTCGCCTCTATTCCGTCAACGCCACCGGCCCGTCCGAGGTGAGGGCTACCGTGTGTTCGAAATGGGCGCTCCACCGTCCATCGACGGTGACTTGAGTCCAGTGATCCGGCAAGCAGCGGACTTCCTTGGAGCCCAGGTTGACCATCGGCTCAATCGCCAGAACCAGTCCGGTGCGGATGGGAAAATCCCCGGAGCGACGAAAGGGCAGGCTGTCGAAGTTGGGCACCTGGGGCGCTTCGTGCATCTCTTTGCCGATTCCGTGACCGACGAAACACTCCACAACGGTCATCCCGGCCGCTTCGACATACGCCTGCATCTCCCGCGCGATGTCGCTCCAACGCGGTTTACGCGATAGCAGCTCGATTGCTAGCTGCAGCGTTTGTCGAGTGACCTCCAGCAGTCGTTGAGCGTCCGTCGCGATGGCTCCGACCGGATAGGTCCAGGCGGAGTCGCCGCACCAGCCGTCGAGTTGGCAGCCGGTGTCGATGCTGACGATGTCTCCTTCTTGCAGGATGCGTGGACCGGGGATGCCGTGGACGACCTGTTCATTGACCGAGATGCAGGTGGCGGCGGGGAAGGGTACTTTGCCAGGCACGCCCTTGAAGAGCGGAATGGCACCCGCTTCGGTGAACAGCTGATCGACGACTTGGTCGAGTTCCGCAGTGGTAACGCCTGGCCGCACGAGTGCCGCCGCCCGCCGGTGGGCCTCCGCGACGAGCTGTCCGGCAGGCCGCATGCGGGCGATTTCACGAGCGGAACGAAGGTTGATCATGGCGCGGAGCGACCGGGGGAACGAGAGCGTGGGGATTTCGAGGCCGACGCCTCATTATGTCCACCGCAGCATGGTTCGTCACGGGGAGCGCGACCGTCCCGGTCGCATCGCGAGCTTGAATGGATACGAGACTGACGCGCCGCTGCGAGTGCGGCCGGGAGCGCGACCGTCCCGGTCGCATCGCGAGCTTGAATGGATACGAGACTGGCGCGCCGCTGCGAGTGCGGCCGGGAGCGCGACCGTCCCGGTCGCATCGCGAGCTTGAATGGATACGAGACTGACGCGCCGCTGCGAGTGCGGCCGGGAGCGCGACCGTCCCGGTCGCATCGCGAGCTTGAATGGATACGAGGCTGGCGCGCCGCTGCGAGTGCGGCCGGGACGGCCGCGCTCCCGGCTGCGCAGAGGCTGAGGACGTGCGAGGCTGGTGCGGCGCTGCGACTTCGAGCGTGGGTCGTTGCGGCGGCGTCTGTGGACGCCGTGCCGACTAGGGCAGGAAGGCCGCGCGGAGGCGGCTGTGGGCGTCCGAGATGCGCACGATCCGTTGCCGAACGCGGTCGCGACGGCCCGCTTCGAGGTCGTCCTTCAATCGCTCCAGTTGTTCGCGGAGCACCGTGGCCTTCGCCCGCTGGTACTCCGACAACTGTCCCGTACGCAGGTAGTTCCCGACCTGCAGGCGACGCGTCAGGTCGTCATAGAGCACGATCTGGCGCAACGACTCCTCCGCGTGCCCCGCCGCCGCCGACGACAGTGCGTCGGCTCGCACCACACGCATCTCCTCCAGCACCTCCCGGCTTTCCGGAAAGTAGATGTAGCAACTGAGCACGCTGGCCGCCACCATGCCGGCCGACAGCACCCACTTCAGCGTGGTCCGGCTGAGATTCATGTCATAACGGTTTGCGCCCGCCGAGGATTCGGACCGCCGCTTGAGGAATCCTTCGCTCTCCCCGTGTGGGTCGACCGCGCGCAGGACCGTTCCCGCTCCGATGATTGCCGTCAGCAGTCCGAGCGCGACATACTGGTACGGCTGGGCCTCCTCACGCAGGTGATCCGCCACACGCTGCGGCAGCATCCTCTCGCCGGCGGCGAACGGTTGTGAGTAGTTATCGAACGCATGCGTATGCGGATGCTCCATCGACACGGGAGCGTGGAGCGTTGCGTGCATCGTGTAGCCAAGTGCCAAGATGCCTGTCAGGAAGATGGCGAGCAAGCAGAGCGTGGATCGCGCGCCCCAGGTCCGCCACGTCCAAGCGAGCAGGCCGACATTGCAGCCGGTGCCCAGCGCCAGCAGCACATAAGCCGCTCCCATCGAGTTCGCGTGGATGAACATCGATCCGATCTGCGACATGACGGTCAAGGGCGTCGTGTAGAGCGGCAGTGCAATGGCGGCCATCACGAGCGGCGACCATGGATCTCCCTGCGCGAACTGCTGGCTCAACGACCCTTTGGGCAGCAGGCCGCTGAGTGCCGCTGAAGCGATGATGCCGATGCTGGCGTAGAGCAGCAGCGGATGCACGGCCAGCCGCGCGGACGAGAGGGCGACCAGCGCGATCCGCGTCCAGCCGGGGCGGGATGCCGGGAACGATTCCACGCCCGCCCCTGCCTCGCTCGCCGATCGATCCCAGGCCATGCCCACCACTGTCACCAGCAGCAGCGATGCCAGCGCGAAGGAGCAGACGAGCAGGGGAGCAGCCAGCGTCAGGCCATAGAGCAGCGACAGCGGATTGAAAAGCGGCGCGGTCAGTGCGAAGGCGAGGATCGTTCCCTGCCGGATACCCGCTCGTCGCATCTCCATCGCCAGCGGGATCACTCCCAGCGAACACACGGGCAGTAGCATTCCCAGCAGCCAGGCGATCCACAGGCTGCGCCGCGAGTTGTTGGCGAACAGTTCGCGCAAGCCGTCGCTGCCGAGGAAGTGCCGCAAGGACGCGGCAATCAGCAGTCCAGCCAGTATCGTCGGGCCGCCGTCCAGCAGGCACTCCGCGATCCGCTGCAGACCTCCCCAGGTCATCGTGTCCATGTCCCGCACCTCCGCTTCTCGCTGGTTACCGTCGATCGGCCGATGACGCTTCTTCCTCGTCCGCATCACCATCCGCTTCGTTGGTGTCCGCGGCGGGCAATTGAGCCACGACGGCCGCCAGCGTCGACAGCTCCGCATCGATTGCCGGCTTGACGGTCACGTAGTCGAGGTCAATCCCTCCATCCGTGTGGAACTCGGCGTGGATCCCGTCCAGTTGTTCCAAAAGCCGCGATGTACTCTCCCGTACCTTGGTCCATTCGGTTTCCGGCAAGTCCGTCTCCGCGGCCAGCCCCGGCAGGCGTTCCGTCAGCGTGCCCAACTCATGCAGCGCTTCATCGGCTTGCTCTGGTATGCCCTGCGCGAAGTGACTCTCGACCGATTCCAGAAGCACGCGAACGCGAGCTACCGCCGTCGGCAGGCTGTGCGCGGGGGCGTCATGATGCGCGTGCGTGTGGTCGTGCGTGTGGTCGTGCGTGTGGTCGTGCGTGTGGTCGTGCGTGTGGTCGTGCGCGGCCTGGGTCGAGTCCCCGGTGTCGGAAGCTGGCTTCGTGCGGGAAGCTGGCGTGGTGCGTTGGCATCCGGAGCCGGGCAGGAGAAGGAGCAGCAGGGCAAGCGTGATGGCGGAACGACTGTGCTGCCATGGGTAAAGATTCATGATCGGGGGAAACTCCTGTGGGTGGGAAGGCATGTGCCTGCCCCGGGATGATGACTGGTGAGTACGGCGGATTTGCTGTTGGCTGTCTCATGCGGACGGGACGGCGCCGAGCCGACCGCGCGTCGCGGCACCGGGCACGGGCAGCGTGGGGACGGGTGTCTCTTCGAGCAGTTCATCGACCAGTCGGCGGGCGTCACGATCGTTGGTGCCGAGGCGAACGCCGAGGACATCGTGGGCCGTCTGCTGCGCGTCCTGGGGCGTGACGAAGTCGCGGCCGTCGAGATGGGCCCAGGCCTGGCAGACTGATTGCCAGACCAGCAGTCCGCGCGGGCTCACGCCGGAGGCGATGTCGGATCGTCGGCGGCTGGCGTGCGAGATCTCCACCAGGTAGCGTCGCACCGGCGCGGACACTTCTACCGTGGCCACGTGTTCCTGCAGCTTCGTGATCTGGGCCAGGTTGATGACGGCGTTGGGCAGGCGGCGTCGACTCGTTTGGGCGCCGATGGCATCGGCCAGCATCTCCATCTCGTCCTCGGCCGAGGGGTAGCCCAGGGAAAGTCGCATGGTGAAGCGGTCGAGCTGCGCGTCGGGCAGCGGAAATACGCCGTGCGTGTCGACGGCGTTCTGCGTGGCGATGACAAAGAAGGTCTCCTGAAGTGGATGGGTCGTGCGATCGAGCGTCACTTGGCGTTCAGCCATGGCTTCGAACAGCGCGCTTTGCGTGCGCGGGGTGGCCCGGTTCAGTTCGTCGGCGAGCAACACCGAAGCGAACACAGGGCCCGCCCGGAACTCGAATTCGCGCGTCTTCGGATTCAGCAGCGAGAACCCCGTGATGTCGCTTGGCAGCAGGTCGGGCGTACACTGGATGCGGGCGAACTCACCGCCGATCGACGATGCGATCGCCTTGGCCAGGGTCGTCTTGCCAAGGCCCGGCAGGTCCTCGATCAGCAGGTGTCCGCGCGCCAGGAGGCAGGCCAGCACCTTCTCCGTGGTGGCCTGCTTCCCGCGCAGGACGCCGTTGAGCGCATGGCGCAGGCGGTCGATCTGTGCTTGGAACCCGCACGGCACGCCAGGGTCGTCGTCGAGGTGGTTCATGGCGGCGGTGGCTTGGTGGGCGGCGAGGATCGACGGCGTCTCGTCGCCATCCATTGAGTCAGCTGGCATGGGCAAGTTCCCCGAGGGGTTGGTTGTCTACGGGCGAAGCTTGGCAGGAATCGCAGCGAAGGATCGCGTGCAGCGAAGCGTGGGGCAGCGCCAGTGATCGGCAGAGACGCTCCAGTCGTTCCGCGTTCACCGGTGGCGTCGGCCGACTGGAATAGGCCGCCCACTGACAGAGCCGCACGAGGTCGCGCCGCGAGGCGTGCGGGTCGTCGCCGGCCAGCGGGAGGCGTTCGAGCCATTGTTCCAGTGACACGCCGGGCGGCCTTGGCCGGCCCTGGCGAGTCGCGGTGCGATCGACGAACCGCAGCGTCCATAGGACTCGCTGGCGCCCGTGGTCCCGGCGTCCTGCCCGCCAGGCAAGGCAGTCGACGAGTTGCGATACGCGGCGCCGATGTGTGAGTGTGGCGGCGAGTAGGCCGGTGATCGACAGCCATGCCCGGCGATGGTCGCTCAGGTGTCGCCACGCCGCGCGGGCCATGTCGCGGCAGGATTCCGCCAGCGTACGGCACTCGTAGTCGACCAGGTATCCCGGGGAGGGATCGCAGGGAATCCAGGCTCCCGCCGCAGTTTGCACCTCCATCCAGAAGTGCAGGTCGTCGCGCGAGACCGGTGTTCGTCTGGCCGCCCGCAGGCGACTGGCGGGTCGCGCGTAAAGGCCGCTGACGACGCGTGTGTCGAACTGGTGATGACGCAGCAGGAGCGCGGCGGAAAGCGCGAACAGGTAGTCCGGACCCCGGCGGTGGCGGAGCAGGAAATCCTCGACGGCGTCTGAGCTGTCGACGACGAGGGGCTGCTGGCGATCGAGGGTCGCGTGCTGGCGAAGTCCCGTGACGATGGCCTGCACGAACTGCCAGTCGCTCGTGGCGTCCGCAGTCCATCCCCGGACCAGTTCCTGAACGGCCGGATCGAGTGACCCGGTGTGGTCCTCGCGGGAAGTGGCGGCTGTCGTCGAGGATGCCGGGGGACGCGACGCCGAGTCGGCGGGAGAACCGTGATCCTCGGGGCGGAACGCCTGCCGCTCCAGCCGATCGGTTGTCGCCCGTCGCGAACGGATCTGCAGGACGCTCAACGAGGGAATCCGGTCGCCCGCGTACCGCAGCAGGCCGTTGTCATTCCAGGAAAAGAGGTGGGCGCTGTGGATCTTGTCGACGCGGATCCGCGAGAGCTGCGCTGGCGCGGGGATGGTGGTCGACGGCAGTCGGACAACGCGGAGCGTGTGTGCCGTTTCCTCTTTGAGGAAGCAGGAGTCCGTGAGCCCGTGGTCCGGCGACGGCAGCGGGGGATCCCAGGTGACCCAGGTGAGGCCCTCTGACCCGGAGAGTCGCAGGCGGCCGGGTGGCGGCGTCGGATGGGCGATCAGTCGGGTTCCATCCCAGGCGTCGAACTGTTCCAGTTTCAGGTGCAGCGGCGTTCGCCCGTCGACGTACAGCATCGCTTCGGCCCGGCGGTCGGCGAGGGCGTCGCGGCGTTGGTGGGGCGATTCGCGAACGACGGAAAACTCCCGCCCGCCGGATTCCGTGCGCGACTCCATCGAATGGTTGGTCCGGCTATCCCGCGGTGCGAGCGGAATCGACTTCACCCGGTCGCGTCGCATCGGGCGGACTTCACCATACATGTCGCTGAACATGTCATACAGGGAAGTTTCCTTCGACTCCAGCATCAGTTCGCTCTCGACCGCTCCGAAGCTGTCGGCCTGCTGCCTGGCCAGCATCAGTTGGTCGCCGTCGCCGCGGCCTCCCCAGCCACCGGGTTCGTGCCAGCCTTCGCCGCCGGAACTGGGCAGCCAGCCACGCAGCACCCGGGCGACGCTGCGCGACGGGCCGCCGATGGCAGCGGCCAGCAGCGCGGCCAGCAGCGCGGCCAGCAGCGCGGCCAGCAGCGCGGCCAGCAGCGCGGCGAAGGGCCTTCGCGGGGCTGCGGGGACGTTGGCTTGCGTGACGACGCGCGAGGAATGCGTGTGGCGCCGCAGTCGTGCGGCCTGGGTGGCGAGCAGCCAGCCGCAACCGGCCGCGCCGTATCCCGCTCCCAGCCAGGTGTTGGGTGACTGCGGGTGGCAGGAGAAACCGTAGATGGCCAGGAAGAGGCTCGCAGTCACGGCCAGACGCCGGGGTGCGTCGGTGGTGAAGGCAAGAGCCAGCAGCAGCATCAGGTTGCGGAGCGATGCGAGCAGTGATACCTCCAGGGTGGCGACTTCGATGCCCCTCGCGTACGCCACTCCGTGCAGCACCAGCGGCAGCGCGAACGCCGCGAGGAACGTGACGCTCGTCGTGATCGAGGGCGATCGTTCCACGCTGCGGGGCGGCCGGACTGGTCGACGCGTGCGATGGAGGTCCCGCGCGGGCGAAGCTGCGGGTCCCTTGCGCAGCCGCCGGGCGACCGCCACGAGGGCGAGCGGCTGCAGCCAGAGCCAGGGTGACTGCGCGTCGCGGGCCGCGAAAGCCGCTTCGACCATCCCCCAGGCCGCCGCGACCATGGCGAGCGACGCGATCTGCTCCTGACGCGAAACGTCGGGGCCAGGCGCCACCCCTGCGTTGCGATCCCTTCCCTCTTCGGCCGACATCACCGCGGTGCTCATGGGACGAGTGGCTCCCGCGTCGACAGATCGGTCCGCAGTTCGTCTACCGACAAGACCAGGGTATGCCCGGTCGGCGATTCCACGAGACTCGTGTCCCGCGTGACCAGGACGGCCGCATCCGCCCGGCACATCTCCTGTCGGATGGGGGCCCGGGTGTGGACGATGCAGGTCCAAAGGTGACCGTGGCCCGCCACGCGCGGGCGCGGCAGCGAAGCGAGGTCGAGTTCCGCCAGCAGGTCGAGCAGCTGTTCCCAGGAGCGGCTTTCGGGAAGGACTGACCAACCTTGGTCACCGACCGAAAAGCGGACGGTCCAGCCGCGGTCGAGGAAGCTCTTGCCGAGGCTCGCCGCGACCCGGACCGCCCATTCGCCCGGGCACTTCCACGGGTCGGTGTCGAGGGCGGAGGCGTGGATATCGAGCACCAGGGAGACCTCCCGCGCGCGGGGCGTTCCTCGCTGCAGGACCATCAGCCGGTCCTGTCGAGCGGAGGAAGGCCAGTGCACGTGGCGGATCGACTCCCCGTCCCGATAGGGCCGCACGCCCAGCCACTCGCCCTCCGCACCGGGGGTGGTCGAGACAGACGCGGATTCTTGGAGGGAGGTGGGACCGAGGCGGCGGAGGGGCGAGGGCAGGTCGACCAGCAGTGGACGCACCCGGACGCAGCCGGAGCAGCCGATGGTCCGCGCGAAGCGCTGAATGCCAAGCGGGTGCGCGGAGGCGACGCGGAGTGGCAACGTCGGGTAGATGCCGCGGCGGTGGGCCGGCACCGTGATTGTCAGTCGGTTGTCTACGCGGGCGGCGAGCGGTGGCAGCGGGGTGGAGCAGCCGTCGCCCGCCAGGTCGCTCGCCAGCAACTCCACCCCGCGGATCGCTACCGGCCAGCGATTGTCGACGCGCAGGACAAGACTCAGCGGGCCACGCTCAACCGCGTGCCGGGTCGTGAATCGAGCGCGGCAGCGCAGGCCCTTGAGGACCAGCCAGGGGACGACGAACGCCACGGCCAGCAGCAGTCCGATACCGGCGGCGAACCAGTAGACGGCGGCGACCAGGAACATCCCGCACAGCAGGCTGGTCGCCAGCGCGACCCACAGGGCACCGGGGAACGGAAACGAGTCGCGAAGCAGCCGGCGCAAGCGGACCAGCAGGCCCGGCAGGCGCCGGCGGATGGCACCGATGCCTCCTTCGATCGCCGCCCGCATGCGATGCGGCAGCCAGCGGTTGAATGTCGATTCAGACAGGATCTGGTGGATCATCGCCGGTCACTCGGTTTCGTTTTCGCGCCCCGTTCACATGCCCTGTGCACGCCCCCTCGCCTCGCAAGCGCCTTCACTCGGTGGCCTGTCCCCCGTCCGCTTCGTCCTCGTCTGCTTCGTCGCTCGCCTCGTCGCGCGGGAACGGATCGGCGTACGTGGCCCAGGCCTCGGGACCCGCCGCCATCTCCTCATCCGTCAGCAGGCAGGTGTCGAGGAGTTCGCGAAGAGCAGGTTCATCGAGTTCCTGGCCGATGAAGACGACCTCCTGGCGGCGATCGCCGTACGGTTGCTGGAAGACGGAGCGGATCTCTTCGAGCCTATCGGAGTCGTCCGGCCACTCCTCGTCTGGCGTCGCGACCCACCAGGGGCCCGCCGACTGCAGTTGCAGCGACTTGCCAGCCTGCGACCAGAAGTAGACCGTGTCGTGCCGTGATGCGAACCAGAGATAGCCCTTCGACCGCAGGACGTCGTTCATGAAACGCTCGTCGTCCAGCATCGCCCAAAGACGTCCGGCGTGCAGCGGACGTCGCGCGCGATAGACGAAACTGGTGATGCCATACTCGTCGGTTTCAGACTGCTCCGCGCCCCGCGGATGTGCCAGCCATTCGTCATGCGTCTCCGCTTCGGCCAGTTGGAACCGCTGCGTGTTCAGGATGTCCGCCAGATCGATGTCGCCGCGCACGCTGCGCACGATCATCGCCCGTGGATTCAGACGGCGCACCAAGCCCTCGACCCGTGCGATCTCGTCTTCGGAGACCAAGTCGCATTTGTTGAGCACGATCACGTTTGCAAACTCCACCTGGTCCACGAGCAGGTCAACCAGGTTGCGGCGGTCGTTCTCGTCCAGGCCCAGGCCGCGGTCGACGAGGTCGTCGGCCGAGTGGAAGTCGGGAAGGAAGTTCGAGGCGTCGACGAGCGTGACCAGCGTGTCCAGTTGGGCGATGTCCATCAGCGACTCGCCCAGTTCGTCGCGGAACGTAAACGTCTCGGCCACGGGCAGCGGTTCCGAAATGCCGGTTGACTCAACGAGCAGGTAGTCGAATTGGCCGCTGCGGGCAAGTCTGGACACCTCCTCCAGCAGGTCCTCCCGCAGCGTGCAGCAGATGCAGCCGTTGGTCATCTCCACGAGGCGTTCGTCGGTGCGCTGCAGTGCGAACGATTCGCCACGCACCTGCTGGGCATCGATATTGATTTCGCTCATGTCATTCACGATCACCGCGACGCGCAGCCCGCGGCGGTTGTGGAGCACATGGTTCAGCAGCGTGGTCTTGCCGGCGCCGAGGAAACCAGAGAGCACGGTAACGGGCAGTCGATGATTTAGGTTCATGGGGAAACGCGAGGTCCTTGGATCGAGAAGAGGGGATGGAGAGCGGCGGCGTGCGCGACGCGCGTTCTAAACGCGGTCGGCACGATGGGCGCGCAACGGGAGCGCAGGCGAAGCGGTTGCCTCACCGCGTGGAGTGGGATGGGCTGAAGCCGCACGGGCTGGCCGCTTCGCGAACGGGCAGTCGCCCGCCGGGACCTGGGGCCACAGGCCTCCGCAGAGGCCGCCGCGCGGATGGCTGGCACAAGGGTTGGTCGGGCCCAAACACCAGCACATCACGCGCGGCGACCAAGGCGAGGACAGCGGGTTCCTGCGCTGCGCACGAAGCCCGGGGAGGCCCGGATTCGGCGCGCAAGGCAGTGCGTCTCGGCGAAAGGTCGGCTATCCGCAGGAAGCTCGGCGCGCAGTCCGCGCGCGACTTCAGGACGCGAGGCCGGAGAAAGCGGGCGGGCCGCGGATGGAGAGAGCCGAAGGCAGGGAGGCCCCGTCCAGAAGCGACGAAGCCAGCAGCAACCCGGAGGTCAGGGGATATTCGACGAGCAAGTCGGGTTGCTCACTGAGCAGACAGGCCTGCGCGAGTACGCGGCAGACTTGGCAGTGTTCGTGGTCATGGAAGGGCTGGTGATGGTGGTGGCCGTCACGCGAGAGCCCTTCGTCATGGTTCGCATCGGAGGCCGAGGGCCGATGGTCACGATGGTGGAACGCGCAGGAGGCGGTGCCACAGTGGCCGGAATCCGAGGCGACGCTCGCGAGAGAAGCGTCATGATGATCGAGGCAGCAGGTCCAGTGCAGCGCAGCGCCAAACGCCGTCTGGAAGAGGAAGAAAAGCAGCAGAGTAAATCGGGCGGCGCGCATCGTTAGAATCGACTGCAAAAGAGACCAGGGCCCGACCGCTCGCATTTTGTCTCTTTCGATGCCTGATGTCAAGTGGCACGCTCTGCCGGAGCGCGGGCGTCCCGCCCGCACCAGTTCCTGCGACGCTCCTCATGCGGGCGGGACGCCTGCGCTCCTTGTTTACTTTTTCCATCAAATGCACCGACCATGGCATCCGGACAGCATATTATTCCCCAGCGATCGTCATTTGGACCCCTGCGCCCTCCCGGGCATTAATCGTCGCGTCTATTTGCGTGTGAACTCCCTGCGACTCGATCGGATGCATGGACAAGGTTGACCCAACGATGCTCGCCCGGCAGCATGGAATCCCCTCATTGCTCCACAACACCCTGAGGGCAATGAGACAGTATGACTGCTGGCGACTGCATCGTTATCTTTCGATCGGTGATCCCGCGCGAGGAGCGATCCGGGTCATGGGTGGAGCCACCGCCTTGCGATTCGACGACGTCGGATACTTCAACCGCGTCTACGACTTCGGCGCGGATACGGTGGCGCGGATCGATGAGCTCATGGAGTTCTATGGCATCCATGGTCGGCTGCAGGCACCGGCAGGTACGACTCCTCGTCGCGGTGTGGAGTTGATCGCCGGCGAGGGATTCGAATTGTCGGATGCCGCGGACACCTTGCGGCGTCATGGGTTTCAACCCTGCAAGCGGATGGTGCGACTGGGCATGGAACTGCCCGACCCAGACACCCATGTCGAGGAGGAGCAGCGCGTCCTGCGTGAGCCCGCCGAACAGGATTGTTGTTTGCGTCCACTCGCCTGCCCGGAAGAAGTGGACGCGATGTTGAGTATCTACCTGGAGGGATTCAATGCACCACGGGAACGGCACGCATCGGCGAAAGTCAACCTAAGGGAACTGCTGGGACGGCCTGAACTGCGCACCTGGGTCGCTTGCCGAGGCTCGGAGCTCATTGGCCTGGGGATGCTTTACTGGGCCTCACAGACGGCCTTGCTGGCGGCAGGCGTGACCAAGGCCGCTTATCGCCAGCAGGGGATTCACGGGCGTTTGATCGAGTTGCGAATCAGGCAAGCGATCCAAGCCGACTATCGGTCCATCGTCTCATGGACCGATCATGGAGGAGCCAGCCATCACAACCTGAAGACGCGAGGGATGCGCGACCTGCGTGTCGACTGGGTGTGGAGAAACGACGTTTCCGAGTCCCTGCCAGCCTGTTGACGGAGTGAAAAGGCTGCAGGGCAGTTCCGGAGGCACACGAGTCATGCGAGGGAATCTTTCCCTGGGCGAATCGGCGATGCATGCTGGCGATCCCGGCAAGGGATTCCCGCGGTCTTTTCGCGCGCCCGAATGGAAGAACCGGGAGAGCCCGGACTTCCGTGCCCGACGAGCGGACTTCTGGCGCGACCTGGCGCTGACACCTTCGCTTTGGAGTGAGTTCCTGGACATCACGCGGCGGCATCCCGAGCGAATCGCCGTCGCGGGGTCGGAGGTGATGACCTACGCGGAACTGGCCGAACGAGTCGGCCGCGCGGCTCAGTCACTTTGGCGACGCGGCCTGCGTCCGCGCGATTTGGTGGTGATCGTCGCGAACAACGACTGGCGCAACCTGGCCGCGTGCCTGGCGGTGTTGCGGAATCGGGGCTGCTGCCTGCTCGTCTCCCCGCACCAGAATCCAGCGACGCTCGCCGCCGCGACCGGAGCCCTCCAGGGAGGTTGGCTGCTGGTGGATTCCGCCGATCCCCAGGCCGAGCGACTGGCGGCTTCCGCAACCTTCCCGGGGATGACCACTGCGGACTTGCCTGCGATCTTTGACTGCGCCGACGACCCAGGCTGGAACGCTCCCGCGGAGGATGGCTTCACCGGCGACGCTCCCGCCTTCCTGTTTCTCACCTCCGGCTCGACCGGCGCGCCGCGACTGGTGCGCATGGGGCACCGCTTCATCCTGTCGGACATCGGCCGCCAGATCAACGACCTGGCGATCGCGCCGTCCGATCGATTCGACCTCCTGTTTTCGCCTACTTTCAGCGCCGTTCTCGCGCCGATTTTTGGAGCGTTACTCAGCGGTGCCAGCCTCTGGATCCGCAGCCTCCATGAGGGTGTTCCCGACGACCTGTTTCAGTGGCTCCAGAGCCGCGAGATCACCATCTCCACCCAGTCTGTCTCCCTGATGCGTTCGCTCCTGTCGCCTTTGCCGCCCGGTGAGCATTGGCCGACGTTGCGCCTGCTGTCCGTGGGGGGCGAACCGCTGCATCGATCTGACATCGCGTTGTTTCAAAGCCGCATCGGGGCGCACGCCGTCTTGCAGAATGCGATGGCTTCCACCGAAACCCGCACCTATGCGCAGTATTTCGTCACGGGGGGCGAGACGCTGGAGGAGTCGGTTCCGATCGGCTATGCGGTGCTGGATCGGGAGGTGGTGGTGGTGGACGAGCAGGGCGAGGTCCAGGCAGCCGGCGTGATTGGGGAGTTGGAAGTGCGTGGGAGTTACCTGGCCGACGGCTATTGCGTCGCGACCGGCTCGGTTGACGATGAGTCGCTCGATCGAACGGCCTTTCGTTTGCTCGATGATGGCCGATTTGCCTACAGGACCGGTGACCTCGGCTGCGTGGATCCCGACGGCCTGCTGCGCTGGGTGGCTCGCAAGGATTCGATGGTGAAAATCCGCGGGCAGAAAGTGTACCTGCAGCAGGTCGAGGCGATCCTGACGGGGATGGAGGATGTGTCGGAAGCGCTGGTGACGGTCCTCGACGACGGGGATGGAACGCTTCGCACGGTGGCTGCGGTGCGGACCACGAAGCCGGTCCGCGAAGAGCATCTCCGCCGCCAATGCCGGCAGAAACTGGATGTCGTCGCTGTGCCGTCGCAGATCGTTTCCTTCGCTTCGTTTCCGCGGACCGATACGGGAAAGGTGGATCGCATCACCCTGGCACGGCTGCTCGTGGAATCGATCCGTCGTGACGCCCGTGTTGAGACGCGGGATGCTGCGGCCATCGTTCCTCGGTACCCATTGTCCCAGGATGTGGGGCACAGGCTGGTGGAAGAAGTGACGCAGCAACGAGTCTCGGAAGCAACGCACCTCGCGGACCTCGACATCGACTCGCTGACGCGCCTCCGCATTGCGCAACGAGTGGCGGAACGCTTGGGCAGGCGGTTGAGCCAGGAGGCGATTCAAGGCTGCGAGACGGTACGCGACTTGTCGGAGGCGATCCGGGATGCGCCGGAGATGTCGTGGCGCATGCCGATCTGGACGGAATCCAACCCGACGGTCGAGGTGACTCTGTTCACTTCGATCGCGGGAAGCGTCGCCCAGTTTGATTCACTCTTCGAGCACCTGCTGACGGACGGTGAATCCTCCCGGGCTTTCTCGCTGTCGGTGGTGGAAACCGCTTCGCTGTCGCTGGCGGACGATAGGCCGCTGACGATGGAAGCTTTCGCACGTCCGTTCGTCGATCGGTTGTCACGCGGAGCGAAGCGAGTGCCCCAGGTGCTGGCGGGCTATTCATGGGGAGGGCTGCTGGCTTACGAAATCGCCTGCCAGATGTCTGGCCTGGGATGCCCCATCGCGGAGGTGGTGCTGATCGACACGGTGATGCGTGCGGGCCTGCCGCGGGGCGGTCTGCGTCAATGGGCGCGGCGAGCCCGGAACCTGCCCCGCTGGTTGTGGCACGACGGGATGGCGATGGGCATTCCCGCGTGGAAAGATGGCATCCGGCGAAACATGCACAGGATCGCGGGGCGGCGTGGAAATGACCGCAACGCGTTCGCAGACTCCGCCTACCACCAGCAGTATGTGGCGGCCGATCACTACCTGCCTCCGCACTACCACGGCTCGGTCCATGTGCTTCGAGCGACCAGCCAGAGCGTCACTCGACCGCTCGTGGGTGCGCTGGGTTGGGAGCGTTTCGTGACGCCGGCCCCCCAATCCGTGGCGATTCCCGGCAATCATCTGACGATCCTGGGCGATCGCTACAGCCGCCGCATTGCCGCAGCCCTGGCCGATATCCTGCGCCAGACGCCTTCGCTGGTTTGAGCTGCCGGAGCGCGGGCGTCCCGCCCGCATGAGGAGCATCGCAGGAGCTGGTGAGTGCGTGAGTGCGTGAGTGCGTGAGTGCGTGAGTGCGTGAGTGCGTGAGTGCGTGAGTGCGTGAGTGCGTGAGTGCGTGAGTGCGTGAGTGCGTGAGTGCGTGAGTGCGTGAGTGCGGGAGTGCGGGAGTGCGGGAGTGCGTGAGT
>JBIIEC010000441.1:0-4978 GCA_044238045.1 Pirellulaceae bacterium | reverse complement strand
TCTCGGAGTTCACCACGGACCTCGCGGCGGGTGTCTCCGACGCCGACTGGGTGGTCGTCTGCACGCCGGTCGAGCAGATACCGCTGCATGTGGTTCAGTCCGTACAGGCCGCGCCGGCCCATGCGATCGTCACCGACGCGGGCAGCACGAAGCGTTCGATTGTCGGCGAGGTGCGTCGGCAGCTGGCGACCGCGGCTGCCGGTCCGCGCGCGACGTTCCTGGGCAGCCATCCGATGGCGGGCAGCGAGAAGACGGGCGTGCGCCATGGTTCGCCCGACCTGCTCCAGGGTCGCCTCGTCATCCTCACGCCGGAAGACGACACGCCGGCCGATGCCACGGAACAACTGACACACTTCTGGCAGTCGCTCGGCGCCCGCGTCGAACGACTCTCGGCCGCCGCGCACGACCAGGCGGTGGCGGCGATCAGCCACCTGCCGCATGCGATGGCGTCGCTGCTGGCGGCCTGCACCTCCGCAGATGATCTTCGCCTCGCGGCCACCGGATGGCTCGACACCACGCGCGTCGCCTCCGGAGATGTCGAACTCTGGCGTCAGATCCTGACGCAGAACCGGGACTGCGTCTTGCGGTCCCTGCACCAGTTTGGGAAAGTGCTGAATTCGTTCACGCAGGCGTTGGAACAGCAGGACGACGCCGAGCTCACCCGCCTCCTGGCTCTTGGAAAGCAACGACGCGATGCTCTGGCAGATTGAGATCTACCCTGGGGAAGGACAACCGGATCGGGATGCTCGGCGCGTGGCGGCGGATGTCGCCGACCTCGGCATTGATAAGCAACTCCCGGTACGCTCCGCGCGCGGCTACCTGATCCAGGGAGACCTCGACGCCGCGCAGGCCCGGCAGCTGGCCGACGAACTGCTGGCCGATCTGGTCGTCGAGCGTACGCATGTCGCGGTCGTGGGCGACGGATGCTGGGAAGCGACGAACGGCCGCGTGTTGCATGTGCTGCTGAAGCCGGGCGTCATGGACCCGGTCGCGCAGAGCACCCAGCAGGCGATTGCCGACTACCGGTTGTCCGTCGAGGCGGTGCGCACCTATCGCAAATACTGGCTCGGCGATGCCACGCATGCCGTAACTGACAGCGTGAGTCGACAGGTGGCCAGCAAGATCCTCGCCAACGACTCGATCGAACAGGTGGTCGAAGGTCCGCTGCGGATGGACCGGATCCAGGTGGGTCAGCCGTACACATTCGAACGCGTGCATGTGCCGATTCGATCGCTGGATGACGAGCAACTGGTGAAGCTCAGCCGCGAAGGACAGCTCTACCTGACGCTGGTCGAGATGCAGACGATCCAGGCCTGGTTCCGCCAGCTCGATCGCGACCCGACGGATGCGGAGCTGGAAACGGTGGCGCAGACCTGGAGCGAGCACTGCAGCCACAAGACGCTGGCGGGCCGCATCGAGTATCGCGACCCGCAGGGCACGCGCCAGTTCCAGAACATGCTCAAGGAGACGATCTTCGCGGCCACCATGACGATCCGCCAGCAACTGGGCGACGACGACTGGTGCGTGAGCGTCTTCAAGGATAACGCGGGCATCGTCCGTTTTGACGACGATTACAATGTCGTATTCAAGGTGGAAACGCACAACCATCCGTCAGCGCTGGAGCCGTATGGTGGAGCGAACACGGGGATTGGCGGCGTGATCCGCGACCCGATGGGGACCGGGCTGGGCGCCAAACCGGTCTGCAACACCGACGTGTTCTGCTTCGCGCCGCCCGACTATCCGCTCGAGAAGCTCCATCCCGGCGTGCAGCATCCGCGTCGCGTGATGAAGGGCGTGGTGTCGGGAGTGCGCGATTACGGGAACCGCATGGGCATCCCGACCGTCAACGGCGCGATCTTCTTCGATCCTCGCTACCTGGGCAACCCGCTTGTCTACTGCGGCAACGTCGGCATGATTCCCTGCGACAAGTCGTTCAAGTGCCCGCAGGCCGGCGACTATATCGTGGTCCTCGGTGGACGCACGGGCCGCGACGGCATCCACGGCGCGACCTTCAGCTCCGCCGAACTCACCAGCGAGAGCGAAACGCTTTCCGGCGGCGCCGTGCAGATCGGCAACGCCATCACCGAGAAGATGGTGCTGGACGTGCTGATGGTGGCGCGGGATCGCAACCTGTTCAGCGCGGTGACCGATTGCGGCGCCGGCGGGCTCTCGAGCGCCGTCGGGGAGATGGGCGAGGAGATCGGCGCGGAAGTCTGGCTCGAAAAAGCACCCGTGAAGTACGACGGACTCTCCTACACGGAGATCTGGATTTCGGAAGCCCAGGAACGCATGGTGCTGTCGGTGCCGCCGTCGAGCTGGGGTGAGTTCTCGGCACTCTGCGCATCGGAGAACGTCGAGGCGACGATCATCGGGAAGTTCGTGCCGACGGGACGCCTGCAGCTGCAGTACCACGGCCAGGTGGTGGGCGATCTGGCGATGGCGTTCCTGCATGAGGGACGGCCGCCCGTCGTCCGGCAGGCGGTGTACGATCCGCCGCGGGAGTGTCCAGTGACGCCGCCGCCGGTTCCGCGCGGAGACTACTCGCAGGATCTCCTGCAACTGCTCGGCTGCCTCAACATCGCCAGCAAGGAATGGGTCATCCGCCAGTATGACCATGAAGTGCAGGGGGGCAGCGTGATCAAGCCGCTGGTGGGCGTGCAGCAGGACGGCCCGGGCGACGCGGCCGTCGTAAGACCGCGCCTGCGTTCGCGCCGTGGCCTGGTGATCAGCTGCGGCATGAACCCCAACTTCGGCGACTACGATACGTACCACATGGCCACGAGCGCGATCGACGAGGCGATCCGCAACGCGGTCGCCGTCGGCGCCGATCCGCGCCGCATCGCGATCCTGGACAACTTCTGCTGGGGCTACACCGACCGCCCCGAGACGCTCGGTTCGCTCGTCCGCGCCGCCGTCGCCTGCCACGACCTCGCCATCCAACTGCAGACGCCCTTCATCAGCGGCAAGGACAGCTTGAACAACGAGTTCAGTTATCTGGACGAGCAGGGAGTGAAGCGGACGATTTCGATTCCGCCCTCGCTGCTCATCAGTGCCCTGGGCCAGGTCGATGACGTCGGACAATGCGTCACGATGGACCTGAAGGAGGACGGCAACCGGCTCTATGTGGTCGGCCTGACGCGCGAAGAGCTGGGCGGTTCGCACTGGACTCGGCTGCATGAGCGGACGGGCGGGCAGGTGCCGAAGGTGGATGCCGCGCAAGCCAAGCGGATCTTCCTGGCGGTGCATGAAGCGATCCGCGGCGGCTGCGTCCGCGCCTGCCACGACTTGAGCGAGGGCGGGCTGGCCGTCGCGTTGGCCGAGATGGCCTTCGCTGGTGGACTCGGCGCAAGCGTGCAGCTGGATGCGGTGCCGCAGGAGATCGCCGGCGATGCGGCCGACCCGGCGGCAACGCTGCTGTTCTCGGAGTCGAACACGCGGTTCGTGTGCGAAGTGCCCGCCGATCGCGCCGCGGACTTCGAAGCCCGGCTGCAGGGACTGCCTTGCGGCTGGATCGGGGCCGTGACGACGAATCCGCGGCTGGAAGTGCAGTGGCGCGGGCAGAAGCTGGTTGCGGCCGGCATCGCGGACTTGAAGGAGGCGTGGCAGGCGCCGCTCCGCTGGGCCTGAGCCCGCCGGCCGCCGCCTCGCAAATACGCGCGGCCCGCAGCGAAACGCTTCCCGACGACCCGTAACCTTTTTCTCCCCTTCCTGAACGAAGACCAACACCGATGGCACAAGTCCGCGTATTGATCGTGCGAGCTCCGGGGACGAACTGCGACCAGGAAACGGCGTATGCCTTCGAGCAGGCCGGCGCCGTGGCCGAAGTGGTGCATGTGAACCGTCTGCTGGAATCGCCCGCATGGAGCGACCAGTTCCAGGTGGTGTGCTTTCCCGGCGGGTTCAGTTACGGCGACGATGTCGCGGCGGGCCGGATCGTGGCCGTCCAGCTGCGCCATCACCTGACCGACGCGCTGACGCGATTCCGCGATGCGGGCAAGCTGGTGCTCGGCATCTGCAACGGCTTCCAGATCCTCATCAAGTCGGGCCTGCTGCTGCCCGACCTGCCGCAGCAGGGAGCGCCCGCGACGCTGACTTGGAACCAGAGCGGACGGTTCGAGGACCGCTGGGTGCATCTCGCGGTGACCAGCTCCAAGTCGGTATTCCTGCGTGGCATCGAGCGGATGTATCTGCCGATCGCGCACGCGGAAGGCCAGTTCATCACGCATGACGCGACCGTGATGGCGCGGCTGGAAGAGCAGGGCCAGCTGGTGCTGCGATACACGCCAGGCGATCATTCGCTGCCGGTGACGGGAGCGGCCCATGCCGGGACGCTGCCTTTCCCGGTGAACCCGAATGGTTCGCAGGCGAATGTCGCCGGGCTGTGCGATGCGACCGGGCGCGTATTCGGCCTCATGCCGCATCCCGAACGCCATATCGACCCCACACAGCATCCGCAGTGGACTCGCCGCCGCGAACAGCCGGTGGCGGATGGCCTGCAGATCTTCCGCAATGCCGTCAGCTACTTCGCCTGAGCGACGGACGCGGCCATCCTGCTTGGCAGGTCACGCGATGGAGCGACAGGCGAGTGACCGGCCGTTGTCAGTGACACGCGTTGGTCACCGAGGAAGCTGCGTTTCCCCGGCTCCCTGGGCGGTCCCAGGCTTCGATGCCGCCCGGGCTCCGGGGCCGAAGTGAACGGCGCACGCACCGTTCTCGCAGTCCGAGACGCGACCCCAGCGATAACGACGCCGGGCCACCTCGTGGTAGAGCCAGCTCCAGAGCGGCAGGGAGCAGGGCAGGTGCAGCAGCGGAGAGAGCGGCCAGAGCAGCGGCAGCTGGCGACTCAAGTGGCGCAGGGCCGCCGCGCCCCCATGCCGGCCTCCCCGCGGATCGACCACATACATCTGCGCCATCAACTGCTCGTAGGTTAAATCCGGATAGCGGGCGGCCGTGCGAGGATCGTGCAGCGACAGGAAAG
>JBIIEC010000440.1:0-4985 GCA_044238045.1 Pirellulaceae bacterium | reverse complement strand
CTTCCCGGGCAGCGAGCGATTGCGTTACCTGATCCCGTTCGCTTCGCCGCAGGAAACGATCGACCACCTGCGTTGGACGGCCGAGCGATTCCCCAACGCCATCTGCGTCTTCGGCGACGACGGCGAGAAGTTCGGCACGTGGCCGGATACGAAGCAGCATGTCTACGACAACGGCTGGCTGTGCCAGTTCTTTGAACTGCTGCTGCAAAACCAGTCGTGGCTGCATACCACGACGCTGTCGCACGCGATGTCGGAGGTGCCGCCGGCCGGCAAGATCTACCTGCCCGAAGGCAGCTATCGCGAAATGACGGAATGGGCCTTGCCCGTCGATCGCCAGGAGACCTACGAGGACCTGACGCACGAGATGGAGCACGACGCGCGTTGGCCCGCACTGCGGCAGTTCGTGCGCGGCGGATACTGGCGGAACTTCAAAATCAAGTATCCCGAAACCGACGAAATGTACTCGCGGATGATGATGGTCAGCCGACGCCTGCAGGACGCCCGCAACCAGGGGCTGTCCGAGGATACGCTGGAGTCGGCACGTCGCGAGCTGTATCGCGGCCAGTGCAACTGCAGCTACTGGCATGGCGCGTTCGGCGGCGCGTACCTGCCGCACCTCCGTAACGCGGTCTACAACCACCTGATCGCGGCCGATAACCTGCTCGACCAGGCCCTCGAAGTCGCTGGCAACTCGGTCGAGATCACGGCCGCGGACTACAACTTCGATGCCCGCCCCGAAGTGCAGCTGCGCAACTCGAAGCTCATCTGCCTCCTGGCCCCCGGCCAAGGTGGACAGATCTACGAACTGGATGTGCGCACGATCTGCCACAACCTCCAAGCCACGCTCGCGCGTCGCCCCGAAGCCTACCACCGCAAGGTGCTGGCCGGGCAGAAGGCGCAGCAGGGCGAAGTCGCCAGCATCCACGACCGCGTCGTGTTCAAGCAGGAAGGCCTGGACCGCCGCGTGCAGTACGACGCGCACCCGCGTAAGTCGCTGCTGGATCACTTCTATGCCGACGGCGTGACGCTGGAATCCGTCATGCAGGGCAAGGCCCAGGAGCTGGGTGATTTCGTCGAAGGCTCCTACGAGGCTCGCCTGCGTCGAAACCCCGATCGTGTGCAGGCCCAACTGACTCGCGAAGGCCAGGTGGGCGCGCACCGCATCCGCATCACCAAGGGCGTCACGCTTGACGCGGAACGTTCGCAGCTGGAAATCACCTACCTGCTGGAGAACCTGCCCGCGAACGAAACCCTGCACTTCGCCACGGAACTGAACTTTGCCGGCCTGCCGTCAGGAGCGGATGACCGCTACTACTTCCAAGGCTCGCATCGGCTCGGACAGCTCGGCTCGCAACTCGAAATCCAGCCCACGCAGGAGTTGGGGCTGGCCGACGAGTGGCTGGGTCTCGCCCTGCAGATGAACTTTAACCAGCCGACGGCCTTCTGGACCTATCCGGTGGAAACCGTCAGCCAGTCCGAGGGTGGATTTGAACTGGTCCACCAGTCGGTCGTGGTGCTGCCGCACTGGAAGGTCCGTGGCGACGAACAGGGACGCTGGAGCGTCACCTGGTGGCTGGACGTCGATACCCGCATGGCGGAGAGCCGGATGGAGTCGTCGGCAGCCGCCGCGCACTAGCCGCCGCGCACTAGCCGCCGCGCACTAGCCGTCGCAGACGGGCCGCCGAGGACAGGCATCCAAACGAGCCCATCGCTGCTTGAAATCCTCAACGGCCGGAGTTGTCCACGACACTCCGGCCGTTGTCGTTTCCAGTCGGCTCCCCGACACCACACCTCGCAAGGGCATCCCGACGCGGCATGCGCGCGTCGGCGAATCCTTCAGCCATTGGATCGCCGCGGCGCGGCCAGTTGCATCCAATCGACCTTCTCGAGCGCGTATGGATCCTGCCAGGGCAGGTGGGCCAGCAGCGGCGGCACGCAGCGAGCGGCCAGTTCTTCGGCGTTGCTGCTACTGCTCGCGTCCGCTGCGGTGGGCTGCGTTTCATTGAGCACCACGCCGACGACGTCGAGACCATCGCGGAAGGCAGCCGCGGTGATCAGCGTCTGCAGCGTCTGGTTGATGACGCCCAGTCGATTGGCGGCCACGACGACCACCGGATAGCCGAACTCACTGGCCAGGTCCGCCGTATACCAGTCCTCGGTGACGGGACTCATCAGCCCCCCGACTCCCTCGACGATCACCAGATCGCAGTCGCGCCAGGCCTCCAGCCCTTGCAGCAGTCGATCGGCATCGACCGCGCGGCCTTCGCGTCGCGCGGCCAGATGGGGAGCGAGCGGCGCGGAGAACGACTGCGGGCAGACGTCGGCCAGCGTACGGGGACACCCGGCGGCCTGCCAGAGCAGCCAGCCGTCCTGGGACTCGAGCGCATCGGCGGCCGCGCCGCTGGCCACGGGTTTGTACACGCCGACCCGCAGCCCGCGGGCATGGCAGGCTCGCGCGATGGCAGCGGCCACCCAGGTCTTGCCCACCTCGGTATCGGTCCCGGCAATGAACAACCCCGGCGGGAACTCGGGCGAGGAAGAAGGCTCGTCACGCATCGCGGCAAGGCCCTGCTATTCGAGGTGCGAAGTGAAAGTTAAACTGACCGGCCAGCCGAGCCGAGCCCGAGCCCTCCGATCCGGCGATCCGGCGATCCCCGAGTTTACCCAAATCCAAGAAGGCGAATAGCTCTACTCCCTAGTCCCGACTCTCTACTCTTCTCCACTCCATCTTCCTCGAGGAACCTCGCACGACCATGTCTCCCGCAGCATCGCCTCGTCGCTCGTCCCCGATCGTCCAAGTTGCCGTCGTGCAGATGAAGTGCGGCACCGACAAGCAGGCCAACGTCGAGAAGGCCGTGCAGAAGGTCGGCGAGGCCGCGCGGCGCGGCGCCAACATTGTCTGCCTGCAGGAGTTGTTCGCCAGCCAGTACTTCTGCCAATCGGAAGACCATCGCCAGTTCGACCTGGCGGAACCGATCCCGGGTCCGACCAGCGAGCGGATGGCGCAGGCGGCGCGAGACAACCGGGTGGTGCTGGTCACGTCGCTCTTCGAGCGTCGGACGGAAGGCCTTTACCACAACACGGCCGTGATCTTTGACGAGACCGGGCAGACCGTGGGCAAGTATCGCAAGATGCACATTCCCGACGACCCGTTGTACTACGAGAAGTTCTACTTCACGCCCGGCGACCTCGGATTCCGCAGCTTCGAAACGTCGGCTGGCCGCGTGGGCGTCTGCATCTGCTGGGACCAATGGTTTCCGGAAGGCGCGCGGCTGACGGCTCTCCGCGGCGCCCAAATCATTTTCTATCCGACGGCCATCGGCTGGCTGCCTGGCGAGAAACAGCAGTATGGCGCGAGCCAACACTCGGCGTGGGAAACCATGATGCGGAGCCACGCCATCGCCAACGGCGTCTTCGTGGCGGCGCCGAACCGCGTGGGCCGTGAAGGCGAACTGGAATTCTGGGGCGCGTCCTTCGTCTGCGACCCCAACGGCAACATCATGGCCCGCGCCAGCCACGACCAAGAGGAGATCATGCTGGTGGAGTGCAACCTCGACCAGATCGACGTGGTGCGCACGCACTGGCCCTTCCTCCGCGATCGCCGCATTGACGCCTACGGTGGACTCGTGAAACGGTTCCTCGACGATGACTCAAACTGACCCCACCCCGCGCGAACTGGGATACCGCTGGCCCGCCGAATGGGAACTGCACCGGGCCACCTGGCTGGTCTGGCCGCACAACCGCGACACCTGGCCCGGGCGTTTCGATGAAGCGCGCGTGCAGTATGCGGAGTTCGTGCGCCAAGTCGCCCGCTTTGAACCGGTGGAACTGTTGGCCGTCGCCGAAGCCGCCGTCTCCGCCCGACAACTGCTCGGAGACCTGCCGCGCGTCCGCATCCATCCCATCCCCACCAACGACTCGTGGATTCGCGACCATGGTCCGATCTTCCTCGGGTCCGCCGAACGGCTCCTGCCGCCGGCACTCCTGGACTGCGGCTACAACGCCTGGGGTGGCAAGTATCCACCGTTCGACCTCGACAACCGCGTGCCCGCCCAGATCGCCCACGAGACCCACCGGCGTCGTTTCGTTGTGCCCATGATCCTCGAAGGCGGCTCCGTCGAAGGCAACGGCGAGGGCGTGGTGCTCACCACCGAACCCTGCCTGCTCAACCCCAATCGCAACCCGTCGCTCGACCGGCCCCAGATCGAAACGCTGCTCCGTGATTTCCTCTGCGCCGACCAGATCCTCTGGCTGACCGGTGTCGTGGCCGGCGATGATACCGACAGCCATATCGACCAGATCGCGCGGTTCGTCAACGCTTCCACGATCGTGGCCCTCGACGATCCGCAGAGCGACCTGTTCGAGGAGAATCGCCGACGCATCGAAACCTGGTGCCGAGCGACCGGCAAGCACCTGGAGGTCCTGCCGCTGCGCGCTCCACGACCGCGGCGCGATGGCGACATGGACCTGCCCGCCAGCTACGCGAACTTCTATGTGGTGAATGGCGGAGTGCTCGTTCCCGTGTTTGGCGATCCAGCGGACGATCCCGCCTGCGACCTGCTGGCCCGGTGCTTTCCGCAGCACGAGATCGTGCCGATCCGGGCCGAGGACCTGATCTATGGGCTGGGCGCGTTCCACTGCCTGTCCCAGCAGGAACCGGCCTAGCCGCGATCCCACCGATGCACACCCTTCCCCCCAACAACGGTTCCGCGGGCCAGCACAATCGGCAGGCCTGGAATCGACTGGCCGAACAGCGGCAGCGATTCACGCGGGCCGCGCGGGATGAGGAGTTCGTCGATCCGCTCGGCCTGCTCGACTCGTCAGGCTGGCTCGCGGAAGGCATCCGCGGCAAAAACTTGCTCTGCCTCGCCGCCGGCGGAGGCCGGCAGGGTCCCCTCTACGCCGCCGCCGGCGCCAACGTCACCGTCGTCGATATCAGCAACGCCCAGCTTCAGCTTGATCGCGCCGACGCGGCCGAACGCCGA
>JBIIEC010000076.1:0-17424 GCA_044238045.1 Pirellulaceae bacterium | reverse complement strand
CTGGCGCGGATGAAGCGTGGGTACACGGTGGAAGACTACCGCGAGATGCTGGCGAAGATCGGCGAGTTCCTTCCGGGAGCGGCCGTCTCGAGCGATTTCATCGTCGGTTTCAGTGGTGAGACCGACGAGGATTTCCAGAAGACGGTGGAGCTGGTCCGCGAGGCGCGATTCAAGAACAGTTTCATCTTCAAGTACAGCGAGCGTCCCGGCACCAAGGGAGCCGAACTGCTGCCGGACGATGTGCCGCTGCTGGTGAAGAAAGAAAGAAACAACGAACTGCTGCGAATCCAAAACGCGATCAGCGAGGAGGACAACCAGAAGTTCATCGGCCGCGAGGTGGAAGTGTTGGTGGAAGGTCCAAGTAAAATGGCGGAAGGCCATGGTGGGGAGCAGGAGCACGGCGTCCAGATGATGGGCCGGACTCCCTGCGATCGCATCGTGGTCTTTCTTGGAAACCGCCGACAAGCCGGCCAGTTGTTGCCCGTGACGGTGTACGAAGTCAACGCGCATACCCTGTTCGGGGAGGTCGTGACCAACTGCGTGGGTCCAGAGGTCTACACGCTGCAGGCGTGAGCCGGCGTGCGTGCGGGATCGACGGGGACATTCGAGCACGGGACGGGTTCAAGTCCAGGCTGTATCGGGAAAGGTTTCGCTGCCAAAACGAGCATTCAATCCACCGAAAGCAGGTCCATGGATCAACATCAGTTGACGTCCTTGCTGACCGACCCGGCGCAAGCTAGCCATTGGCTTCGCGGACTGGGTCTTACGGACACTCCTCGAGCGTACGCCAACCTGCTGGGGTTGGCGCGGAGCGGTCTGTCGCCCGACCTGCTCGCATCGCTGCTGGGTCGGCTGGAGCACCTGCTGCCTCCGCTGAGCGACCCGGACCTGGCGGTCAACACGCTGGAACGGTTCTTGGCTGCATCGCGGAGTCCGCTGGCGCTGGGCAGCCTTTTCGAGCGCGATCCCGCGTCGCTGGAGGTGCTGCTGCAGCTGTTCGCTTCGAGTCGCTTCCTGGGTGACGTGCTGGTGACGGACCCGGAGGCGTTCGAGCTGGTGCGGCTGACGGAAGGCCAGCCGGTGGGGCGCGACCAGTTGGTGGAGGACATCCGGTCGGAAGTGACGAGTCTGTCGGACCGTCGCGCGGCCTTGGCCGTGCTGCGGCGGCACAAGCGTCGCGAAACGCTCCGCATCGCCTACGGGGACCTGATCCGCCAGCAGCGGATCGGCATCGTAACGGAGCAGATCTCCTTCCTGGCCGATGCACTCTGCGAGGCGGCATTGTCTTTCGCCACCCGGCAGATCACGGCCACGCGCGGCGTGCCACGCCGGCTCGACGGCCGCCCCGCTCGCTTCGTCGTCCTGGCGCTCGGCAAGCTCGGTGGCGTGGAACTCAACTACTCCAGCGACATCGACCTGCTCTTTCTCTACGAAGGTGACGGCCGCACGGACGGGCTGAAGCAGGTGACGAACTTGGAGTTCCACGACCGGCTGGCGCAGGAGTTCCTCAAGCTGTTGACGGAACATACGGACCTGGGCATGGTCTACCGCGTGGACATGCGACTGCGTCCGCATGGCCAGCGTGGTCCGCTGGTGCACAGCATGGAGAGCGCCTTGCAGTACTACGATGTGCTGGGGCGAACGTTCGAGCGACAGGCGTTCGTCAAGGCGCGGCCTGTGGCTGGCGATCTGGAACTGGGACGCGAGTTCCTGGCGGCGATGGAACCCTGGATCTACCGGCGCTACCTGAACCGCGCCGACATCACGGGCGTCCAGGCGCTGAAGCGGAAGATCGAACAGCGGGCCGAGCGTGAAGGTACCGACGAGCGCGATGTGAAAGCGGGACGCGGCGGGATCCGGGACGTCGAGTTCGTGATCCAGTTCCTGCAACTGCTGCACGGCGGCGACCTGCCCCGTGTCCGCACCGGCAATACGCTCGAAGCCATCGACCGCCTTGCCGAAGTCGGCTGCCTGACTCTGCAGGAGAAGACGTTCCTGTCCGATAACTATGTGTTCCTGCGCCGCATCGAGCACCTGTTGCAGGTGATGCTGGACGTGCAGACGCACACGTTGCCGCAGGACGAGGACGAACTGGCGCGGCTGGCCATCCGCTTGGGTTTCCCCGCCGCGGACAAGGCGACGAGCCTGCGGAACTTCAAGGAGGAGTACCGCCAGCGCACCGAGCGAAACCGCAAGATCCTCGACCACCTGCTGCATGACGCGTTCGTCGAGACGCCGGCGCCGGAGCCGGAAGTCGACCTGGTGCTGGACCCCGAACCCACGCCCGAATTCATCCGACAGACGCTCGCCCCTTACTTCTTTCGCGACATCGATGCCGCGTACCAGAACCTGCTGACGCTGTCCACCGAGCGGATCCCGTTCCTCTCGACGCGCCGCTGCCGCCATTTCCTCGCCGCCATCGCCCCCGCGCTGCTCCGCGCCATCGGCGCCACGCCCGATCCCGACGCGGCCCTCGTGAACCTCTGCAACGTCTCCGATTCGCTTGGCGGCAAAGGCGTGCTCTGGGAGCTGTTCAGCTTCAACCCGCCCACGCTGCAACTCTATGTGCGGCTCTGTGCCAGCAGTCCGTATCTCTCCAGCATCCTGACCAGCAACCCGGGCATGCTCGATGAACTGTTGGACTCGCTGCTCATCAATCGCCTGCCCAACCGCGAGGTGCTCGGGCAGATGCTGGAGGAGCGTTGCAAGGGCGCGGAGGAGATCGAGCCGATTCTGCACAGTTTCAAGCATATCCAACACCTCAACGTGGGTGTCCGCGACCTGCTGGGAAAGGAAGATGTGCGGCAGACCACGGCGTTCCTCTCCGATGTGGCCGATGTGTGCCTGGGAAAGGTCTGCCAACTGCAGTACGACCTGCTGGCTGCCCGTTATGGACGGCCCTGGCTGGCCGACGAGAACCGGCCCTGCGAGATGATGGTCTTGGCGCTCGGCAAGTTCGGGGGACGCGAACCGAACTACCACAGCGATCTGGACGTCGTCTTCCTGTACGAGGGCGAAGGCGGCACCCGGCCGCTCGTCGTCGGCCGCTCGTCCGTCCCCACGACCACCAACCTGCACTTCTTCAACGAATTGGCGCAGCGGATCATCAAGTGGGTCAACCAGATCGGTCCGCACGGGCGACTGTATGAGCTGGACGTGCGGCTCCGGCCGGCCGGACGAGGTGGCAACCTCGCGTTGTCCCTGGAAGCCTTTGAGAGGCATTTTACGGAGGGCGCGGGGCAACTTTGGGAACGCCAATCGCTCTGCCGCGGCCGCGTGATGCATGGATCTCCGGCGGCGCGGCAACGTGTCGAACAGCTGGTCCGGCGCGTCGTCACGGGGCTGGAGTGGCAGCCCGAGTTCGAGACGCAGATGCGGCAGATGCGTCTGAAGCTGGAGGAGAACGCGACGCTGCGGAACATCAAACGCGCGGCGGGTGGGCTGATGGACATCGAGTTCATCGTGCAGATGCTGCAGCTGAAGCACTCGGCCGCGCATCCAGGCATCCTGCAGCCAGGACTGTTCGAAGCGATCCCGGCCCTGGCCGATGCCGGACTGCTCGCGCGCGGCGATGCCGAGCAGCTGTTGGAATCGTACCGCTACTTGCGCGGCGTCGAGGCGCGGCTGCGTCTGATGAACACCACCGCGCGCCACGACCTGCCCGCCTCGCCGCTGGAACGTGACAAGTTGGCTTATCTGCTCGGCGTTCGCTCGGGGGAACAGCTCTCCCAACGCTGCCAGGACTATCTGGCCGCCAACCGTCAGCTGTTCGAGCACCACATCGCCCCAGCCCTCGCCCTCGATTAGGGAGCGCGGCCGTCCCGGCCGCCCCAGCGCCACCAGCCGTGCGTTGGACACGTGCTCCCAGCGTCGACTCTTTGCTTCGCTTCAGTGCGGCCGGGACGGCCGCGCTCCGAGCCAACGCAGAGGGAGCGCGGCCGTCCCGGCCGCCCCAGCGCTGCCAGCCCAGCGCTGCCAGCCGTGCGTTGGACACGTGCGCCCAGCGTCGACTCTTTGCTTCGCTCCATATTGACTCATTGCTTCGCTTCAGTGCGGCCGTCCCGGCCGCACTCCCTGGATTCGCATTTGGGTGCGAGCGATGCTAAGATGGCCAGCAGCCTGGGGATTCGGTCCAAGCAGGCGTGTCAAGCAATGCGAACAGAGGTAGCCAGCGGCATGAACGACGGCATGAACCATGGTATTGGCATCGGGCGAATCGCTTGCCTGATTGTCAGTCTGGCCTTCCACGCCATGCCGGCAAGGGGCGATGAGCCACTGCCGGAGGTGGTCCAGTTCAATCGGGATGTGCGGCCGATCCTTTCCGATCACTGCTTTGCCTGCCATGGTCCCGACAAGAATAAGCGCGAAGCGGACCTGCGGCTGGATCAGCAGGCAGGCTTGGTCGGAACACCCGATGCGCCCGGTGTGGTGCTTGCCGGCGACCGCGAGCAGAGCGAACTGTGGCGACGGATCCTGACGGCGGATTCCGATGAACGGATGCCGCCGCCGGAATTCGGCAAGGAGCTGTCGCCGCGGCAGCGTGAAATCCTCGGACGCTGGATCGACCAGGGCGCTCCCTGGCAGGGACACTGGGCCTTCCAGCCGGTGATCGCGCCCGTCCTGCCCCCCGCCGCGCCGCTTCAGCCGGCTCCCCATCCCGTCGACACGCTGGTCCGCGACGCGCTGCGCAAGCAAAGCATGGAGCCGTCGCCGGAAGCGGATCGCGTGACGCTGATCCGACGACTCTCGTTCGACCTGCTCGGCCTGCCGCCAACGCCTGCCGAAGTGCAGACGTTCCTTGCCGACCCGCGCGGTGATGCCTACGAACGACTCGTCGACCGACTGCTCGCCTCCCCCCACTATGGCGAACGCATGGCCCAGTGGTGGCTCGACCTTGTTCGTTACGCCGACACGGTCGGCTACCACGGCGACCAGCCGATGAGCGTCTCCCCGTTCCGCGACTATGTGATCCGCTCCTTCAACGAGAACAAGCCCTTCGACCAGTTCACGGTCGAACAGCTCGCTGGCGACCTGCTGCCGTCGCCGACCATCGAACAGCGAGTGGCCTCCGGTTACAACCGCCTGGGCATGATGAGTGCCGAGGGCGGCGTGCAGCCGAAGGAGTACCTGGCGAAGTATATCGCCGAGCGCGTGCGCAACGTGAGCGGCACGTGGCTGGGCGTGACGCTGGGGTGCGCCGAGTGCCACGACCACAAGTACGATCCGTTCACGACGCGCGACTTTTATGCCATGGAGGCCTTCTTCGCCGACATCCAGGAACAGGGATTGTATTCAGGCTCCGAGGGGACCGGAGTGTGGGGACCGTCGCTGCAACTGCCGACCGACGAGCAGTCAACGCGACGCGAACAGTTGCGGCAGGAACTGACGGCCGCGCAAGCCAGCTTGCAGGCCGAGACGCCGGAACGCATCGCGGCGCAGCAGGCCTGGGAACAGTCGCCCGGCGCGCCCGAGTCCTTGCCCGAACCTGTCCGTCAGGCACTGGCCGTGGCGGTCGACGCCCGCACGCCCGAACAGAAGACCACGCTGGCAAACCACTTCCGCGCGACGGCGCCGCTGCTGGCGGGCGACCGCGATCGAGTGCAGAAACTGGAGGCCGATCTGGCGGCTCTCGAACGGACGATCCCCGTCTCGCTCGTCACGTCCACCGTCGCTCCCCGCATGGTCCGCGTTCTGGCCCGCGGCAACTGGATGGATGAGTCGGGAGCGGAAGTGCAGCCGGCAACGCCCGGGATCCTGCCCGGAACTGCCCCCCGCGAACAACGCCTCAATCGGCTCGACCTCGCCCAGTGGCTCGTTCGCCGCGACAATCCGCTGACCGCGCGCGTCTTCGTCAATCGCCTCTGGAAACAGTATTTTGGCAGTGGGCTCTCACGCAAGCTCGATGACCTCGGTGCCCAGGGGGAGACGCCCAGCCATCCCGAACTGCTCGACCACCTCGCCGCCGCCTGGATGGACTCCGGCTGGAACGTCAAGCAGTTGGTCCGCTACATCGTGCTCTCGGAAACCTACCGCCAGTCGTCCGTGTCCAGCGAAGCCCAGCGGCAGCTCGATCCCTACAATCGCTGGCTCGCCCGCCAAGGCCGCTTCCGCCTCGAAGCCGAACTGGTGCGTGACAACGCGTTGGCCGTCAGCGGACTGCTGGTGCAGTCGATCGGCGGCCCGAGCGTGAAGCCGTACCAGCCGCCCGGCTACTGGGCCTACCTGAACTTCCCGACCCGCGAATGGGAGAACGGCCGCGGCCAGGATCTCTACCGCCGCGGACTCTACACGCACTGGCAGCGACAGTATCTGCATCCAGCCCTGCTGGCGTTTGACGCGCCGAGTCGCGAGGAGTGCACGGCCGAACGGCCGCGGTCCAACACGCCGCTCCAGTCGCTCGTGCTGCTGAACGATCCTTGCTATGTCGAAGCCGCGCGGAAGTTTGCTGAACGCATGATGCTCGAGGGCGGCACGGCGGCGGAAGATCGCATCCGCTGGGCCTTCCAGCAGGCGCTGTCACGCCTGCCGAACGCCTCGGAACTCGCCGTCCTCCGGCAGCTGCAGGAGCGGCATCTGGCGGACTACACGGCCGATCCGGCCGCCGCGCAGGAAGCGACTTCGGTCGGCGAACATCCGGTGCCCGAGGGCATTTCGCGAGCCGAACTGGCCTCCTGGATCAGCGTTACGCGCACCATCCTGAACCTCCACGAAACCATTACGCGGAACTGAGCGAATGTCCCTGCTGCCCGCCCCCGTCGGACGACGTACCTTCCTGGCCAACTCCGGCGTCAGCGTCGGCGCCATGGCGCTGGCGAACCTGCTCGGCGCGCCATCACGCGTGGCACGTGGCGAAGCGTCGGGCGCCGCTCCCCTCGCACCGCCCCAGGCGAGTCTGCCGGCTCGCGCCAAACGCATCATCTGGCTCTACATGGCCGGCGGCATGTCGCACCTCGACACGTTCGACTACAAGCCGCTGCTGGCCAAGATGCACGGACAGCCGATGCCCGAATCCATCACCGGCGGCCAGCAGATCGCCCAGCTCCAAGGCCAGAAACTCAACTGCTTCGGCCCGCAACACCCGTTCCAGCCCTGGGGCCAGTCGGGGCAGTCGATCAGCACCGTCTGGCCCGAACTGGCTGGCCGCTGTGCCGACGACCTGTGCATCGTCCGCTCGCTGTCGACAGAAGCGATCAACCATGACCCGGCCCACACCTTCATGAATACCGGCTCCATGATCTCCGGTCGCCCCGCCATGGGATCGTGGCTCTGGTACGGACTGGGCAACGAGTCCGAAAGCCTGCCCGGATTCGTCGTCATGGTCTCCACCGGGAACTTCGGCCAGAAACAGCCGATCGCCGCCCGACAATGGCACTCGGGCTTCCTGCCGAGTCGCTTCCAGGGCGTCGAGTTCCGCAGCACGGGCGATCCGGTGCTCTACCTCTCCAATCCCAAGGGCGTTTCCACGCAGCGGCAGCGCGACGTCGTCGACTCGGTCCGCGCACTCAATGAGATCCAGCAGCAGTCGCTGTCCGATCCGGAGATCGCCACGCGGATCAGCCAGTATGAGTTGGCGTTCCGGATGCAGGCGAGCGTCCCGCAGCTGATGGATGTCAGCGACGAGCCGCAGCACGTCCTGGACATGTACGGCACGAAAGGTGGCGACGGCACGTTTGGCTCCAACTGCCTGCTCGCCCGGCGCCTCGCCGAACGCGGCGTGCGGTTCATCCAGCTCTACCATCGCGACTGGGACCACCACGGTGCCGTCAAGGACCACGTCGCGGGCAGCGCGGCCGAAGTCGACCGAGGTGCCGCGGCGTTGATCACCGACCTCAAGCAGCGCGGCATGCTGGACGACACGATCCTCGTGTTCGGCTCGGAGTTCGGGCGCACGCCGATGGCCCAGGGCGATGGCCGCGACCACCACCTGGCTGGCTTCACCATGTGGTTCGCCGGCGGCGGCTTCAAGCCCGGCCTGAGCTATGGCGCGACCGACGATTTTGGATACCACGCGGTCGAGAACAAGGTCTCGGTACACGATGTCCACGCCACCCTGCTGCACCTGCTGGGAATCGACCACGCTCGCTTCACCTACAAGTTCCAGGGCCTCGATTCACGCCTGACGGGCGTCGAACCGGCTCGAGTCGTCGAGGACCTGCTGGCGTAGCCGCACCGCGAGCGCCCCGCTCGCATGCGTGGAGCGCGAGCGCCCCGCTCGCATGTGTGGAGCGCGAGCGTCCCGCTCGCATGCGTTTCGCCTTGGTGAGCATTCGACGCATATGAGGCAAGCCACAATTGGCATCATGCTCTCGATGCGAGCGTGACGCACGCGTTCCAACTCTCTGGACGCGCTCCATGCGAACGAGACGCGGGCGTCCCAAGTAGCTGAACGCTCGCGTTCCAGTGCTTGCATCGCCATGTTTCATTCGTGAAACACTCCCGCCTGCGACCGGAACGCTTCTTCCGGGCTTATTTCGACGCAAAAGTCTGGTTTGAGGGGCATCGGCTGGTTTAATGAAGGATTACGGAAGGTCGACCCGGCAAGCCCTGTCGCGGACGACAGCCTTCGTGATCCTCCTCTTCCTCTTCGTGACTACAGGCGACGTAGCATGAGCAGACTGTTCCGCGGAAACCAGCGTCGGCAAAACTCGCTTCGGATTCGAAACCGCGTTCACCGCGGCCTGGCCGAGTGCCTTGAGGATCGAGCCATGATGGCGGTCGATCCGATGATCACCGAGTTCCAGGCATCGAATCAATCGACGGTCAAGGACGAGGACGGGGATACGTCCGACTGGATCGAGATTCGCAACCCGGACTCGGCGGCCGTCGATCTGGCGGGATGGTACCTGACGGACGACATCGGCCAACTGACGAAGTGGCGTTTGCCGGCGCGAACCGTCGCGGCCGGTGAGCATCTGCTGGTGTTCGCATCGGGCAAGGACCGCGCGCTGCCGGCCGGACCGCTGCACACGAACTTCCGACTCACCTCGGATGGGGAGTATCTGGCACTTGTCAAACCCGACGGCCGCACAGTCGTACAGTCCTTCAACCCATATCCGCCGCAGTTCGAGAATCAGTCGTACGGGCTGGCAGCCAACAAGGATGTCACGCAGCTGATCGCCAGCGATGCGGCCCTCAAGGCCAAAGTGCCGACCGATGACAGCCAGGGCCTGCGATGGACCCAGGCCGACTTTGATGACAGCGGCTGGATGGCGGGCAAGCAGTCGGCCGGCTTCGAAGTGCTGCGGCCCGGCTTCACGATCACTGACTCGTTCGACGGACCACTGGATCCGGCCTGGACGGTCGACATTCCGGCGGGTGGAACGTCCTCGGTGACCGTGGACGGCGGTTCGCTGAACTTCAACGTGCCAAGCGGGCAGCGGACCAGTTCCAGCAGTCGAGGCCTCGCGCCGTTCGTCACGCGGGCGATCCCGGGCGAGCGCACGGCCGACTATGAGTTCATCACGCAGGTGCAGCAGGGAACGAACGACCGCGGCGATGGCGGACTGGTCGTCGTCGATTCCAGCACGGGCCTGCCGATCATTCAACTGGAATACAGCGGGCGGACCGTGTTTCGCCTGCTGGCCAAGGACACGGCCATCGGCTTCCGCAATTCGGGCAATCGCAACGCCTACTGGCTGCGGCTCGTGCGCGACAGTTTCGCGGGAACGTGGACCGGTTTCTATCGCTTGACGGACGCCGATTCCTGGTCGCAGGTGGGAGTGGTCCGCGACGGAGTGCACGCGCCGGTGCTCGACAATCCGCGCATCGGCCTGTACGCCACGACGGCCGCCAACTTGATGAATCCCCAGCATCTGCAGTTCCAGTTCGTCGCTCCCGACCAGCGGCCACTCTACGCGCCCCAGACCGGCCTCGACCTGCGTTCGTCGATGTACCAGCGATCCAGTTCGGTCTACCTGCGCGTGCCGTTCACCGTGCCGGGGGATCCGCGCCGCTTCGATGAACTGCAACTGAACCTGCGGATGGACGACGGCGCACGGGTGTACCTGAACGGTACCGAAGTCGCCTCATACAACGTGCCGGTCGTCTCGACCTGGAACTCCTCGGCGTCCGGCGAGTATGGCGGATTCAACGGCGCGATCCCGGTCCGCACCTTCGACCTCCAGCCCTATCGCGACCTGCTCCGCACCGGTTCCAACCTGCTGGCCGTGCAAGGCATGAACGTGTCGGCGGAAGACAGCGACTTTTTCTTCGACGCGACGCTCACGGCGCGTCAACTGCTGGGCACTTCGTTCCAGTATTTCACGAGTCCCACGCCCGGCGCGCTCAACCAGTCCGCGGCCGCGCCGCCGCCGCGGATCGTCGCACCGCAGGGAGCCTTCTTCGGCAGCACGACCGTCAAGCTGGAGGTCGACTCGACCAATCCCGGCCTCGCCATCTTCTACACGACGAACGGCAGCGTGCCGACGACCGGTTCGCAGCGGTACACCGAGCCGATCGTGCTGTCCGCCACGGCCATGTTGCAGGCTCGCACGTTCGACCTGACGCCGAACAGCCTGCTGGAACCAAGCCCGATTGTGGCCGGCACGTTTTTGGCGATCGGCGACGATCTGCGCGACCGCACCTCGGACATCCCGATGATCGTGCTGGACATGATGGGCCAGGGACTGCCCAACAGCACGGCCACCACGCTGGCGTCGGTCAACGTCGTGGCCCTGGACGTCAGCCGGGCCACCGGCCGATCCTCGTTTGCCGCGCCGATCGTCGACTACCTCGGCCGCGGCGGCATTCGCGACCGTGGATCCAGCACGGGCGGCCAGACGAAACCGAACCTCGCCTTCGAAACCTGGGGCGCGGATGGCCGCAGCTCGCTGGACGATGCCGACGTGGGCCTGTTGGGCTTCGCACCCGAGAGCGACTGGGTGCTGCACGCGCCGTTCGATTTCGACCGCGCGCTGATCCGCAACCAGATCGCCTACCGCATGGCCAACGAACTCGGTCGGTGGGCTCCCGGGACACGGCCGGTCGAGGTGTTCCTCAATCGTCGTGATGGAGTCGTCACGGCTGCGGACTACGTCGGCGTCTACATCCTGACCGAGAAGATCAAGGTCGGACCCGACCGCGTCGACCTGGTGGACATCCAGCCTACCGACACGACCGAACCGGCCATTTCGGGCGGCTACATGTGGAAGATCGATCGCGAGGATCCGGGCGAGCCGAGCTTCACGACGCCGTCCGTGGCGTTGAACTGGGTCGAACCCAAGAGTCCGAACAACCGGTCGGCTCCGGTCGAGGATCGCGCGACCCTCACCCAGGAGAACTGGGTGAAAGAATACTTCACGAAACTCAGCATCGCCTCGCGCGTCCCCAACATCAACGATCCGGAAGGGTACTCCAAGTACATCGACGTGCTCTCGTGGGTCGACCACAACCTGGTCAGTGTGCTGTGCGACAACGTCGATGCGTTGAACCTCAGCACCTACCTGTTCAAGGATCGCGGCAAGAAGGTCGAGTTCGGGCCGCAGTGGGATTTTGACCGGTCGATGGAGTCCACGGACGATCGCGACAACAACCCGCTGCTGTGGGGCGGTTCGGGCGGAACGGCCTTCTTCACGTCGAACCTGTGGGCGCCGCTCTTCCGCGACCCGGGCTTCTGGCAGGCCTACATCGACCGCTGGACGGAGCTGCGTCGTGGAGTGCTCAGCGACGAGGGACTGAACCTGATGATCGACAGCGAGGCGGCCCAGGTGGCCGAGTCGCAGGACCGGAACTTCAAGAAGTGGACCGGCGTCAAACCGCGCACCGCCAGCGCCTACGCGTCGGGCCAGCTGAACGGCACCTGGCAGGGCGAAGTGGAACATCTGCGGACCTGGCTGCTGGAACGCGCGCACTTCATGGACCAGAACTTCGTCCGGCCGCTGACCGCCTATGTCGACTCGACGATCGTGTCGCCCGACACGGGCTTGGTCGTTCGAGCGGGTGACCAGTTCCGGCTGGATGGCGAGATCCGCGAAGTGTTCGACGACCGGATGATCATCACGACCGACGGCAGCCAGGTGCCGCTGCGTTACCTGGCCATCGCCGACGACAGCCTCGGCACCGACTGGACCCAGCCGGCCTTCGATGACAAGGCCTGGGGTCAGGGGACGATGGGCATCGGATTCGAGCCCGAACCGCCCACCTACGGCCCGCTGCTGACCACGCGCATCTCGCTGCCCGCGGGTGGCACCACGCTGCTGACCCGGACCGAGTTCCAGGTGGACGACCCGCGGAACATCGGACAGCTGGTGCTCCGCACACGCTACGACGACGGCTACGTGGCCTATCTGAACGGGACGGAGATCGTCCGCAGGAACCTGCTGAGCAACACGCTCACGTGGAATTCCCGGGCCAACACCCGCGCGAACTCGGTCTCGCTTGTGTTCGAGGACGTGCCGATCCAAAAGTTCGCGAACCTGCTGGTGCCCGGCCGCAACGTGCTGGCCATCCGGCTGCTCAACAGCTCGTCCACCAACAACGACATGTTCCTGCAGGCCGCCTTGGTGGACCGCACCGGCAAGCCTGGCAATCATCCCGTGGGCAAGGCCTACTACACGACCAACGGCAGCGATCCCCGTGGACCGGACGGAAAGCCGTCAGCCGCGGCGATTCTCTACACGCCGGGGGACAGGATCACCATCACCGGCAACACGCGGATCGTCACCCGCAACTTCGACGACGTCATCGATCGCGGCACCGAGGCGATCATTGTTCGATCGGACTGGAGTGCTCCGCTGGCGTACAACTTCGTCACCGAAACGCCGTCCCTGCGGATCAGCGAGATCCACTATCACCCGGCCACCGGCGGATTGGAAACGAGCGGCGGGGAGTCGGAGGAGTTCGTCGAAATCACGAACGAAGGCACGACGGCCGCGAGCCTGGTGGGCGTGCGCCTGCGCGGCGAGGTGGAGTTCGATTTCCTGCGCGGCGCGACGACTTTGCTGCAGCCCGGCCAGCGCGCGGTCGTCGTCGCGAACGCCGGGGCCTTCCGAGCCCGCTACGGCGATTCGATCCCCATCGCCGGCACCTTCACGGGCCGGCTGTCGAACGGCGGTGGCGAGCTGCAACTGGTCGACGGCGCCGGACGCGTCCTGTCGGCGGTCGACTATCGTGACAACGGTCCCTGGCCGCTGTCCGCCGACGGAGTGGGCGCGTCGCTGGAACTGGTTGCCGTCGCCGGCACCGACCCGCGCGCGGCCGGCAAATGGTATCACTGGACCGGCTCGCAACAGCCGGGCGGTTCGCCCGGCCTGCCCAACGCCGGGCGGCCAGCCGTCGTGATCAACGAAGTCGCCGCCCGCGCCGGCGGTTCCCTCAAGAACGACGCCATCGAACTGGTGAACGTATCCACGCAGGCCGTGAACCTCACCGGCTGGTACCTCAGCGACTCCAGTGACAACCTGCTCAAGTACCCGATCCCCGCGGGCACCGTCCTGCAGCCGGGCCAGACGATCGTCTTCGACGAACGGCAGTTCAATCCCAGCGCGGCCGATCCCCGCATCACGGCCTTCGGCCTCAATGGACTGGAAGGCGACAGTGTCTGGCTGGTCGTTGGCAATGGACGCGGTGGCGTCGCCCAGTTCGTCGACGACGTCCACTTCGGCGGCATGCGGGCGGGTGAGTCGTTCGGCCGGCTGCCAAACGCCACTGGTCGACTCGCGCCGCAGCAGGCCCCGTCGCTGGGATCGGCCAACGGAGCGGCTCGCGGCACGACCGTCGGCATCAGCGAAGTGCACTACCATCCGCAGGTGCTGCCCCAGACCCTCGCAGTCGCACCCGCCATCACAGCCGACGAACTCGAATTCGTCGAACTGCACAACGGCGGCACCCAACCGGTCGACCTGTCAGGCTGGCGTTTGCGCGGCGGCGTGGAATTCGACTTCCCGGCCGGTACAACACTCGCCGCCGGCCAGCGGCTGGCACTGCTCGCCTGGGATCCCGCCCATCCCGAAAACGGACTGCGGCTGCGAGCCTTCCAGGCCCAGTACGATCCGGCTGCCGAGATCCGGCTGCTGGGCGGTTATGCGGGACAGTTGGGCGATTCCGACGATCGCCTGACACTCCTGCGTCCCGAAGTGGTCACGCCCGGCAATCCGCCCGAACTGGCCTACGTGCAGGAAGATGAAGTGCTCTACGACGACCTCGCGCCGTGGCCTCTGGATGCGGACGGAGCGGGCTCGAGCCTGCAGCGGTCCAGCCTCGCCGCCTTCGGCAACGACGGACGCTCGTGGGCGGCCGGACGACCCTCGCCCGGTTCCGCCGTCGCCCTCGTGCGCGGCGACTTCAACGGCGACGCGGTCGTCAACGGGGTCGACATCAACCTGCTCTTCCAGGTGCTGCAGTCCGGCGGCAACGATCCCCGCTTCGACCTCACCGGCGACCGACAGGTCAATGAACAGGATCGCGACGAATTGATCGTCAAGATCCTCGGGACCTCGTACGGCGATGCGAACCTCGACGGCGTTTTCGATTCGCGCGACCTGATCGAAGTGTTCCAGCGCGGCGGCTACGCCGACAACACGTCACGCAATGGGGCTTGGGAGAACGGCGACTGGAATGGCGACGGCGAGTTCGAATCGAGCGACCTGGTGCTGGCGGCTCAGCAGGGAGCGTATGTGCCCGTATCGCCGAAGCCCATCGCCGCCGTGGCGGCCGCGTTGCACGCCACCGTCGACCGTCTGTTCGAGGACGACGACTCCGACTGGTAACGCGTCCCGGACGCTGGGCCGTTCTCGTTTGCGAAGGATCGAACGTCGAACGACTCCCGCTCCTCCAGACGACCATGCTGCCTGCACCGCATGGTCGCTGCTTGCGCCGCCGGCGGCAAAAAACCGGCCGGTGGCAAGAAACGGACGAGCCTGCGGCGACAGGCGAACGCCGCCACGCATGCCCTTCGATCCGCAAGACGCGCCCGCGTGGTCAGGCAGCACGACGTACGGGCCCACGCCCGTCATCGAAGCCCGCCAGCCGACGATGGCCGAGAGAGGCGATGACCGAGAGAACGTTGGCCGAAGAAGCGTGCAGGCCGGCCAACGTTCCCACCTTCGACGGCCGGATCCCCAGCTGCCAGGCTGCGGCGAGATCAGCCCAGCATCAGGCGATAGAAGTCGGCCACGGCCACGCACTCGGCGCCGGACTGGATTGCCAGCTTGCGAGTTGCCTTGGCCCCTTCGAAGCTGCTGAAGCGGCAGCGGCGGGAACCGAGGCTCAGGCCCCAATGGAGACGATCGGCCATCATCATCACGTTGGCCCAGCCGCCGCCCATCGTGTGGGCGCGAAAAGCCGGATCCACGACGGTCGACTTCACCTCACTGAACCCGTCGTACGTTTCCGTCACCATCAGGCCCGCCAACTGGCCGTCGACCAGCAGCCCGATGTTGTGGTCGGCCATCGGCCCCGCCAGCAGCTCCCGCAGAAAGATACTCGTGTTCTCCCGTGTCCCCGCCAGATGGTCGGCATAGAGGTGCGCGGCCAGAACAAGGTCCGGCACCTCGCGTAACGGCACCACTCGGGCACCTGCGGGGATCGAGCCGCGTTGGACGAGCCAGTCGCGAAGCGACAGCACATAGTCCGCCAGACGCCGTGTGTCGACTTCGTAGGTGCTCAGGCGATCCGTGGCCTCAAAACCAAGACCCGCCAGAAAACCATGCGCGTCCTCGCTGGCCCGCGGATCGATGCTCGTCACCAGCGATAACGTGTGTCGACCCCGCGCTTCCTCGCGCAGGCGTTCGATCATCGCCCGGCCAATTCCCTGACGACGGTAGGCCGCAGCGACGTGGATATCCACGTGAAGTTGAGGTCGTCCGTCGGGCGCGATGCTGCGGAACGAGGCGGCCGAAGCGAGAATCCGGAGCGGGTTCTCGCAGACAGCCAGCCAGTAGTCGTTCCACGGACGCTGACGCACGCCCTAGGGCAACAGCATGAGCGCCGCGCGACGCTCCAGCCCCGCCGCAGCGACAGAAAAGGTGTCAGGACTCTTTTCGGGTTACGAGGAAGATGCACCCCGAAAAGAGTCCTGACACCTTTTCCGCTGGGCGTCCTGCCTCAGTTCGCCTGCATTCGGCGGCGACGCCACGCAACCAGCCCCAGGCCACCCAAGGCAACCACCTGCAGTGTGCCCGGTTCGGGAACGCTGGAAGACCCCGGAGTCTGAATCGATTGGCCCGCCACCGACTCATAAGCCCAGTCGTGAACGGTCAACAACCCACTGGTCGTCGATGGCACGCTCACGCGGATCCATCCGTAGTGCACCGGATACGGAGCTACATTACCAGTCACATCCGAACTCAGGGCGATCGCCAATCCAATGAACTTCTGGGACTCCCCTGCCCATCCGCCCGCGGAAACGGCCAATCCGGTGCTCGCGTCGTAATCCTGCAGAGTGCCCTTGGTTACGAAGTTGCTACCGCCCGGCGTCGTTTGCCAGGTTCCACCGCCAGCACCCGAAGGACCGATCAGCGTGTTTCCAGAGAGAATGGTGGGCACGGGCTTCGTTTGCGCGCCGGCCCCACTGCCGATCGTAATCGATCCAGACCTGACCATCGCAGTACTGTTCAAGGTTAAACTAAAGTCGAGCAGGGTCGGACCGCCACTGACTGACGTGGAGCGTATTCCGAACGAAAGCTCATTGCCGAGTCCATCGTTATCGAAATCGATGCCGATCGTCGTCGATCCTACAACAGGGGCCAGCGTCTGGTTCACGGTCCCGGTGACGATCGAGGCGTCGGCCGCGGACTCCCCGGACAGGAACGCGGTCCCGCTCATCAGCGCGAACGCCGCGAACTTCTTCTCTTGGAAACTCAAACTCAAAGTTTTTTGCTTACGCTTCGTCACGGCAATGCGTCCCCCGGCGACAGGCCTTCATCTCAATCCATGGAATAGAAAAGGTGTCAGGACTCTTTTCGGGGTCTCGAAAAGAGTCCTGACACCTTTTTTGCCGCTCAGCGGAGCTTCAAGCTGTGGACCTCGGCCACTTCGACGCGTTCGGCGCCCGCCTGCGCGGCCAGTTTCCGGGTCGGTCTGGCGCCTTCGAAGCTGCTGAAGCGGCAGCGTTTTGAGCCGCGTTGGGCCGCCCACTCCAGACGTTCGGCCATCATCATCAGATTGGCCCAACCGCCGCCGGTCCATTGACCGCGGAGGTCCGGGGCCACGATGCTCGATTCGATCCGTGTCAGCCCCTCGACGGTCGAGCCGAGCAGCAGGCCCGCCACGCGGCCGTCGACAAGCAGCACGCAGTTATCGTCGGCCGTCGGCCCGGCCAGCCGACTCCTGAGGCCCTCCAGGATCCCTTCGTAGGTCCCGCTCAGATGGGCCACGTGAAGCCGCGCGACCGAGGGCAGGTCGGCCTCGCGGAGCGGCACGACGCGGGCACTGTCCGGCACTTCGCCCCGCGACTTCAGCCATGCGCATCGCGGCAGCACGAAGGCC
>JBIIEC010000075.1:0-17427 GCA_044238045.1 Pirellulaceae bacterium | reverse complement strand
CAACTTCGACCCGCTCACCCAGCGCAGTTCCAAGCTGGACCGGCTGGAGGCCGACTTGGAAGAGGTGGCGGCGAGCGGCAAGAAGGCGATCGTCTTCAGCCAGTGGGTGGACACGCTGGACGTGCTTCGCAAGCGGCTGGAGCGGTTTGGTACGGTCGAGTACCACGGCCGGATCCCATCCCGCCAACGCGACGGGATGATTGAACGCCTGCGGAACGACCCCAAGACGCATGTGATCCTGATGAGCTACGGAGCGGGCAGCGTGGGGTTGAACCTGCAGTTCTGCGAGTACGTTTTCCTGTTCGACCGCTGGTGGAACCCGGCCATCGAGGACCAGGCGATCAACCGAGCGCATCGCATCGGCGCGGCCGGTCCGGTAACGGTCACTCGCTTCGTCAGCTGTGGCACGATCGAGGAACGCATCGACCAGATCCTGACCCAGAAGCGTGAGCTCTTCCAGACGATCCTCGCGGATGCGGACGCGCCTGTCAGCATGGGGTTGACGCAGTCCGAGATCTTTGGCCTCTTCGATCTCCGCGTGCCCGGCGGGCGACTCTGTGTTGACCAGGAGGCCGCCTGAACATGGCGGAGCAAGCGGCCGCGAACGGGCAGGGGAGGCCGCTCGCCGAAGTCTCGTCGCGGTCAAGCCGCAGGCCTGCGTTTCCCCTGGTCCTGATCTGGCTGCTGCTGGTGCCGCTCGCCCTCGCAATGCGACTGCCGCCCGTCCACGACAGCCTCTGGCTCGATGAACTCCACACCAGCTGGACCGTGCAGGGGCCCTGGAACGAAGTCGCCCTGCGAGCGGCCGAAGGCAACCAGACTCCCGTCTACTTCTGGGGCGTCTGGTGGATTGTCCGTTGCCTGGGCGAGTCGGAGTGGACGTTGCGGCTGCTGTCCCTGGTCGCGGGGGTAACGCTGGTGCCCGCCGTGGCTCTGCTGGGATTCCTCTGGACGCGCTCGGCGATCCTTGCCACGCTCGCCGCCTGCCTCGTCGTCTTCGATCCGCACTGCGTCTATTTCGCGCGCGAAGCCCGCCCCTACGCGTTGGCTCAACTGCTGGTCGTGGTCCACTTCATGGCCTTCACGGGCCGCCTGGCCGGACAGCGGGGAAGTCGACTGGCGTGGAACCTGACGCTGTGGCTGGCCTTCTTCACCCACTGCACGACCGTGCTCGTCGTCGCCGCGGAACTGGCGGTCATCAGCTTCAGCCGCTGGCGGCGATCGTGGCGCACTCCGGTCACTCGCCGCAGTTGGCTGCAGGACCTGGGCCTCGGAATCCTTGTCGGCGGTTGCGCCGTCCCCTATCTGTCGCAGCTGGCGGCGAGGCGGACGAACTGGGAGGCGTTCGTGCCGGTGCCGGAACTAGCGGCCTTGGGACGCCTCTTCGCCTGGATTCCCTACGTGTTCGTGCCGGTCCTCTGCGCGGCGTGTGTGTCGGTCTTCATCCCTCGCTGGCTGCTGACGCCGCGCCGCGAGGCTGCAGGCCCTGGTGCAGACAACCACTTCCTGCAGCGACTCGCGGTGGGACGCTGGCTGCGCTGGGACTGGCCGCTGGCCTGCATTCTGGCTTGGTACATCGTGCCGGCAGTCCTCGCCTGGACCTCCACGCGCCTGGGCATCGCGGCGATTTTTTTTCGCCGTTACCTGATGACCACCGCCGTTGCCTGGTTTTTGTTCGCCGCCTGGTGCGGCCTGCGCCTGCGGCCGAGAGGGCCGCGGCTGCTGTTCTCGGTGCTGGTCCTGGCCGCAGTTGCGGCCACCCACGGACAGTGGGTCGATTTTTACTATGGGCGGCATTCCGGTGAAGCATGGCGATCGGCCGTCGGCTGGGTGCGCGAGACGGATGCCACCGGAAGGACACTGCTGTGGCTGCGGCCCGGTTTGATTGAGGATCGAGCAGCGGAAGATGCCGCTCTGCGCGACTACCTGCAGTTCCCCGTCCGGGGCCTGTATCGCGTCACTCAACCGGTCGATCGCGTGGAGGTGCTCGCCCGCGACTGGAACGGCTGGAACGATCGGCAGTGGCAGCGATTGAGGGAAGAACCACGCGGACTGCTGCTGGCCCGCGGAACGCTCGAGTCGCGGCAGTCGCTGCTGGCTCGCTGTGAGGCTGCGGCCCGCGAGCGCGGCGGACGCTGGGAGACGAGCGAAGTTCGCGAGTTTCCGGGAGTGACCGTGGTCCGCTTCCAGGTGACCTGCCCGGCGCCGACGGAACGCAATCCGGCCAGCGAATCGTTGGCCGAATAGGAGAGACGGCGAGCCAGCAGGGGGCGAGCCAGCGATTTCAGCGATAGAGGTCCAGCGTCGGCCGATCCGCGAGGATCGCGAACAGATCGCGAATCTGCTGCAAGCCCTCCCGGTAGCTCACCGCCACTCCATCCTTCACGCCGAGGCGATGCAGGAAACGCGCGTCCGTCGGCCACGGGAAGGCGTCCGCGGCGCCCGTGGCCGCAATCACCACATCCGCATACTCCCGCTTCTCCTCACCGCCTTCCTCCAGTCGCACCAGCAACGGTTCGCAAACGACTTCCTCCCAGTCGCCGTCCTCTTCTTTTTCCGCTGCCCCGGTTTCATCCTCGGCGGCTCCCGATTCAAGCAGGGATTCGATCTCGTCCGCGGTCAGCGGCCGCACCTCCACGACTCGCGATGATCGCCGGATGTGCGCCGCGAGCAGGTCGGTTTCCGACAAGGGACGCAGGTACTGGTCCACCCACTGCTCAAGGGTCAGTTCCGCGTCCAGCGCCGGAAAGCCTTCGGGTCCGTGTTGCGCCTCCAGGGCCTGCAGGGCGAGGACGGAGCAGTATTCGCGAAACGGACCAGCCAGCCGTTCGCCTCGGCCTCGTTCCAACTGCCCGCTGCCGACCTCCGCCTGCTCGAAGACTTCCACGTCATAGCCCAGGTAGCGCGCATAGAGGGCCGCTTCCATGCCGAGCGGGCCGGCGCCGATGATCGCGATAGTGGCGGGGGTATCCATGGCCATGGGGGAGAACTCCTGTCGGGGGTGTGGCGCGGGATGGCCTGGGTCGTGGGAATCGCGGGAGCAGGATTAAACCGTCTCTGCTCTCGATTGAACAGGCGGTCGTTTGGAAAGAGCGTGACGCGGGCTGCGGATTTCTCCGTGCCGCGTTCATCGGGCGAGTGCGAACGGCCGGAGGTCAAGTTCCGTCGGCCGTTCGAGAATGCGCGCGGCCATCAGGCGTGCCGTGGCGGGAGCCAAGTGGATGCCGGAACGGAAATGGCCGGCCGCGAGGAAGGCGTTCTTCCAACCGGGCAGTGCGTCCAGGTAGGGCAGGCCATCGCTGGTCATCGGCCGCAGGCCGGACCAGTTCGCCACCGGAGTCAGCTCCCGTACGGCGGGAAGCAACTGTTCGGCGAACTGCGACAGTTCCCGCAAGCCCGCGACCGTGGTCTCATTGACGAACCCCGTCTCCTCGACCGTGGAGCCAGCCAGCAGGTGTCCATCGCGTCGAGCGATCAGGTAGCGAGGCCCTTCGTTGACCACATGCTGCAACACGGGAGCTTGAAGCTTCCACAGCAGCATCTGCCCTCGTCGCGGTTCGATCGGCAGGTCGTGTCCCAGCGACTGCAGCAGTTCGCCGGACCAAGGGCCCGCCGTCACGCAGAACGCGCGGGCGGCCAGTTCGCCGCATTCCGTCTGGATGGAAGTCCACCGCGTGCCCTCCTGCTGGAACTGTCCGTTCCAGGTCGCGGCAAGCAGGGGAACGTCTGCTCGCTGCAACGCGATGCGTAATGCACGCAGGATTCGTGAGGGACGCACCTGCATCTCGTCGGGAAGATATAGGATCCGCGTCGAGGCGGGCAGCGGCCCGAGGTTCGGTTCCCGCCGCTGCACTTCGTCCCGGTCCCACGCCTCCACACGCACTCCATCGTCCTGCCACTGCGCCCGAGCCGCTTCCAACGCCACGCGTTCCCCCGCGGAACGTCCTAGGTAGAGCCCTCCACAGCGGAACAGCTCGACCTCCGTGTCGGAACTGCGCAGGAGTTCCTCACACCAGGAGGGGTAGAGCGAATGGCTGTAGGTCCGCAGGCATTCCAGGGGGTCGTGCAAGGCACGGGAAGCGGGCGGAGGCAGGATGCCTCCGGCGGCCCAGGAAGCGATGGTCGAGTTCGTGGGGCGGTCGACAACGGCGACTCGCTGGCCCGAACGCGTCAGTTCCCAGGCCAGCGCGAGGCCAATGATTCCGCCACCCAGGATCAGGCAATCGAGCATTCCACAGCTTTCTCTGGTGTTCGCAGTCGACGTGGCACGAAGAGCACATCGGGTAACAGTCTGCCCCACTCGTAGCGACTGCCACCACTGCCCGTCGCCCGGATGTTCGCCTCCCGGACTCGCGGAGTTGCGCGATGGATCTCCGCGCGACGTATCTCCATGCCTTGACCGGCCGTCCGCATTGGCAACTCAGTGTACGGATCCGGACAAGCGGCGAGGAGGACCCGGGAAGAACGCATTGGTGCGACGCTGGTATTCGGCGTACTCCGGGCGGCGCGACTGGATTGTGCTTTCGGTGAGCCGGACGCCGGAGACGAAGAGCAGCAGGAGGGTCATGGAGATGGGGCTGAGCAGCGTCCACCAGGCGCCGGCGGGACCGGCCAGGCCGTAGAGGGCCCACCAGACGCAGAAGTCGCCAAAGTAGTTCGGATGGCGCGAGTACCGCCAGAGGCCGCGGTCCAGCACGCGTCCTGCGTTCGCCGGATCGGCCTGGAAGCGGGCGAGTTGCCAGTCCGAGACGCTCTCCCAGAAGAGGCCGAAGCACCAGAGCGGGAGGAACAGCAGGTCGCTGGGCCGGAACAGATCGCCTCCCTGCTGGATGGCGACCTGCACGGGGAGGCCGACCCACCAGAGCAACACCGCCTGCAGCGCGAAGACCGTGAACCAGCTTCGCCACCAGAACGCGGGGCCGTGGTGCTCCCGCATGACCCGGTAACGTCGGTCCTCGCCGTGCCCCAGGTTTCGCCAGAGCAGGTAGATGCCGAGGCGACATCCCCAGAGGCTGGTAAGCAGGAGCAGCAACTGGCCGCGCGAGCCGGGATCGGGCGAGCCGCTCCACGCCAGGCCGGCCATGGCCGGGAACCCGAAACCCCAGGCCGGGTCCGCGAGGCTCGCGTCCCGCCGAACCAGACTGGCCAGCCAGACAGCGGTGGCCAGGATCAAAAGGCCGATCAGGGTGGAGAATGTCATTACGTGGGGGGCTTCCAAGGCGGTGGCTGGTGTCTTGGGGCTACGGCGTGGCGAGCGTGGATATAATAGGCGAGCCGGTTCGCGTGGCGAGTCCCCCGGGAGCGAGCGGGATTCGGCCTGCTGTCGGACTTGGGCTTTCTTGCGGATCCGTTGACGCGGGTTGTCCAGCGGCCAATGAGGAGTGACAGGTGCAGCGCGGTGATCATCTCTTTTACTATCGGGCGGGCGGAGTGTATTCGCATCATGGCATCGCCTGTGGCGATGGAACCGTGATCCACTATGAGTCTTCCGCCTGGCTGAAGCTGGCCGGGCTGCTGGCCTCGGGGATCTCACCCCAGGTCCGCCGGGTATCGCTGGATGCGTTTTCGCTGGGGGCCGCCGTGAGTGTCCGCGCGTACGCTTGGGAAGATCCCGTGGCCCGCGTGCTGGAGCGAGCCGAAAGCCGACTGGGCGAGGCGGCGTACCATCTCACCGAGAACAACTGCGAGCACTTCGCCGTGTGGTGCAAGACAGGCGAGACGCTTTCGACGCAGGCTTCGGCCCATCAGCGAGCGCGACGGCTGGCGATGCGAGGAGCTCCCCTGGGACTATTGCTGGTGCGGTCAGCACGCTGGATGCCTGGCCCCTATCGCGGCTTGGCCTACGCGGGCGCCCTGGCCGCAGCGGGCGGGGCGTATGCGGGTGCCTACCTGGCCTACCGTTATCACGACATGCGGGCTGGTCGATCGTAAAGCCAGCCGCGCGAGATCAGCCGCGCGAGATCAGCCGCCTTCGCTGGCCGACGCCTCTTTGCTCTCGATCTTCCCCCAGGTGTCGCGGAGTGCCACCGAGCGATTGATGACCAGTCGATCGGGCCGGCTGTCCTTGTCCGGGCTGAAGTAGCCGAGACGCTCGAACTGGAAACGGTCGCCGACAGCGGCGGTCGCCAGGGACGGCTCCAGCCAAGCCTTCGGGATGACTTCCAGGGATTGAGCGTTCAGGTTGTCGAGATACGTCTTGCCTTCCTCGACCTCGTCCGGGTTCGGCTTGCAGAACAGGTGGTCGTAGAGTCGCACTTCGGCGGGAACCGCGTGCCGCGCGGAGACCCAGTGCAGCGTGCCCTTCACTTTGCGATCCGCCTGGGGCATCCCGCTGCGCGTGTCCGCGTCGTAGGTGCACCGCAGTTCCACGATCTCGCCGGTCGCCGGGTCCTTCACCACCTCCTCACAGCGGATGATGTAGGCGTAACGCAGGCGCACCTCACGTCCGGGCGCGAGGCGGAAGAACTTCTTCGGAGGATCCTCGCGGAAATCGTCCTGTTCGATGTACAGTTCGCGGCTGAAGGGCAGCGCACGAGTGCCCTGCGATGGATCTTCTGGATTGTTGATGGCCGTCAACGATTCGACCTGGTCCTCCGGGTAGTTGGTCAGCACGACCTTGAGCGGTCGGAGGACGGCCATCACGCGGGCGGCGGTGCGGTTGAGGTGTTCGCGCAGGCTGTTTTCCAGCACATGCATGTCGATCGTGCTGATGAACTTCGCGACGCCGATCGTGTCGCAGAAGTTACGGATCGATTCGGGCGTGTATCCGCGGCGGCGGAGTCCGCTGAGTGTCGGCATGCGGGGGTCGTCCCAGCCGCGCACGAAGCCGTCCTGCACCAGTTGCAGCAGCCGTCGCTTGCTCATCACGGTATACGTCAGGTTCAGTCGCGCGAACTCGATCTGCTGCGGCTGGTAGATGCCGATCTGTTCGAGATACCAGTGGTAGAGCGGCCGGTGGTCCTCGAACTCCAGCGTGCAGATCGAATGCGTGATGTGCTCCAGCGAATCGGACTGTCCATGCGTGTAGTCGTACATCGGATAGATGCACCACTTGTCGCCCGTCCGGTGATGGTGCGCGTGCAGGATGCGGTACATCACGGGATCGCGGAGGTTGAGGTTGGGCGAGGCCATGTCGATCTTGGCACGCAAGGTGCGGGCTCCATCCGGGAATTCGCCCGCCTTCATGCGCTCGAAGAGATCCAGGTTCTCCGCGACCGTCCGGTTGCGGTAGGGACTCTCGCGACCTGGTTCGGTGAGCGTGCCACGATACTGGCGCGTCTCCTCGGCCGACAGGTCGCAGACATAAGCCTTCCCGGCCCGGATCAGTTCGACCGCCCACGCGTACAGCTGGTCGAAGTAGGACGACGCGAAGAAGAGGCGGTCCTCCCAGTCAAAGCCCAGCCAGCGCACGTCCTCCTGGATCGAACGCACGTACTCGTCGCTCTCCTTGGTCGGATTCGTGTCGTCGAATCGCAGATTGCACTTGCCGCCATGCTTGGCCGCGAGGCCGAAGTTCAGGCAGATGCTTTTGGCATGGCCGATGTGCAGGTAGCCGTTGGGTTCGGGAGGAAACCGGGTGTGGACGCGTCCGCCGTAGGTTCCCTGCTGCAGGTCCTGCACGACGACCTGCTCGATGAAATTCAGGTGCCCCTGCGCGTCGCCGGAAGCGGAGTTGGCATCGTGGGGAGCGTTCATGGGATGGATCCTTCTCGAAGGAGCAGCAGGTGTCCGGACTGTCTGGTGGGGATCGTGGTGCAGGGAAACGGGGGGGAGATCAGGACGGCGGCGCGGAACCGCTGGAGTTGGCTTGGCAGAGTTCCAGGGCGCGGTCGATGCGACGAACACTGGAGGCCTGCCCGAGGATCTCCAGGGTTTCGAACATGCCGAACCCGACCGCCTTGCCCGAGACGGCGACGCGCAACGCTTGGATGATCTGGCCCAGCTTGATGGACTTCTCGGCGACGAACGCCTTCAACGTGGCCTCCAGCCCCGCCGTGTCGAACGACGCGAGGCCGGCCAGCACGCCGCGGAATTCCGCCAGCAGTTCCGTGGCTCCGGCCGCTTGGCGAAGGTGCTTGTCGAAGTCCTGCGGGTTGTATTCGAGCTGCTCGTCCGTGACGAAGAACTCAGGGAACTTCAGAATGTCCCCGGCGATGACCAGCCGATCCCCGGCTGCTTCGACCACACGGGTCAGGCGGTCGGCGATGTCGCACGGCGGAGGACTGGCCACCCAGGCCGCTCCCTGCAGGAACGGCAGCACACGAGCGACCTTCTGCTTCAACGGCAGTTGCTGCATGTAATGGCCCTGGAAAGCCATCAGCTTTTGCGGATCAAAGCTCGCGGGCGCCTTGTTGACGCGTTCCAGCGAGAAGGCGTCGATCATCTCCTGACGCGTGAAGAATTCGGTGCGATCGTCCAGCGACCAGCCGAGCAGCAGCAGGTAGTTGACGACGGCGTCGGGCAGGAAGCCAATATCCCGGTAGAACTCGACGATCACCGGGTTGAAGGTTTCGGCCGTCATGGGGCGTCCGATCCTGGTCGCGATCGCCTCGCCCTGGTCGCAGAGGTTGGCGAAGTCGCGGTTCTGACGGTACTTGGCCAGCTTGCGTTTGCTGAGCTTCGTGTGGCTGCCGGGTTCGGCGACGAAGGGGATGTGCGCGAACTGGGGCAGGGGGTAGCCAAGCGCCTGCGCGATGAACACCTGTCGCGGCGTGTTGGAAAGATGTTCCTCGGCGCGGATCACATGCGTGATCTGGAAGTCATGGTCGTCGACGACCGTCGCCAAGTGGTACAGGCAACTGCCGTCCGCTCGCTGGATGACGTGGTCCTGCTCTCGCTCCCAGGCGAACTGCACCTGGCCGCGAATCAAGTCGGGCAGCTCCAGAACTCCCGCGCGCGGCATCTTCAGCCGCACCACCGCCTGCCGCCCCTCACGCTCGTAAGCCGCCCGCTGTTCCGCCGTCTCGGCCATCCACTGGCGGCTGTACACGAACGAACGCTTCTCCCGCTCCGCTGCCTCGCGTTCCGCCTGCAGCTCCTCGGGTCGCGCGTAGTCATGGTAGGCGGCACCGCAGGCCAGCAAAGCCGCCACCGCCTCCTGGTGACGCGAGGCTCGCTGGGACTGGAAGTAAGGAGCGAACGGGCCACCCACCTCCGGGCCCTCGTCCCAGTCGATCCCCAGCCAGCGGAAGCCATCGAGGATTGGCTGCAACGCTTCGTCCAGGTTGCGCTGCTGGTCCGTGTCGTCGATTCGCAGCAGGAACTGGCCCCCATGGCGGCGGGCGAAGAGCCAGTTGAAGAGAGCCGTGCGGACGCCTCCGATGTGGAGGTAACCGGTGGGACTGGGGGCAAATCGAGTGCGGACCATCGAGGAGCGATTCCGTGGGAAGACGAGCATTGGTTCGGCTGACGGGACGGTCGCGATCAGCGCGGCCGCAGGACGCGGCGGCTCACGCCTCCCACCGCAGGCCAGGCCGAGCCTGCCTGCAGCCAACCTCCCCCGCGAGCATGGGCCGCGCGGGAGACCGACGCCGTAAGTTCCGCAGATTGTAGTTTGAAGCGGGAAACGCCAGAAGTGCCATTCGGACCGCTAGCGTCATGGGAAGCCAGCATGGGGAGTAGCCCAGCGGCCTTTCCTCCCGACCAGCGGCCCCCGCTAGGCGGCTCGCTTCTGCTTCTGCTGCATCTTTCGCTGACGCTTACGCTCCGCGCGGCTCATGGATACCGTATGCCCATCCTCGTCCTCGCCTGAATCTTCCAGGTCTTCGGACTCCTCGGGCTCTTCCTCCGCTTCTTGCTCCACCGCGGGCTCCTGCTGACGCGGGGGAGCGACTTTCGGCACTGCCTTGAGGTTGCCGGCGGTCGGGGCGGGGGCTGCCACGGCCGGGACGTCACTCGAGACTTCTTGCTTCCCGGATGCGGCTCGCGGCTTCGCTTCCCGAACCGGCAGTTCGCCCTGCGCGTCGAGGAAGACATGCCGCAGATTCAGCAGCATCGCAAAGAAAAAGAAGTGTGTTGTCGCGAGGCTGCCCAGGGACTCGACCAGCGTCCACGCCGGGCTGTCTGCGGAAAAGCCGCCGACAAGGCGAGCGATCGCCATGCTCCAAGCCAGCACGCAGGCCAGGCCAAGGCTGACCACGGCCGACCGACATGCCCACAGTTCCGCTGCGAGGCGTCCGGCGGCCAGGGTGACCACCGCCAGCAGCGACAGGTGCGACCAAGATGCCGAGAAATCCACGCCCAGCGACGATTGCAGCTTGGGCGCCGCGAGCACCAGGTTTTGCGAGAGGCCGGTGACTGCGTTGACGCAGAACAGGAGAGAAGCCAAGGCGACGGGATACCAGACGCGGTATCGGCCTCGATAGTCGTCCACTCGATGGCGGCGGAGATGCAGGATCTGGCGACAGCAGGAAGCGGCCATGAGCCATAGGGCCGCCTGCACGAAGTGCGAGAAATTCCGGCCGGTGTCAACACGCAGCGACGGCAGATCGACCTGCCAGCGTCGCCCGGTTTCGAGCGCCAGGAGATGCAGGCCGCCGACGCTGGCAACCAGCACGCTCAGGCCCAGGAACCATGCGGACAGTGACCAGAGCCCGGTGGGAATCCAGTCGCAGACGCGCGGCTGTTCCTCCCGCAGGGCCGCAGCCGCGTAGCGGCGAGGCGCAGTGGTCCGGGATTCCGACGAGTCGCCGGCAGTCCTCGAACTGCCGGCCGTGCCGCTGGCAGAAGGGGCCGGATCCTTGACGACCACGCGGCGACGTCGGTCGCCGTGCGGGGTCGAGCGGCGAATGACCATGCGGTCGGGCGTGCTTGCATCCATTCCTTGCCGTCCTTGAACGCTCGAGGGCCTCGTCGTCCTGCAGCGCTCGATGGAGGGAATCGGCGGTCGCTACCGGGCTGCTCCATTCTGAACGATGTGGGTCCATCTGGCGAAGATGGCGTAGATGCGCGCGCTTCGCTCGCACGCCCCAATGCTGCGCCCCGATGCAACGCTCGGATGCGGGTTGCCTTGCTGGATCTGCCCAACGCGGCTTGGCCGCAGCTCAGCTAGCCGCCTCATTGTCAAACCATCGAGGCTTCGCTATTCTTCCGCAGTGCCTGCCTCTTTCCGAAGAAGCGGGGCCACGCCGGTGGGGATGAAGCGTGCCGCGATCGTTCGATCAGGGCTGCCCCGCCGTCGCTGGATTCGACTCCCCTTTAGATCACCCACCGTGGATCGTCGGGCTTCCGCTGCGGAGCAGACCTTCCCGAGCACTCACAAGGACCCACTCATGGCTTACTCGTTGCCGCAACTGCCGTACGCTTACAACGCTTTGGAACCGCACGTGGATGCTCGGACCATGGAGATCCACCATACGAAGCACCACCAGACGTACATCGACAACGTCAACAAAGCCATCGCCGGCACCCCGCTGGAGAGCAAGACGGTGGAAGCTCTGATCTCGGACTTGGCATCGGTTCCGGAAAACATCCGTAACGTGGTGCGGAACCACGGCGGCGGCCATGCGAACCATGCCCTGTTCTGGACCATCCTGGGACCGCAGGCGGGTGGGGAGCCGACGGGCGATCTGGCGGCCGCGATCACGCGTGATTTCGGCGGTTTCGCTCAGTTCAAGGAGGCGTTCAGCAACGCCGCCAAGACCCGGTTCGGCAGCGGTTGGGCTTGGCTGAGCGTCGGCCAGGGCAAACTGGTCGTGGAGAGCACGGCGAACCAGGACAGCCCGCTCATGGAAGGTCGTACGCCGATCCTGGGAATCGACGTATGGGAACACGCCTACTATCTGAACTATCAGAATCGTCGCCCCGACTACGTCGAGGCCTTCTTCCAGATCGTCAACTGGAACGAAGTGGCTCGCCGCTTCGCCGCAGCCTAGGCTCTCATTGCCTGCGGCTCCCTGCCGCATGGTGCGGACCAGCCGTCGTGTCAGCGACTTGCGGCACGGCGGCGACGCGTAGCTCCGGCGCAGCGCACGGCGGCGACGCGTAGCTCCGGCGCAGCGCACGGCGGCGACGCGTAGCTCCGGCGCAGCGCACGGCGTCGACGCGTAGATCCGGCGCAGCGCACGGCGTGGTAGCGCGGCCGTTGCTGGCGACCCTCGCCCGCAGCCATCGCCCTGTGGCCACTGCTTTCGCAGCCAGCGAACGACCGGGAGCAACCCGGCAGGTGCTCTTCGGCGAAATCGCCAGCGGAGTACTCTTCCAACTCCTGCCCGCTCTCAGCCGCCTTTTCGATCCGTTCCGCTTCCGCGCTCGGGTGTGCTGCGACTCCTGCGTGAATTCTCGCCGTGGCTGGGGAGCTAGCGGGCGTCGACGGGTTTTGCCCAGTTTCGCTTGACCTGCTTCTTCGAGCTTCCTACCATCCCGCCGCGCACCGGGATTGCCGCGTAGCGCTGCCGGTTTCGACCTTTTGGACGATTCGACTTTGGCGATCTGGAGCCGGGTACCGAAGAGTCAAAAGTAGCCGGTGGTGCGCGAAAAAATGAATTCGCGGTTCGGGCAACCTGTGTAGGTTTCGGGCGACGAACGGGCTGAGGCTCGACGTACTCCTGGTGCGAGGTGAGTCCAACGCAAGGTGGATGGCCATGTCAAGCATGCATAAGTTCGGTGTCGGTCTGCGGTGTGTCGCTGCCTTCTGCATTCTGGCGTCCCTGGAGGGCTGTCGCTCCACACGCAATTCGCTCTCCAGCATTCCCGGCATGGGATGGATGGCGAACAAGGAGCCGAACGTCAGCGACTGGGAGACGGATGGCGCCCTTCCGACCAAGCCCACGACGGAGGCGACGCCGCTGGTGGCATCGCGATCCAAGCCTAAGTCCGATTCGCTGAACTCGGACAAGGCAGCGACTCGCTCCGAAGCAAACGCTCTGGCCGAGCGGTCGGAACGCGTCGCGGGGGAGACCAAGTCGGCGGATGCGATGAAGCGGTCGACTTCGCAGGTGGCCGAGGCGGGGACTGCGAAACGCGATAAGTACGATACGGGCCGTTACGACACGGGCAAGGCTGCCACGGAAGCGAAGTCCGGAGCGGAGGGATCCAGCCGAGGCGGTGCGGTGGCTTCGACGCCCAAACGCGGCTTCTATGGCAACGAATACTCGGAGGAAGTGGAGTCGACGGAGCGAAAGGCTTCCGCGACCGCACCCCGTGCGTCCTCGGAACTGGCAGCGGGTGCCGGCAGCGCTGCGGAGGAGTCGGCCGAGAGCGCCCGCAGCTACAGCCGTTTCAGCCAGCGAGTGGTGCCGGCGGCGGGCGAGACGCTTGGCCGCGAAGCATCGCGCGAGGATGGCGTGCCCGACGAGAGTTATGCAGAGGCCGCTCGTGAGTTTGCGGCCGAGACGACCGAGACGGCCCGCGATGCGCGAGACGAGTTGAAGGGCCAGCTGCGGGAAGGCGTGCGAGCGGCCGCTGCCGTGCCACGCGAGATCGCGGAGAACACGGAGGAGACGGCGCGCGAAGCCTACCAGAAGGCGGGACGGCAGGCTGTCGCCGTGCAGGATGAGTTGGAAGAGAACCTAGAAGCGGCGAAAAACGCCGTTAAGGAAGAGGTCGAGGAGACTCGCAAGGAACTCGGGAAAGCCGGTCGGGGCGCGGCGGAAGCAGCGGATGAAGCGCTGACGCAGACGGCGCGAGCGGCCGACCAGGCCGTGGTCTCCGGTGCCAAGTCGGCCGAGGCGGCCGCGAGTCGCGCCTACAGCCGATTCCGAAATCGGTTCGCGGACGGGGATGAGTCGGCCGAAGCCTCCGCGCCCGGCGAGTCCGAACCGGCCGGCGCTTCGCAGGAAACGGAGAAGTCCGAGGAGAAGACCGAGGGCAAGTCGGCCGAGCCGACGGCCTTGCCCGCCAAACGGTCCAACCAGCCTTGGAGGCCGGGCAGCACCGGGAACTATGCCCCCAACAAGGTTTCCCAGGCCAGCGGTGAAGGCGCGACCGAGGAAGCGTCGGTGGAACCGGCTTCCTATCGCGATGCTTCCCGCTCGCGCATCTCGCCGAGCTATCGCTAAGACGCAGGCCGCGCAGCCTCGACAGCCACCGCGCGAGTCACTCCGCTACCAGGGAGTGACTCCGCCGTTGACGCACAGCGTCTGGCCCGTCACGAAGGACGCTTCGTTGCTCGCGTAGTACAGCACGGAGAAGGCCACATCCTCGGGCGTCCCCCAGCGACCCATGGGGACGACTGCGAGGTAGGCATCCTTGGCGGCCTGCGGATCCTTTTCATGCCGCTCGACGGGGATCCAGCCCGGGGCCACGCTGTTGACGGTGATGCCGTAGGGCGCCAATTCCGAAGCCATGCTCCGCGTCCAGCCGATCTGGCCTCCCTTCGCCGATACGTACGCGCTGAATGGCGAAACGCTGCGATGGTAGACTTCGCTGGTGATGTTGATGAACCGACCCCAGTGACGCTCCTTCATGGTCGGCAGCGCGCGGCGAGCCAGCAGGTAGGGGCTCTTCACGAAGAAGTCCAGCATCTCCTGGTAGAACGCCCAGTCGTACTCCTCAATCGGCCGCTGCGGCTGCTCGGGCGTGGCGTTGACGACCACGATGTCGACGGGCCCCAGCCCGGTTTCGATCTCCCGGAACATGCGGTCAACTTCGGCCTCGTCGGTCACGTTGGCACGCGTCAGCATGCATTCGATGCCTGCTGCCTGGAACTCTTCGAGCGCCTTCTCGGCGCGGCTCTGGTTGTTCTGGTAGTTCAAGGCCACCTTGGCTCCCGCTCGTCCAAGGATCATGGCCGTGGTCTTGCCCAGTCCGGTGGAACTGCCGGTGACGAGGGCGACGTGACCGCGAAGCGAGAAAAAGGCCATGAGGGTCTCCAAGGGGCTTCGATGCATAAGGTCGAGGAAGGACGCTGCGGACGCCGTCGGCTGGAGGAAACTCGCTTCCCACGGCGATCGCCCGGTGGGAAGCGGACAGGCGCCCGCCGCGCAGGGGCTGAGAAGAGAAACGCTACCAGCCCATGACCATGTTGGATTCGATCACCTTGCGGGCTTCTGGCAGGTCGGCGCCGGTCTCCTGCATGTAGAGACGAATGGCGTGGATCTTGTCGCCTTGGGATTTGGCAAGGCAGTCGCGCGCGGTCGAACAGGGATCAACGCTCGTGGTGACGAGTCCCAGGGCGGCTTTGGAGATGACCCACGTATGTCGCGGACGCTTGGTCAGGCGAATCACGGAATCCCCGGGATAGGCATCCTGCACCACCTGCGACGCGGCTGCTTCGCTGTCGGCCCAGGTAATAATGATGTGCGCCTTCGTCTCAATCTCGTACAAGGGCATACGGGGACTCCCACTCGGACCTTCTTGCAGGCGGCTTCGAGCCACGCAAGCGACGATTCTAGGCGATCGAGCGGGTTAGTCAACGACGCGAGGGCGGCTGCGGGGAAGGGCGAGTTTCAATGCGACGCGCGGAAGGCAGGGGCTTGATCGGATCGCTGTCCCCGGGGATCCTGACAAGAGTCGGGGAATCGAGGGCCTGTCAGCAGGCCTGGGGAGTGGCCCGTTGAGAAGTCTGTGGAAGCGCGGGTAAATGTCGCATGGGAAGTGAACCGTCGAAAAGTTCGGGATGGCGCTCGGCGCCGGGAGCGCGTTGGGCGGTCGCCGCCGCCATCGCATTGGTCGCGGGCCCGCTGCTTTGGGTCGGCGTGCCTCGCGAGGTGGCTCGCTGGTATCTGGCTGCGGCGCTGGAAGTGGCGCGGCGGGACGATACGGCCACGACGCTTCGGCACCTCGATCTTGCCCTGCAGTGGAATCCGCAGCTTCCCGAAGCCCACACGCAGCGATCCCTGGAACGCTTGCGCTCCGGCGACCTGCTAGGTGCTTGGGAAGATTCCACGCGGGCCGCGGACTTGGAAGGCACGTTGGGAGTCTCCGGCCTGTCGGCGCGGTCGCTCGTCCATCAGCGGAAGGGGGACCACGACGCGGCACTCGCCGATATCGAGGCGGTGGTGAGCATCCTGTCGGACTATCCCGACCAGTTCCCCGTGGCCCTGAACCAGCGCGCCTATGCGCGCGCTTTGGCCGGGCGCGACCTGGAACTGGGGGCTCAGGATATCCAGAAAGCGATCGAACTGACAGCCGCGGACCAGCCCCAGGCGCCGCTGTCGGTGAAAGCCGCTTTTCTCGATACGCGGGGCTTCCTGCATCATCTGGCCGGTCGCCACGCGGAAGCCATCAGCGATCTGGACCAGGCCGTCGACGCGGAAGAGAAACGCTGGGCCGCCGCGCGGCAGGAACTGGCCAAATCGTCCGCAGGCCTCGCGCCCCGGGAAGAACGCGAGCATCGCGAGACGCTGGCTGTCATCCGCCATCATCGAGGACTCGCCTACCAAGCGGCGGGACGCACAGAGGAGGCCGCCGCGGAGTTGGAAGGGGCCCGGCAACTGGGGTACGACCCGAGCAAAGGGGTCTGGTAAGACAGGCGAGGTTCGCGGGTTGGTCGCTCGATTCCGATCGAGGCGTTTGGCGGTGACGACGCCGGAACGCCTTTTTTCCGCAAGATGCGTCGCGGGAGCGTCCGACTTACTCTCTGTTCGCCTCCTTGACCGCAAGGATCCCGGAGCGGACGGAGTGCTTGGATGGCCTTTTTCAGGCCTTGGCAAGAAACGGTTCCGGGACGCCCCGCCGATGGGGTTGAAATCCTGGGGGACGCTTGCAGGCCAGACGGAAGCAATTATAATTCAGGACTCACGCGAGGGGCCGTAGCTCAATTGGTTAGAGTACCGGACTGTCGATCCGGTGGTTGCGGGTTCGAGCCCCGTCGGCCTCGCTCTCTCGAAGAAAACGCCGGGTTCATGCCCGGCGTTTTTCATGCGCGTCCGTCGGGACGGACAGGCGGGTGGCTCCCGCCTGAACGGCAGCCCGACGCGGGGGGCTCTGTTTCGGCCCGATCAAGCCACGGCCCGATCAAGCCACGGCCTGTGTCGCCTGACGAGGCTTCCCCGTCAGGGACGTTCTGCGGCGGATCCGCGAGTCCGGCCGATTCCGAACTGGTCGCCCACCCAGGTTACCGAGGGGCCCTGCCAGTGGACCTCCAGCATCTTTTCGCTCTGCACCGCCCGCCCCTGTTCATCGACCAGTTGTCCGACGACCGCTCGACGAGCGACGTCGATGATCTCGCCGGTGGAGGGATAGGCGTGACGACCGTCCTCTGAAAACAGGATCCAGCCGGGTTCATCCCGCAGGGCCACTTGCGTTCGCGGCGCGGGCGGCATCTGGGTGGCGTCGAAGACATGCAGCTGTCGATGGTGTCCGTCGGTGACCCAGATTTCGCGTTCATCGGGAGTCATCGCGATGCCGTGGCTGGGGCATCCATGACGTTTGACCGGGCCTTGGGGGTAGCCAGCCACCTCGACGCGATGCAGCACCTTTCCTGATCGCAAGTCGCCGACTTCGAATCCCAGCACTTCATTCACGCAGGCGAAAACCAGCGACTGG
>JBIIEC010000439.1:0-4994 GCA_044238045.1 Pirellulaceae bacterium | reverse complement strand
GCCGCCGTTGCGGACGTAACGCCGCAACGCCTCGCGCTCCGGCTCGCTGAAACGAAAGTCTCGCCGTCCATGCAGGAACAGGATCGGGTAGTCGTAGAGTGAGTCGGCGGTCAGCGGCAACAGGCGTTTTTCGGCACTGATAGGCATCTGGAGCTGCCGGCGCGAGACGCCCAGCAGGTTGCTGAGCGCGGCGGGCGCGTCGTCGCTGCCACCGCCGTGCTGAATCTTGGCCACATACAGCGTGCCCCGCTCGGTCAACTCCGTCTTCGCCACCTCGGGTAGTACCTGCGGCGCGTCGAGCTTGTCCTTCAGTTCGCGGTTGGTCGCGTAGGTCAGGATGTTGGCGCCCATGGCCAGCGTGGAGCGGACCTCCTGGCCGATCGCCTCCGGAAGACTCGCCAGGTTGCGGACGGACGCGAGTTCCCAGTAGCAGGAGAGGGTGCCGGGACAGTAGACGACCGACGTGCGACAGCAGGCTTCCACGCCATACAGGGGCCGCAGGTACTCGGCGGGAACCGCCTGTTCGGCGTACCAGATCGGGTGGTCGGGCGGCAGCAGGCGCAGCGGGCTGTCCGGAAAAAGCTCGGCCATCAGTTGCCGGAAGTCGCGATCAAAGTCCCCGCCCTCGCAGCACGACTCCGCGAACAGAAATCCACCCTGCTCGATGTACTGCTTGAGCTTCTCCTTGAGTTCCGGCGTGAGCGACAGTCCATCGCGACCGCTGAGGTAGAGTACCGGCGACTGCAGCAGGTCTTCGAGCGACGCGGCCTGGCCGTCGACCACCTGCCACGATAGATCGCGTTTCCAGCGACGCTCGACATCGGTCGTGAGGTGCGCGATGTCCTGGCGATGGCGATTCCAGTCGTCCGACTCGGCCAGCTTCAGTTTGCTGACCACCACCGGCCTTCGCCCCTTCGAGAGGAATAGCAGCGCCAGCGACGTGCCCACATGCGGATGCTCCTCGACCGACACGCCCTTGGCCGCACTCGTGCCGCGCCAGTAGCCGGCGATCCGGTCCTGCTTCTTGAGCAGCATCTCGGCGCCTTCCCGGTACCAGTCATGCTCGCCGATGAAACGGCTGCCGGTCATGCGTCCCACGCGTTCCACGCCATAGATGTAGTACAACAGGTGCGGGTGGTTGAATTCGCGTTCGCGCGGGTTCGTCGGATACGGATTGCTGTTCACGGTGAAGTGCTTGGCCAGCCACTGCAGGCCGCGCGTGGGGATCTGGTGGTCGGCCTGCGGCTGGCAACACTCCACACGCCCCTCACGCACCACCGCGTCGCCCTCTCCCGTCTGGCCCAGCGCGATGATGGTCGAGGCGATACCGGCGCAGGTCATGCTTCCCGACGGTGCCTGGTCGGGATAGGCCCACGCGCCGTCATCGCGCTGCAGACGAGTCCAGTAGCCGAGCGCGCGTTGCCAGACCACATCCGACACCTCCACCCCCACACGCTCCGCTTCGTGCAGCGCGAGCATGGCGAACTGCGTGTTCGACGGATCGGCCGTGTCCAGGTCCAGCGTCTCGCCGTACGACCATCCGCCCTTGTTGGGACCCTTCGTGGCCTGCTGCTCCTGCAGCCACGCCGTGTTCTCCCGGATCCGCAGTCGATCCTTGTCCGGCTCCGCCGCGCACAGCACCATCGTCTCCAACGCGACACTGTAGGTGTGTCGCGTCTTCCTGGGCATCCGCACGAAGCGGAGCGCGCGCTGGATGGCCGGGTCGTCCAACGGCACGCCGGAGTTCAGCAGGGCCAGCGTGCACAGCGACGTGATGCCGCCCTCGTAGATCGGATGCTCCACCCAGGTACCGTTCCGCGGGTTCTGCTCACGCTTCAAGTACCCCACGCCCCGTTCAATGCTCGTCCGCACCTGGTCGGCCGTCACCTGGGCGCGCGCCGGCACCGCCGTGATCCACAGCATCAGCCAGCCCGTCCACAACCACACCGCAGCCTGCCTGATCCGCTTCATGCACACTCCTCGCCCCACCCCCATCACCCGACTGTCCCCACCACTGCCAGCCGCAACACCAACCTGCCAGCCGTGCCGCGCGCCTTAAAACATCGGTGAGATAGGGATCATAACTCGTGGTCATCCGGCGAAGCCCTATCCTACCGCACTCCCACAAGAATTCACGCCAAGACGTGCCGATGACTGAGCCATGGCCAACTGCGGCCGCCGTGGACGGTCCACTTCAAGTCCCATCACGAGTGCCACGACTCGACATCCGGGGCAAGATGGGGGCGATCGACCGGTTGCATTGTCCGCGCGGGAAGACCGCCCTAGAATCAGTCGAGGGGTACGCGGGGACACGACAGACGAAGGAGCACGAGCCGGCCCGAGGATCCAGTCGTCGCGGGCTGGGTCCGGCTGGACCAGACGCAGCCAGGCCAGGCGCAGGAGATGCCAGGCGCAGGCAGGCCAAGCGCAGGATGGTCCGCGCCGACTATCCTCCTCGAACATCCTCTGGGGAAACCCTAGCAGAAAGGCGAGCGGAATTCGTGTCGAGCAAACCTCGCAACCTGGGCGATGTGCTGCAGGAGTTCAGCCAGCATCGCGTGCTGATGCAGCAGGAACTGCAGCGCGTCATCGTCGGGCAGAACGACGTGATCGAACAGCTGTTCGCAGCCATTTTCACGCGCGGCCACTGCCTGCTGGAAGGAGTCCCCGGGCTCGCCAAGACGCTGATGGTCAGCACGCTCGCGTCCATTTTGGATGTCGCCTTCAAACGCATCCAGTTCACGCCCGACCTGATGCCCTCGGACATCACCGGCACGAACGTGCTGGACGAGGACGAATCGGGGCGCCGACAGTTCCGCTTCGTCGAAGGCCCGATCTTCACCAACATCCTGCTTGCCGACGAAATCAACCGCACGCCGCCCAAGACCCAGGCCGCGCTGCTGCAGGCGATGCAGGAGCGCGAAGTGACCGTCGGGCGCACGACCTATGCCTTGCCCGAACCGTTCTTCACCATCGCCACGCAGAACCCGATCGAGCAGGAAGGCACCTACCCGCTGCCGGAAGCGCAGCTGGATCGGTTCATGTTCAACATCAAGGTTGGATATCCTACGGCGGAAGAAGAAGAGCAGATTCTCTCCACCACCACGCGCAACGAGAAGGTCGAGGTCCGCAAGGTGCTGTCGGCCCGTTCCATCGTGAACCTGCAGCGGCTGGTCAGCAGCGTGGCCGTGAGTGAGCATATCGTGAAGTATGTCGCGCGGCTGGTGCGGGCGACGCGGCCGAAGGACGAATCGGCCCCGGACTTCGTGCGCGAACTGGTGGACTGGGGCGCGGGTCCGCGTGCCGGACAGTTCCTCATCAACGGCGGCAAGGCCCTGGCTGCCATGGATGGACGCTTTGCCGTGTCCATCGAAGACGTCCGCAAGATCGCTGTCCCCGTGCTCCGCCATCGCCTCAGCACCAACTTCCAGGCCCAGGCCGAAGGCATGACCACCGACGACGTCGTCCAGCGACTCGTCAAGCTGCTGCCGGAGCCGGCGATCCCCAAGTATTCCGACGGTTGACCAACGCTCGCTTCGCGCCCGCCGGTTCTCCCGGGAAATCCCTCCGATGTCGACCGTCGAAAAATACCTCAAGCCCTCTGTCGCACGGCAGATCTCCCGGCTGGACCTGCGCGCGCAGTTCGTCGTGAAGGGCTTCCTGCAGGGCCTGCACGCCAGCCCGTTCCACGGGTTCTCGGTGGAGTTTAGCGAGCATCGACGTTATTCGGCGGGTGACGATCCCAAGGATATCGACTGGCTGATCTACGCCAAGACGGACAAGTACTACGTCAAAAAGTTCGAAGCCGAAACGACGATGACGGGCTATCTCGCGATGGACCTCAGTCGTTCCATGGGCTACACCTATCGCCAGGAGCTGACGAAGTTCGACTACGCCATCTGTTTGGCGGCGGCCTTGTGTTACCTGATGGTCCACCAGCAGGATCCCGTCGGGCTGCTCACCTTCGACACGCAGGTGCGACAGAGCCTGCCGCCGCAATCCAAGCGGACGCAGCTGGGCAATGTGCTCTCGCAGCTTTCCCGACTGCAGCCCACCGGCGGAACGGACATTGCCAACAGCCTGACCCAGATCGCCGCGATGCTGCGCCACAGCAGCCTCGTGATGATCTTCAGCGACCTGCTCGGTGATCCCCAGCCTACGATGCAGGCCCTGCGCCGCCTGCGGCACGGCGGACACGATGTGATCCTGTTCCACATCCTGGACGAAGCCGAGGTCACGTTTCCGTTCGAAGGCGCTGTCGAATTCGAAGACCCCGAGGACGCGACGCGGCTGGAGGTCGACGCCACGGGGATTCGCGACGAGTATGTGGCGGAGGTAGAGGCGTTTCGCGGCCAGTTTCGCAAGGAGTGCTTCCAGATCGGCGTCGACTATGTGCCGCTGGATACGAGCATGCAGTTCGACAAGGCGTTGTTGGAGTACCTGACATCGCGCCGCGGTCGCTGTTGACGCATGCGGCGGCCGCCACGGAACGGGCGCTCGTCGCGCTCCGCGCCGGAGAACGCAGAGGAGAAAATGCCGCCGAACGTCCAAACCTCGGGCGTCGGCCGCGAGTCGCGGAACCCTCGAACGTGTCGTTCGTCAATCTTTCCCTCCTGCTGCTTGGAAGCCTGTTCGTGGCGGTGCCGCTGGTACTGCACATGGCAATGCGCCAGAAGCCACGGTCGCTGGCGTTTCCGGCCATGCGATTCCTGCGGCAGCGTGAAGCGACCAATCGTCGTCGGCTGCAGTGGCGACAGTGGCTGCTGCTGGCGGCCCGCTGCCTGCTGGTCCTGCTGATGGCCCTGGCATTGGCGCGTCCCAGTGTCACCTCTGCCGAACTGGGCCCTTGGTTGGTGGTGGGAATCCTTGCGCTGCTGTTCCTCGCCAGCCTCGGCGCGACGTTGCTGGCCACCATCCAGCGCCGAGGCGCGATGGCGATGGCCAGCCTCGGACTGCTGACCTTGGGAGTCCTCGCCGCACTCGGCCACACCACC